>CAJWFS010000047.1 GCA_913030665.1 uncultured Acidimicrobiaceae bacterium
CGCCCCGGTCAGGCCACCCAGTCCTCTCGATCGATCAGGACGGACCTGAGCAGGCTCGGCTGGTCGGTCATGATCCCATCTACCCCGAGGTCCAGGAGCCTGTGCATCTCGGCGGGGTCGTCAATGGTCCAGACGTGGACCTGGAGGCCCCGGTCGTGGGCATGGCCCACAAATCGGCGGTCCACGAGCGGGATGCGTCCCTGCCGTACCGGAACCTGGAGGCACTCGGCTGACGGTCGGCCCGTGGGCAACCCGAGGCTGGAAAGTCGGACCCGGGAGACGGCCAGGGGTCCGGCCGACGTGCAGAGTTCCGCCCCCAGCAGGTCCCGGCAACGCCGGAGGCGTCGGTCGGAGAAGGAACCGAGGCAGACGCGGTCTAGGGCATCATGGTCCCTCAGGACGGCGGCCAGCGGGGCGACCACGCTGTCGTCCTTCGGATCGATGTTGATCTTCACGCCAGGGAAGGAGGAGAACAGGTCCCCCAGTAGCGGGATGGGTTCGGTGCCGTCTATACGGGCCTCGGCCACCTCAGCCCAGGACAACTCGGAGATGCGACCTGCCCGGTCGGTGACACGGTCCAGGGCGACGTCGTGGAAGGCGATGACCATCCCGTCGGCGGTGGCGTGGACGTCGGTCTCCAGGTAGGCGAAGCCGAGGTCCACAGCGTGGCGGAATGCGGCCAGGCTGTTCTCCGGGTGTGCCTCGGTGCCGCCACGGTGGGCGAAGGCGAGGGTCCCCGGATGGTCCAGGTAGGGGTGGCGCACCGGCTGGGGCATCGCCGCGACGGTAGTGCCCCGGGGAGGTGACGGGCGCCCGCTCCAGCCGGCACCGGTGGCTCCGCTCCCGGGGCGTACCGCCGCCTGATCGGTATCGTGGGCCGATGGCCCGTCGCACCAAGATCATCGCCACCATCGGACCCGCCTCCGAGGACGAGGCGACCATCTGCGGATTGATCCGTGCCGGAATGGACGTGGCACGGCTGGGCCTGGCCCACAACACGATCGACGAGGCGGCAGCCCGGATGGCCGACATCCGCCGCATAGCGGCCCTTGAGGGACGCTACGTGGGCATCCTCGTGGACCTGCCCGGGCCCAAGATCAGGGCAGCTACGTTCGGAACCGATCCGGTGGCCCTTGTCGAGGACACCCAGGTGAAGCTGCGTATCGGGAGTATCCGGAGCGATGCGTCCGACATCGAGGTGGACTACGAAGGCCTGCTCGCCGACGTGGAGCCCGGTGACCGTCTCAGCATGGGCGACGGGCGGGTGATCCTTGAGATCCTGGATGCCGACAGTGATCGACTGACAGCGCGCGTGGCACACGGAGGCGTCCTGAACGGGAGACCGGGCCTGCACATTCCGTCGGACCGCCTGTCCATGAGGGCCCCCACCGAGGAGGACCTGAGGGCCGTCGAGCGGTTCGTGGAACTCGACGTGGACATGATCGCCCTTTCGTTCGTCCGGTCCGCCGAGGACTTGGCCCGGTTGCCGGTGGCGCCGCACCCGGAGGGACCGCTCGTGGTCGCCAAGATCGAAACGAGGGCGGCCATCGACGACCTGCCTGCGATCATCGCGGCCTCGGGAGCGGTGATGGTCGCCCGCGGCGACCTCGGGAGCGAGTGCAACATCGAGGAGTTGCCGGTCCTCCAGAAGGAGATCATCAAGCAGTGCATCGCCCTGGGTCGACCGGCGATCACCGCCACCCAGATGCTCGAGACGATGGTGACGAACCCCGAGCCGACAAGGGCCGAGGTATCCGATGTGGCCAACGCCGTATGGGACGGATCCAGTGCCGTGATGTTGTCGGGGGAGACGGCCATAGGCGTGGATCCGGTGAACGTGGTCGAGACCATGGCACGCATCGCCGAGAGGGCCGATCGTGCATTTGACCATCGAGGCTGGATGGCCGAGTTATCCGATCTGCGAATGACGGACACGGACGATCCGGACTCCTCCATCACCGATGCGATGACCCAGGCCACGGCGCGTGCCATCGACGAGCTGGGCATCCAGACCATCCTGTGCATCTCGGGTAGTGGCTTCACCATCCGTTCTATGGCCCGATTCCGACCTTCGGCACGCATCCTCGGCCTGAGTGCCAATGAGAGGACGGTCCGCCAACTGACGCTCAGTTGGGGGACCGAGCCGCTGTACCTTCCTGAGCAGGGAGACATCGCCCTTCGTGTGGCAGCAGCCCTGGTGGCGGCCCGGGACCAGGGCGACGTGGCCGCCGGTGAACTAGTGGGAATCCTGGCCGGGACAGACATCCGGTCCCGGTCCACGAACGTACTGAGGATCGAGCGGGTGCCCGAGGCCTGAGGCTGGCCGCCCGATCAGGCGGCGGTGCAGTTGGGGTTCAGCTCGGCGGGGACCACCAGGGGTTGTCCGAACACGGCGCAGGAACAGTCGACGGCGCAGTCCGCAAGGTTGGCCCGCTGTTCCCATAGCCCGATGGACAGGGCCGCCAGCACCACCACCACCACCGCCCTCAGGAGCAGTCGTCGGATGATCCGGATGGCCAGGACCAGGGCGATCAGGGATACGACGATCGCCACGGTGGAGGCGGATCGGACAACCTGGGGATCCGCCCAGGCCGGTAGTCGGAGGAGCTCCGGCACCTCGAAGCGGTCCAGGAACTCGGTGGGCACCGGCCGAGGCTAGCGCCCAGGTCGCTGGCTACAGGGCCGGGGTAGCCTCGACCGCCATGACGATGGACAGATCGGTCAACCTTTCCGGCAGCGGCCCACCGGAGACGATCCTGGGCCCCGAACCTGCCGAGGCCGATGACCTCCTGGGCATCGCCGCCCAGTTGCAGGTGCCCGACCGTCGGGCGGCTGTCGCTGCGGTCGTCACCAGGTGGCCCCGCCACCTGGGCGCCTGGGTGCTGCTGGGTGACCTCGGCCGCGACACGATCGAGTCCTACGCCTCCTACCGCGTCGCGTACCACCGGGGCCTGGACACCCTGCGGCAGAGCGGATGGCGGGGATCGGGTTACGTCAGGTGGGATCACCCGACCAACCGGGGGTTCCTGAGTGCCGTTGCCGGCCTGGCCCGGACAGCCGGGGAGATCGGGGAGACCGACGAGGAGGAGCGTTGCGAGTTGTTCCTTCGTCAACTGGATCCCGCCTGGCCCCCAGTGGATGCCCCGTCCGCTGGGCCGGGCTGAGCCCACAAGGTGACAGGGCCGATACTCGGCACCGTGGGTGGTGCGGTACTGGCGGGTGGTTCCAGCCGGAGGATGGGCCGTGACAAGGCCTTCCTAGAGGTTGCTGGAGTTCCGTTGGTGGCTTCCGTAGCCGGGGTTCTGGATGAGGTAGTGGACGCCGGAGTAGTCGTTGTGGGTGGAGACGTTGATGGCCTCCGGAACCTCGGGCTGAAGTGTGTTCCGGACCTGTATCCGGGCGACGGGCCTTTGGGGGGAATCCTCACGGCCTTCCACCACTTCCGTGGGCATTGCGACCACCTGGTGGTCCTCTCGTGTGACCTCCCACGAGCCTCCGCGGCGAGCGTGGGCGCCTTGCTGGAGGCCGTCGCTGAGGTACCAGCGGTCATCGTGCCGGTGCTGGAGGGCCGAAGGCAGTGGATGCATGCCTGCTGGCCCGTTTCGGCCATGGCCCTGCTGGAGGGTGCCTTCGCTGCGGGGGAGCGGGCGCCTCGAATGGCCCTGGGCGACCTGCCGGTCGTGGAGGTGGCCGGCCTGGATCCACTCTCCCTGCGCGACGTGGACAGCCCCGAGGACCTGGACGAGTCGGGCCGGGCAGGCCTGTAGGGTGCGCGACGGCTGGGATGGGGAACCTGATCCGGGAGTGGAACGTGGACGTGCCGGAGATCGATGTGGATGAGTTGGAGCGCCGGCTGGCTGCCGGGGCGACGCTCGTGGACGTCAGGGAGCCCGATGAGTACGACCAGGTCCGGGTGCCGGGTGGAATCCTCGTGCCCCTCCAGAGCGTGCCGGAACGCCTCGATGACGTACCCGCCGAGGGCACCTTCTTCGTGATCTGCGCCAAGGGCGGTCGGAGCATGGCGGCGGCCGAGTTCCTTCGGACCGAGGGACGCGATGCCGTCAACGTGGCCGGAGGAACGACGGCGTGGGTGGATGCCGGCCTACCCACCGAGTCGGGGAGTCCGGCCTGACCGGGCGACCCGATCCGACGTATCGCCTGGTCGTCGAACAGGCTGAGTTTGAGGACCTGATCGGGACCCTCGCCGGTCAGCAACGAATAGCGGTCGATACCGAGTTCCACCGCGAGAAGACCTATTTTCCGAAGGTCGCCCTGATCCAGATCGCCTGGGAGGGCGGCCTGGTCCTGGCGGATCCGCTGGAGCTGGACCTGGCGGCTCTGGCCGGTCTGGTCCAGTCCGACCTCCTTGTGGTGATGCATGCCGCCGGTCAGGACCTCGAGGTGTTCGACCGGGTCTGCGGGGCAGTGCCGTTGAACCTCTTTGACACGCAGTTGGCGGCCGGCTTCATGGGTATGTCCTCGCCATCCCTTGCTTCGCTCCACGAACGGGAACTCGGACTCCAACTACCAAAGGGGGACCGCCTCACCGACTGGCTGGCGCGACCGTTGACCCGTTCGCAGATGGACTATGCGGCCTCTGACGTGGCCAACCTGCTTGAGATCCATGACCGCCAGGTCGCCAGGCTGTCCGCTGACGGCCGACTGGCGTGGGCGGAACAGGAGTGCCGGGAGATGCTCGAGCGTGAGCGAGGGCGGCGTGTTCCGGAGGATGCCTGGCAGCGGATCAAGGAGGCACGGCAGCTCAGGGGCCATGCGAGGGACGTCGCACGCTCGGTGGCCGCCTGGCGTGAACGACGGGCCGCAGAGGTGGACATTCCGGTCCGTCATGTCCTGCCGGACCTGGGGGTGGTGGCTGTGGCGCAGAGGGTCCCGGGATCCGTAGCGGACCTGAAGGGGGTACGCGGTCTCGACGGGCGACACCACAAGGGTGCGGTGGCCGAGGGGATAGTCGCAGCCGTGGCTGTCGCCGGCGACCTTCCACCGGTGCAACTGGATCCCCACCGGTCGGGTGGTGGACGTGACATCCGCGCTGGCGTGACCCTGGTCTCGGCGTGGGTGGCACAGCTCTCACGCAACCTGGACCTGGATCCGACGTTGGTTGGAACCCGTAGCGACATCGAGGCCCTGGTTCGGGGCGACGACGATTGCCGCATGACCAGTGGGTGGCGGCACGAGGTCGTCGGGGGCCCGGTCGACGACCTTCTCAGCGGTCGGGCGTCCCTGGCCTTCGATGGACGTGGTGGGCTGCTGCTGGAGCCTCGGGGGGCCTGAGCGGCGCAGGCCGCTCTGGCGAGGGCCGTGCCCGACCTTCGTGTTTCGCCGTCGGTAGGGTGGGCGACTGATTAGTTGACGAAACTTGACCTGGAGGGTCCACGGTGAAAAAGGGCCGGCACCGCCGTTACGAGGAAGCAAGGGCGTTGAAGCAGAACCAGGACCTGGACCTGGATTCGATCTTCGACAGCCTCCAGATCGAGGACCGGGAGGACCAGCGGGATCCCCCGGCCATCGACGGGTCGGAAGACGAAAGCGACGAGGAACTCGAGGAGTCTCTGGAGGAATCCACCGAGACCGCCTGACCGGCGGTGGCTCAGCCGCCCGTTTCGTCCAGGATTTCGTCCAACTTCAGGATGTCATCGGCCGAGACCATGCCTATGAAGGCGCCCTCCGCATCGGTCACGGCGAGGACGTCCACATCGGCCTTCTCCATGGCCACGACTGTGTCCCTCAGGGACCACCCGGGTCGCGCCGAGATTTGCTCCTCGGACAGGAGTGATCCCACGGTGGTGTCGTCCCACGCCGAGCGTTCGATGGTGGAGACCTCGGTGAGGCTGATCATTCCGAGGTAGAGGCTTCCATCGACTACCGCCACGGACCGCTCACGTCGGCCCAGCACGTGCAGGTACATGAACTCGGCCACGGTGGCATCAGGGGGCACCGTCATGACGTCGGTATCCAGGGCGGAGGTCACCGGCAGGGTGAACCTACGTTCCAGGTGTCCGAGACGGACGCTGTGCTGGTGTTCCGCCACCGACCACTTCCCCGCCACCAACTGGCTGACCGCGGCGGCCACGAGCGCCGGGACCACGAAGGCCCCACCTGTCGACTCGGCCACGAACATCACGGCCGAGATGGGTGCGCGGTAGCCGGCACCCAGGAAGGCCGCAAGGCCCAGCGTCGGATAGAGGCCTGGCCTGTCCGACCCCAGGATCTGCCCGGTGAACTGTCCCAGGATGACGCCCTGCACGGCCAGGGGGATGAAGAGTCCTCCAACGCCACCGGCAGCCAGGGTGATGATGGTGGCCGCCAGCCGCAGCCCGAACAGGAGCGCTATCAACCCGAGCCCGTTGGACGGGTTGACGACCCAGTCCATCGCCTCGAATCCGGGACCGATCGTGAGGGGAGCGTCGAAGAGGAAGTCGGATGCGAAGACCAGGCCGGCCAGGGCGGCGCCTCCAAGCAGGGAACGTCGGACGAAATGGTCGGTCCTGGACTGCGTCTTTGCCCACCGGGCCAGCCATGCCATCGAGCGGCCACCCAGGCCGGCGAAGATGCCCAGCAGGAGGGCTCCGAACACGTCGTTCACCTGGACGGCGGTGAACAGGTCGGCCAGGTCGGAAGCCTCGAACCAGACGATCCTCTCGGACGAGGCGATGGACAGTTCCTTCACGTTCAGCCCGATCCGGTTCAGTGGATCGTTCAGGAACGGGATGACCGACTCGTGGCCTATGAGGTTCACGTAGACGACGTAGCTGGTTGCCGCCGCCAGCAGGGAGGGAAGGAGGGCCCGACGGTTCACGTCGTCGCGATACGGGGCCTCCAGGGCGAAGAGCACGCCGGTGGCCGGTGCCTTGAATACGGCCGCCACGCCGGCGGCCGCCCCGGCGGTGAGAAGGATCTTGACGTCGTCGCGCCGCAACCATCGACGGAAGCGACCCCTCATCGCCAAGCCGATGGAGGACCCGGCGTAGATGGAGGGGCCCTCCAGGCCGAGAGCGCCTCCCAGTCCTATGGTCGTGAGTCCGGCCAGCAACTTGAGCGGAAGGTCCCGGAGGGGGAGGTGCGGAGACCGTTCGTGGAATGCCCTATTGAACTCGTCCGATGTGGATGACGACATGGAGCGCCCTGCGTAGCGCAGGATCAGGCTCGCAAGGATCAGGCCCAGGGCGGGTGCCAGGGCGATCTGCCAGAGCGGGCGGTGCAGGACCCTGTCCAGCAGGACGGTGTCGGAGAGGTATTCGAAGCCGGCGATGACGATCGCTACGATGGCTCCGGTGGCGATGGACAGCGCCAGCACCGGGGTGTCGCCACGGGTGGCGATGGTGCGGAGCCGATTCACGCGGTTCTTCCTACACCCTGACAGGAATGGATCCTCCTATATCCGTCAGGATCCGGCCGGTCAGTCGCCGCACCGGCCAGGCGGCAGACTGGTCCCATGCGACGGATGTCTGGACGAACACGGGATCCCCTGCTCAGCGCCCTCATCTCCGCCCTTGACGCGCAGCGGGTCCAGACCGGCGATGGTGCCCGTCGGCTCTACAGCCGTGATGCCTCGGTGATCCGTGGCGGACGGGTCGGTGTGGTCTGCTTTCCCGAGACCACCGAAGAGGTATCGGCGTGCGTGGTGGCTGCGCTTGCACACGGACGAGACTTCGTGGCCCGCGGTGCCGGAACCGGGTTGGCGGGCGGGGCAGTGCCCTGCGACGAGCCGGTCATGGTCGTGCTCACCCGGATGGACCGGATCCTGGAGGTGGACGTGTCCCGCCGCCTGGCCTGGGTGGAACCGGGGGTAGTGAACCTCGACCTCAGCCGTCACCTCTCCGGGACCGGCCTCCACTTCGCCCCGGACCCCTCCAGCCAGCAGTCCTGCACGATCGGGGGGAACGTGGCCAACAACTCCGGGGGCCCGCACTGCCTGCTGTACGGGGTGACCAGCGCCCACGTTCTCGCCGTGGAGGTGGTCCTGCCTGATGGAGAGGTCGTGGTGCTGGGAGAGGAGGAGGGCGACTCGGTGGGCTACGACCTGCGCGGGGCGTTCGTGGGCGGGGAGGGAACCCTCGGGATAGCGACGCGGATCTGCGTGCGCCTCACCGAGGATCCGCCGGATGTGGCGACCCTGCTCCTCGACTTCATGAGCGTCGGCGCGGCTGCAGAGACGGTCAGTGCCATCATCGCCGCGGGGATGATCCCGGCGGCCCTCGAGATGATGGACCAGCGGGTGGTGGAGGCCGTCGAGCCCTTCGTGAACGCCGGCTACCCGACAGATGCCGCCGCCGTGCTCATCGTCGAGTTGGATGGCCAGCCATCCGGAGTGGCCGACGAGATCCGACAGATCAAGGAGCTGGCCCGTGTCCACGGGGCGCGGTCGGTACGGGTTGCGGCCGAGGAGGGGGAGAGGGAACGCATCTGGAAGGGGCGCAAGAGCGCCTTCGGGGCCATCGCCGTCATCAAGCCCGACTACTACCTGAACGACACGGTCATACCCAGGACGAAGCTGGCTGAGGTGGTCCAGCGCATCTACGAGATCGTGGAGGAGCAGGACCTCATCGTGATGAACGTGTTCCATGCGGGAGACGGGAACCTCCACCCTTTACTCCTGTTCGATGCACGGGAGGCGGGGGTGATGGAACGGGTCCTCGCTGCCGGCGAGGAGATAGTGCGTGTCTCGGTGGCCGCCGGTGGGGTTCTGTCCGGTGAACACGGCATAGGGCTGGAGAAGAAGCGCTTCATGTCACTGCAGTTCAGCCCCGCCGACCTGGAGGCCCAGCAGCGCCTCCGGTCTGCGTTCGACCCGGTGGGCCGTGCCAATCCGGCCAAGGTCCTGCCGACCGGAGCCTCCTGCGGTCACGTGACCAGCCTCGGACGCCTACCGGACGGGGCATGGGTATGAGCGCCGGGGATGCGTGCATGGTCGCCTTTCAGTCCGACGTGGGAGACTCCGGAGCGGTCTGCGTCCGCGGTGGCGGTACCCGTTGGGAAGTTGGGGGCGGGCCGGACGGAGCCAGGGAGGTGTCGGCTCCCGTCGGGATAGTGGCCTTGGATCCTGCTGAGATGACGGTCATGGTCGGGGCTGGAACGGCCCTGTCGGACCTGGCCGGCGAGTTGGTGATCCATGGCCTGGAGGTCGGCATGAAAGGCCCGTCTGGAGCGACAGTGGGTGGTGTCCTGATGGTTGGTCGCAGCGCCATGCGTCGACGCCGTGTGGGGACGATCGCCGACGTGCTTCTCCAGGCGGACTGCGTGGGCGCTGACGGCGTGGCCTTCACCGCCGGTGGCCCCACCGTGAAGAACGTGACCGGCTATGACCTGTGCCGCCTCCTGGTCGGATCTCTGGGAACCCTGGCCCTGGTGGGGCGGGTGATTCTGCGCACCCGTCCCGTGCCGGCCCGGTCTCTCTGGCTGGTCGGTGAGGCGGAACCGGAACGGGTACTGGACGCGACCTACCGGCCGTCCTGTGTGCTCTGGGATGGTGTGCGGACGTCGGTGCTCCTCGAGGGACACGGCGAGGACGTGGACGAGACGGCAGGGCGGCTGGCCCTCCTCGGGTTGACCGCGACGGAACCGCCGGTGCTTCCCCCCGGTCGGGGCCGCTGGACCGGGCGGCTGCCCAGTGGCGGGGTACTCGAGGTCGGATCCGGTGTGGTCCACCAGGCAGACGACGGAGGGCCACCAACGGTGCCCGACGGCGTCCGCCGGTTGGCGGGCCGAATGCGGGCGTCATTCGATCCTTCGGGTCGGCTGAACCCCGGCCGGGATCCCTACCGGGTGGCGGCATGAACGTTCCCGGACCTCTCGGCCTGTCGGGTGACTCCCTTGCGGCCTGCGTGCAGTGCGGCCTCTGCTTGCCGCACTGTCCCACGTACCGGGTGACCGGTGACGAGAGCCGCTCGCCTCGTGGTCGCATCTCGTTGATGGCGGCAGCGGAGTTGGACGGCGCTCCCATGGACGACGAGTGGCTGGAGGCCATGTCGACCTGCGTGCAGTGCCTGGGTTGCGAGACGGCGTGCCCTTCCGGGGTGCCATTCGAGGAGCTCATCACCACGACCCGTGAGGTCATGTCCAGTGACCGTCCGGCGCCCCTGAGGCTGAGGCTCGGTCTCCGGCTGCTGGGCCGACCCCGTCTCCTGCACTGGGGGGTGCGGACACTCGCCGTGCTCCAGCGGCTGGGCCTGGTCCCCCGTAGCGGCCTCTTCCCGGCCCGGCTTCCCCTGGGAGGCGGACAACGCCGCTCGACGCCCGGTGGTGATGTTCTGCTCTTCACGGGTTGCGTGATGGATGCTTGCCAGCCGGAGATCCACGACGCCGTGGTGGATGTCCTGGTGGCGGGAGGCCGCAGCGTCGAACGGACCGGGGAAGCCGTGGGGTGCTGTGGGGCGCTGCACGGGCACGCCGGCCTGCGGGGGGAGGCGATGAGGAGAGCCGAGGCGGTCATGGCTGCTCTGCCGGGGGACCGACCCATCCTCGTGGATTCGGCGGGCTGCGGCGCCGCGTTGAAGCGCTACGGGGGACTGCTGGGGACGCCGGCGGCGGTCGCCTTTGCTGAGAGGGTGTTCGACGTGCACGAATGGCTGGCTGCCAATGCGGAACTGCTGCCGGAGCCGTCCGGGCTGGTTGGCCAACCGATCGTGGTCCAGGACCCGTGCCACCTGCGGCACGCCCAGGGGGTCCACGGAGCGGTCCGTGAAGTTGTGGGGCCATACGCCACGCTCGTCGAGCTGGACGACGAGGGGCTCTGCTGTGGGGCGGGTGGGGCGTTCCAGATGTTGGAGCCGGAACTGGCCGGTGGGGTGCGTGAGCGGAAGTTGGCTTCGATCGGCCGTGCCTTCGAGCGGTCAGGTGCCCGTACGGTGATCAGCGCCAACCCCGGCTGCGCCATGTACCTCGCGGCTGCCGGAGTGGAAGTAAGGCACCCAATGGAAATCGTCGCAGAGGCCCTGGAGGATCGCCATGGCCGGTGAGTTCGCCGAGATTCGAGCCCGGCTGAAGGCCATCTCCGAGGAGTTGGCCGACCTGGCCCTACTGCGCCTACGCGATTCGATAGACGCAGGGGGAACCGAGTTGCCCGTCGACGAGCGGAGGCTCACCCGAGCGCGCCGAGCCGTGGAGAAGGCGGCCCACCTGCTCGATGAGCCCGACGACGCTGGATGGTGACGCCGCTCGAGGTGCAGGCCCCGGTGGTCAGGCGCTCACCAGCGGAATGAGGGTTCGCCCGTCGTCCTCCCGGAGGACCGTGAGTCGGTGCCCCCGCTCCACCCTGCCGTAGAGGGTCGTTCGCTGCTCGAGCGTGCGCTCCAACGGCGCCACGAGGCCCTCGAGGTCCTCCTGGCGGACCTGCTGGCCGTGCTGGGCGCCGGCGGCACGCGAGATGTTCTCGTCCATGAGGGTCCCGCCCAGGTCATTCACCCCGGCCTGCAGTAGCTGTCGGACGCCGTCGAAGCCGATCTTCACCCACGAGGCCTGGATGTTGTCGATGAGGCCGTGGTA
>CAJWFS010000048.1 GCA_913030665.1 uncultured Acidimicrobiaceae bacterium
GATGATGCCCCGGTGGACGCATCCGACGGTCCGATCAAGTCCAACTTCGAGGACGCCTTCAAGGCTGAGCTGGAGGCCGTGCACGGAGACCTGGGCAACGCAGTGTCGGCCAACCGCGGTGGCGGTGGTGGTGGCGGCGGTCGTCGCCGCCGGGGTCGCTGAGCGTCCCGTTGGACGAGGGTCGTCCACGCGGCGACCGCATGGCCACCGGAACGGTGGTTGAACTGAGCCTGCCCGAGAACGGTCCACTTGCCGGTCCGAGTGTGGTGTCCGAGCTGATGCCGGACGCCCACTCGGTTTCGGTAGGGGTGTGGGTCGCCGTCGGTGGGCGTGACGAGGATCCGTCCATGAGCGGCGCCTCGCACTTCCTGGAGCACCTGCTCTTCAAGGGAACCGAGCGCCGGACGGCGCGCGCCATAGCGGAGCTGGTGGACTCCACCGGTGGCGAGATGAACGCGTTCACCTCCAAGGAGTACACGGCGTACTACGCCCGTGTGCCGGCAGGGGGCCAGGAGATGGCCACCTCCCTGCTGGCCGACGTCCTGAGGGACCCGGCTCTACGTGCTGCTGACGTCGAGACCGAGCGTCAGGTGATCCTCGAGGAGATCCACCTCCAGGCCGATGATCCCGATGACGTGGCCTTCGGTCTGCTCTACGAGGCCCTCTTCCCGGAGCATCCACTGGGGCGGGAGGTGCTGGGCACGGAGTCCTCGGTGGCTGCCATCGACCGTGACGACATCATCGGGTTCCACGACCACTGGTACCGGGCGCCCAACCTCGTGGTGGCTGCGGCAGGCGCCGTCGACCACGATGCTCTGGTGGCCCAGGTGGCCGAGGCCTTCTCCGGTCGGACCGGGGGTGCTGCGCCTGTCCGTTCGGCTCCGGTCGCCGAGCCGGTCGAGGCCGGGTGCCTGACGCGCCCGACCGAGGCGACACACGTGGCCTGGGGCTGGCTGGGATTGCGGCGCGATGATCCGCGTCGCCACGCTCTGGCGCTCGGCATCCACGTGCTGGGTGGTGGGCTGTCCAGCCGCCTCTTCCAGACCGTGCGGGAGGACCGTGGCCTGGCATACAGCGTCTTCTCGTCCATGGCCGGTTATGCGGATGCCGGGGTGGTGTCGGTGTACGCGGGCACGGCGCCGGAACGTGCCGACGAGCTCCAGAGGGTCGTCGCTGGCCAGGTGGCCGAGGTGGCCTCCAACGGAATCACCGCCGCCGAGCTGGCGATCGCACGCGACGGATTCGAGGGTTCGATCCTGCTGGGACTGGAGGACTCGGGCAGCCGCATGTTCAGGCTTGGAACGAGCCAGAGCCTCCTGGGTCGTGTCGTTCCCCTGGACGAGTACGTGGAGACCCTGCGTGCGGTCACCCTCGAGGACGTGAACGCCGTCCTGGCCGAGGTGCTGTCGCCGCAGCCGGCTGTGGCGATCGTCGGCTCGGGAACCTGACCCTGCGCGTCCCGATTCTGGCGCCGGCGGCTTTGCGTCGGGCTGTAGCCGGGCCCAAACTCGGCCGGTTGGCCGCGATGGTGACCGCTAGCCTCGGGACATGTCAGGAGATCCGATCCGCGTTGGGGTACTGGGGGCTGCCGGCCGCATGGGTCGGTCAGTGGCCGATGCCGTCACCGCCGCCGACGGCATGGTGCTGGTGGCAGCCGTCGACCCATCGGCACCCGGCAGCAGGGTCTGCAACGTAGAGGTCGTCGCCGACATCCGCGACCTCGTGGAGGCCGGCGTGGACGTGGTGGTGGACTTCACCGTGGCCGAGGCCAGCCGGGTGAACCTGGGCGTCCTGGCGTCTGCCGGCGTGCACGCCGTGGTCGGAACCAGCGGTCTGGACGAGACGGACATCGGGGAACTTCGGGCGGCGTTCACCTCCAGCAACTGCCTGATCGCTCCCAACTTCGCCATCGGTGCCGTGCTGATGATGCGTTTCGCCGAGTTGGCGGCACCGTGGTTCGAGACGGCCGAGATCATCGAGGTCCACCACGACGGCAAGGTCGACGCCCCGTCGGGCACGGCGATCGCCACGGCCGAGCGGATGGCGGCGGCTTCGGCGGACTGGGCACCGGATCCGACCACCCATGTGGTGATGGCGGGCGCCAGGGGCGCTGCGGGTCCGGCGGAGATCCGGATCCACTCGCTGCGCATGCGCGGCGCGGTCGCCGACCAGGAGGTCGTGCTGGGAACCGACGGCCAGACCCTGACCATCCGACATGACACGATCGACCGGGGGTCGTTCATGCCTGGCGTGGTTCTGGCCGTTCGCCGGATCGCCGGGATATCCGGGCTGACCGTGGGCCTTGACGCCCTGCTCGGCATCTGACCGCGCCGGGAACCACGCCGTGACACCGGGCGCCCGACCATGAGCCCCGGGACCCGTCGGCTGCTGCGCCCCGCCTGGCTGCTCTCCCACGTGCTCGTCGTCGGCCTCCTGGTCGTCACGGCGAACCTGGGCTTCTGGCAGCTTCATCGCCTGGACGCACGGCGGACCTACAACGCGGTGGTGGCAGCCCGGGCCGACGAGCCCGTGGTCGCCCTGGCCGAGGCGTTCGGAGCCCTGAAGCGTGGTGGCACGCCGGAGGACCTCAGGCACGTGCGTGTGGTGGTGTCCGGTACCTGGGCCGCCGGACAGGTGTACCTGGCGAACCGGTCCATGGACGGCGTGCCAGGCGTGCACGTGGTCTCGCTGCTGCGGATCGACGGAGTCCAGTCGGGGGCAGGGGTCGGGGTGGTCGTGGATCGGGGCTTCGTTCACAGGGGCCTGTTCCTCGAGGGTGATTCGGCTGCCTGGGCACCGGCCACGGCTGGAGTGGAGCTCGTCGGAAGCCTGGATGTCTCACGGACCGGCGAGCGGGGCAGTGGGGTGGAGGTGGACCGGATCGACCTGGAGGCGCTGTCCGAACGGTGGGGGGCGAGCCTCGCACCGATGTGGATACGGGCGGCGGGCGACGGCCCGGCGGGTATGCCGGTGGCGGCCCCGGTCGTGGACCTGGGCGCCGGCTCGCACTTCTCCTATGCCGTGCAGTGGTTCGTGTTCACCCTCATCGGGTTGGGCGGCTATCCGCTGGTGCTCGTCCGGCTGGCGCGTCGCGACCCGGCGCTAGCGTGAGCGCCATGACCAGCCCCAGCAGCGCCGACCTGCGAGTCGTGCATGCGCTCCGGGTCCGGGGCTTCGTCGACATGCCGCTGGTTGCCGAGGTCGCCGGCATGGCTGTCGACGAGGCGACGCTCCTGCTTGCAGCCCTGGAGGCGGTGGGCCACGCCCGCCACCGTGAGGGCCGGATGTCGGGCTGGATGCTCACCTCCGATGGTCGGGCCCACGGCGAGGCACTGCTGGCCGGGGAACTAGACGGCGCCGGCTGCCGCGGCGAGGTGGAAGGGGCCTACAGCCGATTCCTCGAAGGCAACCAGGGCTTCCTGGGACTGTGCACAGACTGGCAGCTTCGCCCGGATCCGGCTGATCCGGCAGGTGGGTCGATCGTGAACGACCATGCGGACCCGGACTACGACGCCGCGGTCATCGGCCGCCTGACGGAGATAGATTCGGCCATCCAGCCGGTCTGCGCAGCCCTGGCGGCGGTTTTGGAGCGCTTCGGTGGCTACGGCGAGAGGTTCGCCACGGCACTGGACCGGGTCAGGGGAGGCGACCTGGACTGGTTCACGAAGCCGATGATCGACTCGTACCACACGGTCTGGTTCGAGTTGCACGAGAACCTGCTGGCCACGTTGGGGATCCAGCGGGCGAAGGAATACGCCGCCGGCTGAACAGCACAGAAACAGTCCAGGCAAGGTAAATCCAGGCAAGGTCAGTTCAGGCACGGCCAGTCAATCCAGGTCAAACAGGAGGCAATCCAGCATGGAGCCGAGGTTCGGGCGGGTGATCACCGCCATGATCACGCCGTTCACCGCCGACGGGGCGCTGGACCTGGACGGAGCGGTCGACCTGGCTGGTTGGCTAGTGGAGCAGGGCAACGACGGCCTGGTGCTGGCTGGCACCACTGGCGAGTCGCCAACGCTCACCCACGACGAGCAGATCGACCTGGTGGAAGCGGTATCCGGAGCGGTCGACTGCCAAGTGATCGCCGGCGCCGGGAGCAACGACACGGCGGCTGCGATGGAACTCACCCGTCGCTGCAGCGACGCCGGGGCTGATGCCATCCTGACGGTCACGCCGTACTACAACCGGCCGTCCCAACTGGGGCTGTTCAACCACTTCCGGGCGGTCGCCGAGACGACGGACCTTCCGGTGATGCTCTACGACATTCCGCCACGGTCCGGGCGCAAGATCCACACTGACACCATCCTTCGACTCGCCGACGAGGTCCAGAACATCGTGGCGGTCAAGGATGCCGCCGGCGACGTGGCCGAGACGGCCCGCTTGGTCGCGGCCGCACCGGCCGGGTTCGAGGTCTACAGCGGGGAGGACTCCCTGACCCTGGCGCTCCTGGCGGTCGGAGCGGTCGGCGTGGTTAGCGTGGCATCGCACTGGGCCACGCCGGAGACCGTCGTCATGATGGACGCCTTCTTCTCCGGTGACGTGGCTGCGGCGACCGAGGCCAACCGGCGCCTCATCCCGTCGTGGGACTTCGAGTCAGGCGACCTCACGCCGAACCCGATTCCATCCAAGGCCATGATGAAGGTCCTGGGCCTGCCCGGCGGCGACTGCCGTTCCCCGATGGGTCCCGAGCCGGCCGACCTGGCCGACCTGGCTCGTCTCGTCCTGGCCGGTCTCGGCCGCGCCTGAGTGAAGAGGTACTGATTCGATGGCCCCTCCCGTACACCTCACGTTCCTAGGCGGCCTCGGCGAGATCGGACGCAACTGTGCCGCCCTCGAGGTTGAGGGACGCATCGTCATGCTGGACTGCGGCCAACTGTTCCCGGACGACCTTCCGGGGGTCGACGCGGTACTCCCGGACTTCACCTGGCTGCTGGAACGGGCCGACCGCATCGAGGGGTGCGTGGTCACCCACGCCCACGAGGACCACATCGGTGGGCTGCCCTACCTGCTGAAGGAACTCGCCGCCGAAGGGGTCTCGATACCCATCTACGGGGCGCCGTTCACCCTTGGCATGGTGCGCGGCAAGCTGAAGGGCGCCGGGGTGCCGATCCCCGAGCTGGTTGAGCTGGGCGATCACGCCAAGCTCCGCATAGGACCGTTCGACTGCGAGTTCCTGCCGGTCACCCATTCGACGCCGAGCGGTCTGATGACCATCTTCGGCACGCCGCAGGGGCGCATCCTGCACTCCAGCGACTTCAAGTTGGATCCGACGCCCGTGGACGATCGGGTCACCGACCTGCCGCGGCTCCGGGAGCTGGCCGGGTCGGCCGGGATCAGGCTGCTGCTCGCCGATTCCACGAACGCCGGTATGGCTGGATCGTCGACGTCGGAGACCACCGTCGGTCCGGTGCTCAGGCAGGTCTTCGAAGCCAACGAGGGCAGACGGATCATCGTGGGAGCGTTCTCCAGCCACGTGCACCGGATCCAGCAGGTGGTCGATGCCGCAGCGGCCACCGGTCGGACGATGGTGGTTATGGGACCGTCGATGGTCCGCAACGTGACTCTGGCGAGGGAGCTCGGCCTGCTGAGGATCTCCGACAAGATGTTGGCGTCCGACACCGAGTTGGATGACCTGGATCCGGCGCGCACGTGTGTGGTCTGTACCGGTTCGCAGGGCGAACCGCGGGCGGCTCTGAAGCGCATGGCCGACGGCAGCCACCGTTTCCTGAAGGTCGGCGATCGGGACACCGTGGTGTTCTCATCGCATCCGATTCCGGGCAACGAGGCATCCATCTCGCGTCTGCACAATGCCCTGGCGCGGCGTGGCGTGCAGCTTGTGCACAGCGGCCAGCTGGGGGTCCACACGACCGGGCACGGCAAGGCCGATGAGTTGCTGGCGTTGCACGACGCGGCCGATCCGGAGCTGTTCATACCGGTGCACGGCGAGTACGCGCACCTGGTCGCCCACCACGACCTGGCGCTGGGGCGCGGTATGGCACCAGACCGGATCCTGCGGTGCACCGACGGAGACAGCGTGTCGCTGACCGATGATGGCCTCGTGCACGCCGGGCGGGTTTCCGACGAGTACGTGATGGTTGACGAGTCGGGTCGTCGGGTCTCCGAGGACCTGGTCGAGGAGCGCCGCGCAATGTCGGGTGAGGGGTTCGTCTTCATCCGCGTCGTCGTCGACGGGCGGAAGGGGCGTCTCGTCGGGGAACCGGTGGTCGAGAGCCGCGGCTGGGTCGAGCCCGCCGAACGGCAGGGCTGGCATGACGAGGTTGCATCTGCGGTTGCCGACTCTGTAAGGAGCGCCGTGGATGATGGCCAGATGGATCCGAAGGAGCTGGCCCGCCAGGTCCGCCGGGCCACCGGACGCCTCGTGTCGCGTCGTACCGGTCGGCGTCCCGCCCTGGTCCCCACCGTCGAGGTGCGCTGACCGAACCGTGATCCTGCCCCGGGCCTGTCACGCCCCGGTGGTACCGTCGGCCCCGATGGCCACAAGATCCGCGCGCCCCGGTTCGGGCGACAGATTCGCTGCTGGTGAGGTGAAAAACACCACGTCCGACGGTGCTGGTGGTTCCTCTGAGGGGACCCGCGGTGGAGGATCCTCCCGGGAAGCCCCCGGGGGTTCATCAAGAGGATCGTCACGGGGTGGCGCCGACCGTCAGGTGTCGCTTCTGCGTCGCATGGCCAGGGCCACTTTCGGGGGACGCGGCGACGAGATCCTCGGACTGATACTGGTGATCGGTGGACTCCTGACCGGGCTGTCCGTCTATCTGGACAAGGCCGGCGTGGTCGGCCGCGTCGTGGATGACGGCCTCGGTTGGTCTGTGGGCGCAACCAGGGTGGTCCTGCCGGTGGCGATGGTGGGCACGGGCCTGGCGATGTTCCGGGAGCGCAGCGAGTTTGGAGAGATCTCCAAGCGCCTCCCGATCGGCCTCCTGATGGCGGTCCTGAGCGTGACCGGCCTGCTCCACATGGGCCGTGGCCGCCCCGGGCTGGTCGATGGAGCAGATGGCCTGGGCGAGGCCGGTGGTCTGATCGGTCTCGGAGTCGGCGGAGGCCTCGAGGCCTCCGTCGCCACCTGGGGTGCGACCCTCATCCTGATCGGCGTGGGCCTGGTGTCCGCTGCGGTGATCACGCGGACCACTGTCCGCCAGGCGGCACGTGGAGCCGTCAGGGGGGCGGCTTTCACCGCTCGCCATGCGGCCCGGGGAGCGGTCGGCGGCCTGCGCCCAGCGGTCCGCGGGATCCGAAACTGGATTGAAGGCCTCCTGACGGCGCCCGGCGGCCACAATCCGGTCGTCAACGTGCCCCAGGCGCCGCCACCCGTGGCTGTTCTGACGCCTGCCCCGACCCCACCGACGGAGCCGGTGGCGGATTCTGCCGGTGCCACCCCGCTGAAGCCCCGCAGGCGCAAGGCCAGTCCCAGGTCCACCGATGGCGGTGAGCAGCTCACCATCCAGCTCGGGCCGGCGGTGGCCGACTCGCAGTGGCGCCTGCCGTCCCTCGGATACCTGTCCAGGAGCGAGACACACGACGTCGACGCCAAGGCTGTCGAGGAGCGGGGCCTTCGACTCCAGGAGGCGTTGGCCGCCCATGGCGTCGAGACACGCCTGGTGGAGATGACCGTCGGACCGACTGTGACCCGGTTCGCCCTCCAACTCGGCGAGGGGGTGAAGGTTGCCCGGATCACGAGCCTCAACAAGGACATCGCCTATGCCCTAGCAGCAGCCGACGTCAGGATCCTGGCCCCTATTCCGGGCCAGCAGGCCATAGGAATCGAGGTCCCGAACGAGGACCGTGAGGTCGTGGTCCTGGGTGACATCCTCTCCTCGCCTGAGGCACTGAAGGCCCGCCATCCGATGGAGGTGGGAATCGGACGGGACATCAGCGGCCGGTCCGTCATGTTGAACCTGGCCACCATGCCGCACCTCCTGATTGCGGGAGCGACCGGGGCCGGGAAGTCCTCCTGCCTCAACTCCCTGATCATGTCGATTCTGATGCGTTCCACGCCGGAGCATGTGAGGATGATCCTGATCGATCCGAAGCGGGTGGAGATGGGGCAGTACGAAGGAGTGCCCCACCTGCTGACAGCGCCCGTGACCGACCCCAAGAAGGCGGCGAACGCCCTCCACTGGGCCGTCCGTGAGATGGAACGCCGCTACGACCTCCTCTCGACGTGTGGCTTCCGGGACATCGGCGGGTACAACGCGGCCTTCGACCGGGGAGACCTGAAGACACCCCTGGGGGTGGTCGACGAGGACGGCGAGTCGATCACCTACGAGCGCCTGCCCTTCGTGCTCCTTGTCGTGGACGAGTTGGCCGACCTGATGATGGTGGCAGCCCGTGACGTGGAGGATTCCATCTGCCGTTTGGCCCAGATGGCCAGGGCGGTCGGGATCCACCTGGTCGTGGCGACCCAGCGGCCGTCGGTCAACGTGATCACCGGTGTCATCAAGGCGAACATTCCGGCGCGCCTCGCATTTGCCGTGTCCAGCCTTGCCGACAGCCGGGTGATCCTCGACCAGCCGGGTGCCGAACGCCTGGTCGGCAATGGCGACATGCTCTTCCTCGGGCCCAGTTCCAGCGTGTCCCAGAGGATCCAGGGCGCCTGGGTAGACGAGAACGAGGTTCGCCGGGTCGTGGAGTCGTGGGTCGCACAGGTGCGGGCCCTGGAGGACGCGGCGGAGACTGACGAGGGTTCGCACGATCCGACCGGTCCCGTGGATGTGATTCCTGTGGGGAGGTCGGCCGACGTGATCACCGAGGGCACCTCCCGGCCGGTGGTCGGTGGCGGATCGGATGATGACGAGTTGTTCGAGCAGGCCCGACAGTTGGTGGTGTCCAGCCAGCTCGGTTCGACGTCGATGCTGCAACGCAAGTTGCGGGTGGGCTTCGCGCGCGCTGGTCGGTTGATGGACCTGATGGAGGAGGCCGGCGTGGTGGGACCGTCGACCGGCTCGAAGGCCCGCGTGGTCCTGATCTCGTCAGAGCAGCTTGAGGACCTCCAGGGGCAGGGCTACTAGCTGCTTCCGCAGGAAGCAGAAACAAACCCGTGAGGGGCCTGCCGGGCAGGGGCCCGGGTACAGGTTGCCGCAGCCGCAGCCGCAGCCGCAGCCGCAGCCGCAGACAGGCGGGCCCGACCTCCCGCAGGGCGTCGCTACCCTCAGGTCGTGACCCAGAACCTCATCCTGCTCGTGGTCGGCCTGGTCGGCCTGGCCATCGCCGCCGATCGGTTCGTGCTGGGAGCGGCGCAGGTGGCAGCCCGACTACAGGTCTCGACCGTGGTGACCGGTGCGCTCATCGTCGGCTTCGGGACCAGTGCCCCGGAGTTGGTCGTCTCGACCATGGCGGCGCTCACGGAGGGCGCCGAGGGGACCGCCCTGGCGATCGGCAACATCGTCGGCTCCAACGTGGCGAACCTGACGCTGGTCATGGCGCTGCCGGCACTCGTGTATGGCCATATCGCCATCGACGAGGGCGTGAAGCGCCAGGCGGCGTTGTCAGCGGTGGGGGTGACGGTCTTCGCCGCCTCCGTCCACCTCTTCGAGCCGACGATCTGGCTGGGTGTCGCCCTGGGGTTGCTCACCCTTGTGGCGCTCCGGATCGTGGTCTGGCTCGGCGACCGCTTCGGTGGGGTGCCGCCGCCTGACACTACTGAGGGATTTGGGCCGTGGATCTGGACGGTGGTCGGCCTTGTGGGGACCGTGGTGTTCGCATACCTGGTGGTCAGATCGGCCACCTCGATCGCCGACGACCTCGGCTGGACCGGTGGCTTCGTGGGCTTCGGCCTGGTGGCGGCGGGAACGTCGCTACCCGAGCTCGTCACCGCCCTGGCCGCCGCCCGTCGTGGCGAGTCGGGGCTGATCATCGGCAACCTGCTCGGGTCAAATCTCTTCAACAGCCTCACCGTCGGGTCCGCCGTGTTACTGGTCAACGGTCGAACCCCGTTCAACGTCGCAGCGAGCCTGCCGGGCCTGGGTCTGGTCGTGATGGTCGTCGTGTCCTGGTTGGTGATCCTCCTCATGCGGACCAACAGGCGGATCGATCGGTCCGAGGCGGTGGGCTTGATCCTGGTCTACCTGACGATGCTGGGCTGGCTGGCCATGACCGGCGCCACTGCCTGAGCGCAGGCGGGCGGAGGGGCGTTGAGCGCCTAGCCTGAGCCGATCATGGGCGAAGGGACGTACCACCTCGTCACCCTCGGGTGCCCGAAGAACCAGGTCGACTCCGACAAGTTGGCCGGGACGTTGGCGGCCGATGGGATGGCGTCGACGGACAGTCCCGCCGAAGCGGACCTGATCGTCGTGAACACATGCGCATTCATTGCCGACGCACGCCAGGAGTCCGTCGACACGGTGCTGGCCCTGGCCGACCTCCGCCGGGACGGCGCACGCCTGGTGGTCACCGGCTGCATGGCCGAGAGGTACGGCGACGAGCTGGCCACTGTCCTACCCGAGGTGGACAGCGTCGCCGGATTCGGCGTGCCGGTGGTGCTGGGTCGCCGCCCGGACGGCCCGTCGGGCAACGGGCCGCCACTGCCGTCGTTCGACCTGTTGAACCTGCCGCGGCCCGCCTCGGCCCGGCCCTGGGCCTATGTGAAGATCGCCGAGGGCTGCGACCGGGCGTGCGGGTTCTGTGCGATCCCCACCTTCAGGGGCCCACAGCGGAGCCGCTCCGTTGAGTCCATCCTGGACGAGGTGGATGCCCTGGACGTCAGGGAGGTGGTCCTGGTGGC
>CAJWFS010000049.1 GCA_913030665.1 uncultured Acidimicrobiaceae bacterium
GTACAAGAAGCAGAGCGGTGGACATGGGCAGTTCGGCATCGCCTCCATCCGGATTGAGCCGCTACCGGCAGGTTCCGGACTCGAGTTCGTCGACGAGGTGACCGGCGGGGCGATTCCCAGGCAGTTCATCACGGCGGTGGAGGCAGGGGTCGCCGAGGCCATGGCGCACGGCGGTTCATCGGGGTACCCGGTTGTGGACGTGAGGGTCGCCGTGTTCGACGGCAGGCACCACTCGGTGGACTCCTCGGAGATGAGCTTCAAGATGGCCGGGCGCCTGGCGTTCCAGGAGGCCCTTGCAGGTGCCCGCTCCGTCGTGCTCGAGCCGGTCATGGCCGTCGAGGTGACTATCCCGTCGGAATGCCTCGGGGACGTGATGGGCGACCTCTCGTCACGTCGGGCGACCGTCCAGGGCTCGGAGGTGGATCGCTGGGGCGCCCAGGTGATCAGCGCCATGGCCCCGGAGGCCGAGATGCTCCGCTACTCGATCGACCTGCGCTCGATAACTGGTGGGAGGGGCCGCTTCACGGCACGGCACGACCACTATTCCCGGGTGCCGGCCGGCGTGGAGGTCCCGGCCTCCCGGAAGGGCTGATCCCGCTGTCCGGTCAGGCGTCGGCTGGAATCCCGGTGGTCTCGGTGTCGGTACCGGAGCGAATGACGGTGCCCGGCAGGTTCCCCGTCGGCGTTCCGTCGACGACCGTGCAGGTGCCGTTCACGTAGACCCGCTCGATGCCGATGGCATCGGCGTACAGGCGGGGGCTGTCGCCGGGCAGGTCGTTTCGCATCTGGAACTCGCCGGCGCCGACGGTCGCCGGGTCCAGCACCACCAGGTCGGCATGCCAACCCTCGGCGATCCGGCCCCTCTCCCTGATGCCGAAGAACCGGGCCGGGACGTCGGTCATGTGGGCGATGGCGCCCTCCAGGGTGGCCAGTTGCCGGCCGCGCAGGCAGTCGGCCAGCCACTGGGTGGTGTAGCTGGCTCCGGCCATTCGATCCAGGTGGGCGCCGGCGTCCGAGCCGCCGATCATCACGTGGTCGTGGTCCCAGGCGGCCTGGCGCATCAGCCAACTGGATGGATCGTCGTCTGTCGGGCCGGGCCACAGCACCGTCCGCAGGTCGTCGGCCAGCACGATGTCCAGAAGGGTGTAGAAGTCGCGTTGGCCGCGCTCGCGGGCGATGTCGCCGATGAGGCGACCCTTCAGTCCCTCGTTGGCATCCGAGAAGGTGTCCCCGATGCGGTAGAGGCCCCAGCCGGTCAGGCGGGAGAAGACGCCGGCATCCGGCGACGCAGCGCGTTCTTCCAGGAACCGACGGGTCTCAGGGTCGCCCAGGGCGTCCACCTTCTCCGCATGCTCCATGTTCATCACGTCGCCCCAGTCGGGCAGTGAGTAGAGGGCGCAGAACGAGTGGAAGTGCATGTTCATTCCGACGAGGATCGGCATGGTCAGCGCCACGGCCCTTCCGCCGGCCTCGGCCACCCGGTCGCAGGCGGCCAGCTGGTTGCGGTAGTCGTCCGGGCGTGCAGCATCGATGGTGAGGACGTTCCAGTTCACCGGTCGTCGTGCGGCCAGCGACATGTGGGTCATGAGGTCAACCTCGTCATCGGTGAAGCCGTTCATGCAGCCGTCCGCCACCCACTCCAGGGTCGTGCCCGGGTACTCGGCGCAGACCCCACAGAGGGCGACCACCTCGTCGACGGCAGCGGTGCGTGATGGGACGGGCCTGCCGTCGCCGTCGCTGTGGGTGAAGGACCTGCTCGTTGAGAAGCCCAGGCCGCCGGCCTCGAGGGACTGCGCGAGGATCCGCTGCATCTGGACCAGTTCCCCGGCCGTGGCCTCCCGCCTGACGGCGTCGTCCTTCATGACCACGCGGCGCAGGGCGCTGTGGCCGACCATGCCGGCCACGTTCACGCCGAGCTTCCCCTCGAACCGTCCCAGGAAGTCGCCGAAGCTCCGCCAGTTCCAGTCCACTCCCTCGGCGAGGGCGGCCGGAGACATTCCCTCCACCCTCACGAGCATGGCGGCCAGGTACTCGGCGTCCGAGTCGTCGCCGAGTGGAGCGATGCTGAAGCCGCAGTTGCCCATGACCACGCTAGTGATGCCGTGTTGGCACGACGGCGTGGCGTAGGGGTCCCAGAACAACTGGGCGTCGTAGTGGGTGTGTGGGTCGACGAAGCCCGGGCAGACCACCTTCCCTGTGGCGTCGATGACCTCGGTGGCCCCGGAGCCCGCCAGGTCACCGATCGCCGCGATGCGACCGTCGACCACGGCGACGTCGGTCGCCACCCCGGGGGTGCCGGTGCCATCCACCATCAGGCCGCCTTGGATCAGGAGGTCGTACATCCCGCAGAGGGTAGCCGTGGAGCGGATCTGATTCCTGACGGAGTGTCAGATTTCCGAGACCGGCGCCGCCCCATGTCGCCGGAGGTCGGGACGGCCCCGGTGGTTCAGGCTGGCCGGGCTGGTCGTGACCACCTCCCATGGGGGACCATCAGCCCGTGACCGGGCGGATCGACGAACTGCTGGCCGAACTGACGCTGGCCGAGAAGGTGGCGCTGATGGGTGGCCGCGACCTCTGGTCGGTCCAGTCGGTGGAACGCCTGGGCATCCCGTCGCTGAAGGTGACGGACGGTCCGAACGGTGCGCGTGGGACGGGCCTGTTGGGAACCGGGATTCCCTCCCTCTGCATCCCGAGCGGTACGGCGCTGGGCGCCACCTGGAACCCCGAACTGGTCGAGGAACTGGGTGGGGTGCTGGCCGCCGAGACCCGGGCCCGGGGTTGTCACGTGCTGCTGGCCCCGACGGTCAACTTGCACAGGACCCCGCTGGGCGGGCGGAACTTCGAGTGCATGTCCGAGGACCCGTACCTGACCGGCAGGATCGCGGTCGGCTACATCCGTGGTGTGCAGGCCGGCGGCATCGCGACCACGGTCAAGCACTTCGTGGCCAACGACTCCGAGTTCGAGCGCACGACCATCTCATCGGAGGTGGACGAACGGACCCTCCGGGAGGTCTCGATGCGTCCATTCCAGATGGCGGTGCAGGATGGAGGGACATGGGGGGTGATGGCTTCCTACAACCGGGTGAACGGGACCTACGCAGCCGAGAACCGGTGGATGCTGGACACGGTGCTGCGCGGCGAGTGGGGCTTCGACGGGATCGTGGTCTCGGACTGGTTCGGCGCCAAGTCGACCGGTGCTTCGGCCATCGCCGGGCTGGACCTGGAGATGCCCGGGCCGCCGCGCTGGTACGGCGCCCGACTTGTGGAGGCCGTGGAGGCCGGCGAGGTCCCCGAATCGGTGGTGGACGCTGCGGTCCGCCGTCTCCTGCTCCTGGCCGAGCGGACCCGGACCTTCGAGGAACCGCACGATCGGGAAGAGCGGCAACTGGACGAGCCGGCCCACCGGTCGTTGGCACGGCGTGTCTCGGCCGAGGCCATGGTCCTCCTGAAGAATGACCGGATCCTGCCGCTGGCCGTGGACCGGCTGGCCAGCCTGGCGGTGATCGGTCCGAACGCGGCGACGGCGATGATCATGGGCGGTGGGTCGGCAGCCCTGGTGGCCCAGCACGAGACCTCGCCGCTGGATGCCCTGATCGCCCGGATGGGCGACCGGCTGGAGATCCGCTACGAGCCGGGGGTGGTCACCGACCGGTCAGCCCAGCCCCTCGGCGGCCGGACGACGCAGCGCGCCGACGGTGGCCGGGGATTCGACGTGGCCTACTTCGATTCCACCGACTGGACCGGCCCGGTGGTTGGCAACGCCACCGTCCGGGACGGTCTGATCCTCCACTTCGACCGGGTGCCCGGCGTGGCCGACCTGCGATCCTTCTCGTTCCGGGCGACCACCACCTTCACCCCCGTGGTGGATGGCGACCATGCCCTCACCTTGGTGCAGGCCGGCCGAGCCCGACTGCTGGTGGATGGACAGGTGGTAGTCGACGGGATTGCCCGACCCATGCCACCAGGCGAGGAGTTCTTTGCCATGGGGAGCGCCGAGGCTGACGCCGTGGTCACCATGGTCGCCGGTCGTCCCGTCGACGTGGCGGTGGAGTGGACGTCGGAGGGGGCCGTGTTCCTGAGCGGCGTGAAGGTTGGGGTGAGGACACCATCACCCGATGACCTCATGGACCGGGCCGTGGCGGCAGCGGCCACGGCAGATGCGGTCGTGCTGGTGGTGGGCACCAGCCTGGACTGGGAGACGGAGGGCAGGGACCGGGATTCGATGGACCTGCCGGGTGGCCAGCCGGAGCTGATCCGACGGGTGTGCGCCGCCAACGGGCGGACCGTGGTGGTGGTCAACTCGGGATCGGTGGTCACCAGCGACTGGGCCGAAGTGGCCCCGGCCGTCCTCCAGGCCTGGTTCGGTGGCCAGGAGATGGCCGACGCCCTCGTTGACGTTCTGGTCGGGGACGACGAACCGTCGGGCCGCCTGCCCACGACGATGCCCCACCGGCTGGAGGACACGCCGGCCTTCCTCTCCTATCCGGGCGAGAACGGTCGGGTGGCGTACTCGGAGGGACTGTTCACCGGCTACCGGTGGTACGAGGCGCGTCGCCTGCCGGTGGCCTTCCCGTTCGGCCACGGCCTCGGCTACACGTCGTTCACGTGGGGGGAGCCGTCGCTGGGCGAGGTCCCCTCCATTGCAGAATTGGAGGCGGGTGCGACCGTGACGGTGACCTTGCCCGTCACCAACGACGGTGACCGTGCGGGCTCCGAGGTCGTGCAGTGCTACGTGGCGCCCACGGCCCCACGTCTCACCAGGCCCGTGCGGGAACTACAGGGCTTCGCCAAGGTGCGCCTGGAGCCGGGAGGCTCGGCCGACGTCGTCGTGGTGCTCGATCACCGTGCCTTCGCCTACTGGGACCCAGGCGATCCCGGGCACTCTGAACGTTCGTCCCGGGTTCCGGTCGCCGCCGGCCAGGGGTCGGGTCCCCGGGACGAACCGGGATGGCACGTCGACCCCGGCACCTACGAGTTGCACATGGGCCGGTCGTCGGCCGACATCCGGTACGTCGTCGCCGTCGACCTCGGGTGAGGATCGGTCCCGGACCGACATCACCCACGGCACGGGGCTACCGGTAGTCTCGATACCGACAACAGACCGGGGAGCTCGGGCCTAACGCCGGGCTGAGAGGGCAGCGACCGTCGTGATCGACGGAGGCGCTGTCGACCCGACCAGAACCTGCTCCGGGTAATGCCGGCGAAGGGAGATCCAATGATGGATATCCAACCCCCGTTTCGACTCTTCGTGGTAGCGGTGGCCCTGACGGCCGCCGCCTGTGGTGGCGCCTACGAACCCACATCGGTTCCGTTGAGCTCTGGAGGATCGGGGACCGTCGAGGCGCCGTCACCAACAGGGCCGGTGACCCTCATCACCCATGATTCGTTCTGGATCTCGGAGGGCACGCTCGAGGAGTTCACCGCCGACACCGGGATAGAGGTCGTCCTCCAGATGGCCGGCGACACGGGCCAGATGGTCTCGACGGCCATCCTGACGGCCGGAGATCCGCTAGGCGACGTCATGTTCGGCGTCGACAACACCTTCCTCCAGCGGGCACTCGACGCGGACCTGTTCGAGGCCTACGAGTCGCCGGCCCTCGTCGGCGTGCCTGAGCCGCTGCGGCTGGACCCCTCCCACCGCGTCACCCCGATCGACTTCGGCGACGTCTGCGTCAACTACTGGATCGACCGGTTCGACGACGAGAACCCGGTCCCCTCGACGCTCGCCGACCTCGCCGATCCCGCGTACGCAGACCAGCTGGTAGTGCAGAACCCGGAGACGTCGTCCCCGGGCCTCGCCTTCCTGCTTGCCACCATTGCCGAGTACGGCGATGGCTGGGAGGACTACTGGGCCGCCCTCCGGCGAAATGGCGTGGTGGTGACGTCGGGATGGGAGGACGCCTACCACGGCGAGTTCGTTTCCGGCGGCGGCGATCGGCCCATCGTCGTGAGCTACGCATCCAGCCCACCAGCCGAGGTGATCTACGCCGACCCGCCGGTGGACACGCCCCCGACCGGGGTGGCCACCAATACGTGCTTCCGCCAGGTCGAGTTCGCCGGCATCCTCGCAGGAACGGAGCACCGGGTGGCGGCCGAACTGCTGGTCGACTTCCTCCTGTCGCCCGCCTTCCAGGAGGACATCCCGCTGAGCATGTTCGTCTTCCCCGCGCTGGCCTCGGCGGCGTTGCCACAGGCCTTCGTCGACTTCGTGCAGTTGCCGGATGACCCGCACCTCCTGGACCCGGCCGAGATCGAGGCGAACCGCAACGCATGGACCGAGCGGTGGACAGAGATCGTGCTCCGGTGACCTGACATGGGAACGGTCCGGGAGTTGGTTCGAGCATCGGCCCGGGTGCTCTGCGTCGCCATCCCCGCCGGCTTCCTGGCCATCTTCTTCCTCTATCCGGTCGGGTCGATCCTGGTACGCGGGATCGGTGTCGGCGGCCTCGAACGGCTGGTCGGCCTACCCGGTCGGGGGTCGTTCCGGGGCGTGGTCTGGTTCACCCTCTGGCAGGCGGTGGTCTCCACGGCCCTTGCCGTCCTCGTGGCCTGGCCGGGGGCCCACCTGCTGGCCCGACGCCGGTTCCGGGGGCGTGCGGTGCTGAGGGCGGCGGCCACCGTGCCGTTCGTCCTCCCCACCGTCGTGGTCGGAGGTGCGTTCCTGGCCCTGTTCGAGAGGTTCGGACTGTCCGATGGCTCCTTACGGCTGACCCGGACGGTCGGGGCGATCCTGGCCGCCCACGTCTTCTTCAACGTGGCCATAGTGCTGCGCACGGTGGGCACCTTCTGGGAGGGCCTCGACACCCGCCCCGAGGAGCAGGCCCGTGTACTCGGGGCCACGCCGTGGCAGGCCTTCCGGTGGGTGACCCTGCCCCGTCTGTGGCCGGCGGTGGCCGCTGCGGCCTCGATCGTGTTCCTGTTCTGCTTCACCTCGTTCGGGGTGATCCTCATACTCGGCGGGCCGACACGCGCCACGTTGGAGACCGAGATCTGGCGCCACGCGGTGTTCCGTGGCGACCTTGCCTCGGCCACCGCCCTGGCCGTCGTGCAGCTCGTGGCCGTGCTGGCGATGGTCGTCGTCGCCAACGCGATGCAGCGTCGTCGTGCCGTCGGACAGGTACCGGTCCGACGGGTCCTGCCACGGGCCAGCAGTCGGCTCCTGGTCGGGAACCTGGGGCTCATGGCCGTCGTGCTCGGCATGCCGATCGCCGTGCTGGTGGAGCGTTCGCTCACTACGGGTAGGGGGCCGGATGCCGCATGGTCGGTGCGCAACTACGCAGCGCTGGCCGACCGGGTCGACCTGCTGCCGATCTCGGCGCTGGCGGCCCTCCGCAACTCGCTGCTCTTCGCTGTGGTGGCCGCCGGACTGGCCGTGCTTGTGGGCGGGCTGGCGTCGCTGGTCGTGGTCCACGGCCGTCGGACCACGTCGAGGCTCTTCGACCTGGGGTTGATGATGCCCCTGGGTGCATCGGCGGTGACGGTGGGATTCGGCATGCTCATCGCTCTCGACGGGCCACCGCTGGACCTTCGGTCGTCGCGCTGGCTGGTGCCGGTTGCCCATGCCCTCATCGGCGTGCCGTTCGTGATGCGGACCGTGGTCCCCACGCTCCGGAGCATCGACCATCGACTCCGCGAGGCCGCAGCGGTACTCGGAGCCTCACCCGCACGAGTGCGACGTGACGTTGACCTTCCCATTGCCGCCCGGGCGCTCGCCGTGGGCGGCGCATTCTCCTTCGCGGTCTCCCTGGGGGAGTTCGGGGCCACCTCCTTCCTGCCCCGGCATCCCGACCGCCTGACCGCTCCGCTTGTCCTGTTCCGGCTACTGGGATCTCCCGGAGAGGCGCTGAGGGGTCAGGCCATGGCGCTTTCCGTGGTGCTGATGGTGCTGACCGCGGCTTCGGTGCTGGTCATCGAGGGCTGGGGGCGGCGCGGATCTGTAAGGGGTGACCTGTGACCCTGAGGGTCGATGGCCTGTCGGTGGCCTTCGACGGTGTTTCGGTGCTCGACGGCGTGGACCTGGAGGTGGCCGAGGGCGAGGTGCTGGTGCTCCTGGGGCCATCGGGTTGCGGCAAGAGCACCCTGCTGCGTGCCATAGCCGGCCTGGAGCGACCGTCGGCCGGCCGGATCCTCTGGGGTGACCGAGACCTGACCGACGTGGCGACCCACGAGCGCGGCTTCGGGCTGATGTTCCAGGACCATGCCCTGTTCCCTCACCGCGACGTGGCCGGCAACGTGGAGTTCGGGCTGAGGGTGGCCGGCATGCCGGCGGACCAGCGGACCCACCGGGTGGCCCGGGCGCTCCAGATGGTCGGGCTGGAGGGGTTCGGTGGCCGACGGGTCGACACGCTCTCCGGTGGCGAGGCCCAGCGGGTTGCGCTGGCCAGGTCGGTGGCCGCCGGACCCCGCCTGTTGATGCTCGACGAGCCATTCGGTTCCCTGGACCGGGTCCTGAGGGAACGCCTCACCGAGGACCTCGGGGTGTTGTTACGTCGGCTCGGCCAGGCGGTTGTCCACGTCACCCACGACCATGACGAGGCATTCGCCCTGGCTGACCGGATAGCGGTCCTGGGCGACGGTCGGATTCTCAGGAACGGTGGGCCGGCCGATGTGTGGGCGGATCCGGGCACGGTGCATGCCGCCGAGTGCCTGGGCCACGAGAACCTCGTGGTCCTGGACGGATCCGGCTGCTGTCCCCTGGGGCGACTCGGTGACGGTCCCGGCACCGTGCTGGTCCGCGGCGACCGCCTCACGGTCGACCTCGTACCGGTGGCCGGCGGTCCGGTGGCCGAGGTCCTGGGTACCACCATCCGGGGAGGTCGGACCGTCGTGGCCCTGGACCTGGGCGGGCTCCGCCTGAGGGCCTGGTCGGATGGGTCTCCGAGCATCGGCGACCGGGTCGGGGTGTCGGTGGCCGACGGGGGCGTCGTACCCCTTTCCCGGTAGTTCGCTCAGGATCCGTCGAACCGTGGGGCCAGCTCGGCCTTCACTACCTTGCCCATGGCGTTGCGGGGTAGGGAATTCACCACCACCAGACGTTCCGGAACCTTGTAGCGGGCCAGGCGGTCCCGGCAGAACGTCGTCACCTCATCGGCCAGCGTCTGCGGGTTGGTGGACCCGGACGGGACCAGGCAGGCGGCCACCACCTCCCCGAGTCTCTGGTCGGGCAGGCCGAGCACGACGGCCTCCTCCACGCCGGAATGTTCCAGCAGCACCCTCTCCACCTCCACCGGGTACACGTTGGCCCCACCCCGCAGGATCATCTCGGTACGGCGTCCACGGATCACCAGCTGGCCGTGCTCGTCCAGCAGGCCCAGGTCGCCGGTGTGGAGCATCTCGCCGCGGAGTGCCTCGGCCGTGGCCGTTCCCGAGTTCCAGTAGCCCAGCATCGGGGTCCACGTCCCGGCCCATCGTCCGTCGGCCACCGGTGCGAGGCAGATCTCGCCGGTCTCGCCGCCCGGGACCTCCCGGTCGTCTTCGTCCACTATGACCACCCGGAGCGGTTCGAGCGGGTAGCCGGCCCCGTCGTCGCGCATCGGGCGGTCCACGTGCTCGCGGGTAACACCCGTGGGTGCCTCCGTGAGGCCGTAGCCGACCAGGGCACGGGTACCGAACTTTTCAAGCCAGGCCGTCCGGAGGGCTGGCGGGGTGTGTCCGGCGCCGATGATGGTCTGGGTCAGGGTCGCCAGGTCCCCACCGTCCACGTCGGGGTGAGCCACCAGGTCGTGGGCCATGGTCGGAACCAGCGTGATCCTGTTGATCCGGTGTCGGCGCACTGCGGTGGCCAGCCCGACGGCGTCGGTCCGCTCCAGCAGTACGGCGGTGGTGCCCCGCAGGAATGCCCAGAGCGGACCCAGGACCAACATGTTGAGGATCGTGAGGGCGAGCGCCGTTCCGTGGTGTTCGCCATCCACCGCCGGGTAGGCGTACCGGCTCGAGATGCCTGGCCAGAGCAGGTTGTGCTGGGAGTGGACGGCTCCCTTGGGGCGTCCGGTGGTGCCCGAGGTGTATGCGATGGCTGCCGGGGCCTGCGGGTCCACCTCGACGGTGGGGGCCGGCAGGCCCGCGTCCAGCAGCATGCCCCACTCGTCGTTGCCGGTGGAGGGGTCGACGCCAATGGTCAGCCGGCCCTCGCCGATGGCGAGCCGGTCGGGCGCCGTGATGAGGAGCTTGGCGCCGGCGTCGTCCAGGAGCCAGAGGGCCTCGTCCGCCACGAGGTTCGTGTTGATTCCCAGCCACACCGCCCCCAGCCGCTGGGTGGCCAGGAACGCCTCCACGAGGGCAGGCCGGTTCGGCAGCGAGCATGCGACCCGATCACCGGGCCCGATGCCGAGCGACGCCAGGCCGCCGGCGGCTGCCTCCACCCGGAGATCCAGGTCCGAGTAGGTGAGGGTGTGGTCGTTCCATATGAGGGCGGGGCGATCAGGGTGGTCACGACACCCGGTTTCCAGGCAGGCGGAGACCGTGGACGGCCCCTCGGGTAGGGGAGCCGGTGTGGAGCGCACGACCAGGCCGTGGGCGTCCACCTGTGGAAGCGGGTGTGGCACGAACATCGAGGTTAGGACCGAGATCCGGCTGGGTGCGTTCGGTTGGTGGGTAGTGGGTCGGTGCGGCGGATCGCTGCCGGTCATTACGAGGTGGTGACGTTCTGGATGTCCGATT
>CAJWFS010000050.1 GCA_913030665.1 uncultured Acidimicrobiaceae bacterium
TCATCGGGCGGGCAGAATAGTCCGATAGGCCTTTCGCACGGGGGATATTGCGAATATGTTACGGATTGCCGCGAAATGGCACGGCGATTCATTTAGCGTTTCACTCAACGGACCGATCCGAGTTCCCGGAGACAGGGTTCGTCTCTCAACCAAAAGGGGTATCTAGACATGATGTCAACCATTCTCACCCTGATCATTCTTGCGATGGTCTTCCAGGGTGTGCTTGCAGTACTCAACAGCATCCTCGACACCGTCGGTGTCGGCTCGATGCTGAGCGGTCTTCCGGTCGTCGGGTCCAACCTGAACCTGATCTGGGCTTACCTGTTCGTCACAGTCAGCAGCGTGGGTGGCTTCGGCTACGCAGGCTCCACCGAGATCCTGGGCATGGGTGAATTCGGCTCCGACGTAGGTACCGCCCTGGCGATCTGCGCCTTCATCCCGGTGAAGGACGCCGCTCTCTCAGCCCTCGGCAAGGGCTTGTCGCGCTGACCAAGGTCTGACAGAAAGCCCCGTCGCCCCAGGGCGGCGGGGCTTTCATCGTTTTCCGTCCTACTACGTTCGGGATGGATCTCGAACGTCTGTTCGATTTCGACTACGGTCGGGTGATGCTTCAGAGCACACTGTTCGGCACGCTCCCCTTCGGCCTGGCCAACGTCTCCGAACGGGTTCGACGGACGATGCTGGACGACGAGTGCTGGGTCGACCACGTCGACGGCTGGGTGACCGGCGCAGACGACCTGTACCTGAAATTTCGACGAACCTTCGACTGGCGTACCCACAGGCGCTGGATCATGGATCGCGAGGTGGTGGAACCGAGGCTCAGCACCGGGATCAAGCAGCCCTCACCAGAGTTGCGCCTGATGGCGACCAGCCTCGGCCGGCACTACGGCCTGGGGTTCATCGCCAGTTGGGCCAACCTCTACCGCGACGGATCCGACAGCGTCGCCTGGCACGGTGACCGCTTCCGCCCCGGTGCCGTCCACGAGACCGTGGCGCTCGTATCGCTCGGAGGCCCCAGGACGATCCGGATTCGTCCCCGCGGGGGCGGACCGTCGCTTCCATGGAGCCTCGCCTCCGGCGACCTGCTCGTGATGGGTGGGCCGACCCAGCATCGTTTCGAGCACTGCGTTCCCAAGACGGGTCTCGCCGCCGCCAGGATCAGCGTGGCCTTCCGCTGTCAGCGTGGCCGGGAGTTCGACCCGAGCATCGTCGACGGACCCAGGGGCCGCCAGCTCGAGACCTCCCGTCTCTGAGCGGTCCGGCCACGGCCACTACGGTCCCCGACACCGCCGGAAGCGGAGAAGGACGGGGTGAAGGCGACATGGGTCGATTCGACGGAAGGGTGGCCCTGCTGACAGGAGCCGCTTCGGGAATCGGGAGGGCCACGGCACTCCGACTGGCAGCCGACGGGGCCACCATTGCCGGCTTCGACCGCGATGGCGAAGGCCTTGCCGCAGTCGCCCGAGAGGTGGCCGCGGCCGGCGGGAGGATGACCAGCACCGTGGGCGATGTGTCGATCCGTGAGTCCTGCATGGCAGCGGTGGAGGGGGCGGTGGAGGCCCACGGGCACCTCGACGTGCTGGCCAACATCGCCGGCGTCTGCTGGAGCGAGCACGTGGCGGACACCACCGAGGAGTCCTGGGACCGGATGCTGGGGATAAACGTCTCCGGCGTCTTCTGGTGCTGCCAGGCGGCCATCCCCCACCTCATCGCGACCAACGGCAACATCGTGAACATCGCCTCCAACGCCGGCCTCATGGGTCAGGCCTACACGGTCGCCTACTCCACGACCAAGGGTGCCGTCGTGAACATGACACGCTCCCTGGCAATGGAGTTCATCAAGGAGCCGATACGCATCAACGCCATCGCACCCGGTGGGGTGGACACATCCATGACGCGCAACTACTCCCTGCCGGACGATCTCGACTTCTCCCTCATGCAGCCCTACATCGGCTTCAGGGAGATGGCCGATGCCGAGGAGCTCGCCAACGTCATCGCCTTCGTGGCCTCGGCCGAGGCCAGTCGCATCCACGGAGCGATCATCCCGGTGGACGGGGGCCTCACCGCCGGCTGACACGGGCCGCCGGGCGGTGCTGGAAGTACCGTCTGGACCCATGGACCGCCCATACGTACTAGGAGTCGACCTGGACGGCGTCTGCGGGGACTACACCGCCGCCTTCCGTTCGGTGGTAGCCACCGAGCTGGGAGTCGAGGAGTCCTCCCTGCCGCTCGATCGGTCATGGGACTTCTCGGAGTGGGGCCTCTCGGCCGACGAGTTCGAGCGCCTCCACCGCCTGGCCGTCTCCGAGCACAGGATGCTGCGCTGGATGCCGGTGATCGCCGGAGCGGCCGAGTCCCTCTGGAGGCTCTCCGATGCCGGCGTGTGGATCCGTGTCATCACCCACCGGCTCTACGTCAACTGGGGCCACGCCACCGCCATAGCTGACACCGTCGAGTGGTTGGATCGGGTGCGCATCCCGTACCGCGACATCTGCTTCATGGGCGACAAGCCCGAGGTGGGAGCCGACCTCTACATCGACGATGCGCCGCACAACGTCACGGCCCTGCGCGAGAGCGGCAACCGTGTGGTCCTGTTCGACGCCCCCTACAACCAGGCGGTGACCGGGCTCCGGGCACAGGACTGGGCGGAATGCGAACAGATGGTGCTGCGTGACGCTGCAACCGCCGGCTTCGAGTTCCAAACCTCGCTTCCCGGCATGGAACGGGGTTCAGGACGCCTGGAGGACTGAGGACGACAGGACGGTCAACGTCGCCGGAAATCGGGGGCACGCTTCTCTGCGAAGGCCCGCGGGCCTTCCTTCGCATCCTCGGACGAGAACACCGATCGGATGAGCGGGGCCTCGAACTGGAATGCCTCCGATTCGGTCATTCCCGATGTCCCCCGGAGTGTTCGCAGGATCGCCTCGACCGCCAGCGGCCCGTTGGCAGCCACCGTCGCCGCAATCTCCATGGCGCGCTCCAGAGCGGTTCCGTCGGGGACCACGTGCCCCACGAGGCCCAGCCGCAGCGCCTCGGTGGCGCTGAGGTGCCTCCCGGTGAGCAGGATGTCGGCAGCCACGGTGAATGGGATCTGTCGGGCCAGGCGCACGGCCGAACCGCCACCCGGGTAGAGGGACCAGCGGGCCTCGGACACCCCGAAGGTGGCCCCCTCGGCAGCCACCCGGATCTCGGTCCCCTGCAGGATCTCCGTGCCGCCGGCAATGGCGTTTCCCTCCACGGCGGCGATCACTGGAACCCGGGGGTGGCGGGTCTTGAGCAGGCCGTCGTAGATCCAGTCCGACCCGTGGCGTTCCATCCGACCCTTCACGTCGTAGTCGTCACCGTCGTCAACGTCGCCCGCCATCGCCCTGAGGTCCATGCCGGCCGAGAAGTGGTCCCCCGCTCCGGTCAGAATGCAGACCCGGACGTCGGTGTCGGCGTCAATCTCATCCCATGCGTCGGCCAGGCGGGCGAACATCGCCAGCGTCATGGCGTTCCTCCTGGCCGGCCGGTTCATGGTCAGGACGACCACCGGTCCGTCCTTCTGGATCAACAGGTCTGGCATGTCTCCTCCTTGGATCCCCGGGTCAACCGGCCAGGGCCGGCATGACCTCTTCAGCCACCAGGTGCAGGGATTCCCAGCCGATGGACGGATCAATGCCGCCGCACAGCGGGTGCATGACGACGACCCCGTCGGCACGCATGAGGTCAGCGCACTCTTCGGGCGTGACGATGAGGTGCTGTCCTCCGGCACGGAGCTGTTCGATGTCGTCTGCCTCGACCATCCAACTCGTCCGCTGGTCCGGGTACTGCCAGGAGGCGTAGACGCTGGCGTCGTATACGAGGTTGGGACCGATCCTCTCCCAGAGCTGATCGGGGTCCCGGGTAACGATGACCAGCCCTGGGCCGCTCGGCATGGCGCAGAACGGTGCCTCGTGTCCGCAGGCCGCCGATTCGAGGAGGTAGGCGTCCATGAGGGCCTGGTCTGAAATAGCTGGAATGAACGGCAGGTGGAGACGGGCGGCGCGCTTCGCCGATGCCTCAACCGAGCCCCCCACGGCGAGCAGGGAATGAGGATCCGAGGCAGGTCTCGGCGTCACCCAGGCCATGCGGCCGTCGACCTCGAAGGGCTCGCCCTCCCATGCCCGGAGGATCGTGCGGATACCAGCCTCGGCCTCGGCCCCGCGCCTGCTCCTGTCCCTTCCGAACATCTCGAACTCCGACTCCCTGTAGCCGATGCCGATGACCACGTTCAGCCGACCTGGCGACAGGAGGTCGAGGGCGGCTACGTCCTCGGCTACCCGGAGGGGATCATGCAATGGCAGGAGGAGCGCTGAGATCGAGCAGAAGAGGTTTTTGGTGGCACCCAGGACCGCACCAGCGACGGCCAGCGGTGCATTCATGAATCCGTCCTCGGTGCCGTGGTGCTCGGACAGTACGACCCCAGCGAAGCCCTCCCCGTCGGCCCAACGGACCATCTCCAGCATCTCCCCGTACTGGGCGGCCGGCGTCAGCCCCTCCACGAACGGCGGGATCCTCAGGTCGAAACGGAGCAGGAACATCCAAGGCCTCCGGGTTGCAGCGGAACGGTTCCGGTCATCTGGCGACGAAGGCGGCACGTACCGCCTCCAGGTCCTCGCGGTTGGTTATGCCTATCCACTCCTCGTCGGTGGGGAGCACCAGGGTCTCAAGGGAACCCTCCCGGCGTTGCTGGTCCAGGGCCGCGGGCAGAAGAAACTCCACCATCTGATCCTCTGGATGGCGGCCGTGGAATTCCTCCCACTGGCCGACCAGTCGCTCCACTGCATGGCGTGGCAGGCCCCAGATATTCATGGAGACCGGTACCGCCGGGTCCAGCACGCCCTGAGGATCCGAAGCGGTCACCGTGGCACCACTCCACCCGATGCCATGCGTCTCCAGCAGGCCGTCGAGGAGGCCGTCGGCGCCCAGGCGACACACACCGCGGGACACCAGGCCGGAGGCCGGCAGGGTGCCAGCAAGTGGGAAGCCGAGCATCACCGCCCGGGTCCTGTCGGCTGCGGCCGCTACAGCGACGCGCTGCACGCCCGTTGGCCCGTAGTAGTCGTCGGCGTTGAGCACCAGGGCGGGACCGTCCAGGAGCGTTGCCGCCGCGGCCACGGCATGTCCCGTGCCCCATGGCCTGGCCCGTGCCGGCCCGAAGGCATCCTGGTGGACCACCTCGAGGTTCAGGCCACTGCGGTGGTGTCTACGGAGGTGACGCCTCAGGTCGTCGTCTATGTCGGAACGGGCGATCACCACGATGCGTTCCACCCCGACCGAATGGGCATCCCGGATCGTGAAGTCAAGGATCGCCTCGCCGGCCGGCCCCACTTCGGCCAGCTGCTTCACCCCTCCGAACCGGGTTCCGAGGCCGCCCGCCATGATCACCAGGGCCGTGTCGGACACGCTCACGCCGGTTCAGTCGGCCGCGGCATTGGGGCCCCGGTCGCCACGCAGGAAGGCCTCGCGTGCCGCTTCGCCGGATCCCATAAGGTTCAGCTCGAAGGTGAACCCCTGCTCGAAACGGTAACTGCGGCTTACGTCCACCGGGTCGATCCCGTTCAGGGACGCCTTCGCCGCCCGCACCACGGCAGGATCCTTGTCGGCGATCACGCCGGCAACCTCGAGGGCGACCTGGCGGAGATCGCCCTCAGGGACCACCCGGAGCACCGATCCGTAGGCGTGGAGTTCCTCAGCGGAGGCCGGCTCACAGCTGTAGAGCATCCAACGGGCGCGGTGTGCCGGAACCAGGCGCATCAGGTGCGTGGCCGCTCCTAGGGCGCCGTTGTCGACCTCCGGAAGGCCGAAGCCGGCACCCTCGACGGCAACGACCACATCGGCGTTGCCGGCAAGGCCGATACCGGTGCCCAGGCAGAAGCCGTTCACGGCCACGACGACCGGCACCGCACACTCGTAGACGGCCCGGAACGCCTCGAAGCACGACCGGTTGGCCTCCAGCAGCCCCTCGTGGCCGTCCATGGCCTGGATTTCCCTGATGTCCACGCCGGCACAGAATCCCCGACCCTCGGCTGTCAGCACCACGGCCCTGACGTCATCGGCGCGCCTGTAGCCGTCCAGGATCTCGGCCAGTCCGTAGGTGTCGCCGATCCCCAGGGCGTTCACCGGCGGGTTGTCCATCACGATGGTGGCTACGCCTCCCTGGATCGTCTCGTGCAGGGCCATGACTACCTCCCTCTCCTCAACGCCGGACCAAGACCGACGACCCGTGGCCGAAGAGGCCCTGGTTGGCTGTCACGCCGACCCTCGCCCCCTCCACCTGGCGCCCGCCCGCCTGACCCCTCAACTGCCAAGTCAACTCGCAGACCTGGGCGATGGCCTGGGCGGGAACCGCCTCGCCGAACGCACCCAGACCGCCACTCGGGTTCACCGGAATCCGCCCACCGATGCTCGTAGCGCCGGATCGAAGCAGGGACTCCGCCTCACCCACCTCGCAGAGGCCCAGGTGCTCGTACCAGTCCAACTCCAGGGCCGACGAGAGGTCGTACACCTCGGCCACGTCCACGTCGGCCGGACCCAGGCCGGCTTCCTGGTACGCCCTGGCACCGATCGATTCCTTGAAGCCCAGCTCCGGGGCATCAGTTCCTGCAGCCGAATCCGTCGCCAGGTACGGCAGGTCGATGACGGTGTCCGGATAGGTGGGGGTCACCGTCGACAGGCCGGCCACCCGCACGGGGTCCACGACCCCCAGCGACCTGGCGTAGTCCATGGAGCTGACTACCAGCGCTGCTCCACCGTCGCTTGTCGCGCAGATCTCCAACAGGCGCAACGGGTCGGACACGACCGGGGAGTTGGCAACGTCCTGGATCCCGTACTCCTTGGGGTAGCGGGCGTTTGGATTGTGGACGCCGTGCCGGCTGTTCTTGGCCTTCACCAGGGCGAAGTCCTCGGGAGTGGCCCCATGGAGGGCCATGCGTCGACGGGCGTGGAGCGCGAAGTAGACGGGGTTGGTGGCGCCCACCATGTGGAACCTGAGCCAGTCCGTGTCGTCCGGACGCTCGCCCTCGGCAGGCGCCAGGAAGCCCTTGGGGGTGGTGTCAGCGCCGACCACCAGGGCAACGTCGCAGGCGCCGGAGAGTATCTGCCCCCTGGCCACGGACAGGGCCGTCACACCCGAGGCGCAGGCCGCGTAGGAGCTGGCCACCTGTGCTCCCGTGAAACCCAGGGCCCTGGCGAAGGTGGATCCTGAGACGTAGCCGGGGTAGCCGCACCTGACGCTTATGGCACCGGACACGAAGCCGACGTCCCGCCAGTCCACGGTGGCATCCGCCAGGGCCTGACGGGCGGCGTGCACCCCGTACTCGGTGAAGTTGCGGCCCCACTTTCCCCAGGGGTGCATACCCACACCGAGGATCGCCACCTCATCCATCTGCGTCATCTCCTCCGGAGACCGGCCGTTCGCCGAGAGGACGCCACTGCCAGGTCAGGTACTCGCATTCCTCGTCCTCGTAGAGCACGCCGGTGACCAGCTCCACCTCCATGCCCACCTCGAGGTCGTCGACGGCCCAACCCGGGGCCACCTGGCCGAGCACGACCATCTGTTCCAGCTCCAACTGGACGGCGGCCACGACCACCGGCACGTACGGCTCGGTGATGATGAAGGGCGGGGGCGGCGGATAGGCGCTGTTGGTGAAGGACCAGATCCGGCCGGTTCGGCTGAGATGCACCTCCTCGACTCCAGCGGCGGGATTGCGCGGATCCGAACCTCCAAGGTGCAGGGGGAAGCAGTAGCCCCCCGAGTCCGCCAGGCGACCACCGATCAGGTGGGGTTCGTCATCGAGGGTGAAGAAGCCCTCTACGGCGGGCACCCGTTGTCTGGTGGTTCCGGTCATCGACACTCCACTGGCCCTCGAACGGTTCGGGACCCTGCGTCCCGTCCTGTGGTCGGCGATCCTATGGTCGCACCGTACGCCCGTCCCCAGCGGGGATGGAATCCCGAACCGTGGCGACCGGGCTGAGCAAGCGCTTCTCGATCCTCTATGCGGGAGCGAACGGTCGCGTCGCCCACGGGTGCATCCTGGACATCAGGGTGCTGATGGCCTCGTACATCACCGCCGAAAAGATCTGCAAGCACTGATCGACTACGGCTTCCATGCCACCACCGCCTATCCGATGGGTGCCACGGCCTACAGGTACTGGCCGCCGGGCGGCCGGGTCGACGGTGCGCTCGGCTACAAGAACCTGGTCTACTCCTGCTCGGACGTCGACGGCTACCGCTGAGCCGGGCCCAGGCGGTGAAATACCGCTTTGTCCGGATGACGAACCCCAGAATGCCTGCCGGTACGGTCGCCACTGTGGCAGAGACAGGGACGACCCCCCAAACGGGAACCGACGACGGCTTCGCCGGCGAATCCGAATTCGCGGCACGGGTGGAAGGGTTCCTGTCAGACCACTGCTCCAGCGTCGGCGACCCCGTCGACGACGAGGGCGAGATGCAGGGGCTTGTACGTACCCGTGCCTTCCAGGGTGCCCTCGTTGATGCGGGCCTCGCCGGGCTCACGTACCCGACTCACCTCGGCGGAGCGGGCCTCACCCCTCTACACCAGGAGGTGTTCACCCGGGTGTCGGCAGGATGGCGCCTACCCAACGGCCCGCTGGCCATCTCCCACGGGATGTGCCTGCCGATGCTCGGCCAGTTCGGGACCGAGGAGCAGAAGGCCAGGTACCTGCCCGACAACATCAGCGGCAGGGCCATCTGGTGCCAGATGTTCTCCGAGCCCGGGGCCGGCTCCGACGTGGCAGGCCTCTCCATGCGGGCGGTCCGGGACGGCGACGAGTGGATCCTGGATGGCCAGAAGGTGTGGACCTCCGGAGCCCACTACTGCGACTTCGGGATAGTGGTGGCCAGGACCGATCCGACGCTGCCCAAGCACCAGGGACTGTCCATGTTCATCGTGGACATGCGGGCGCCCGGAATCGAGGTACGTCCGCTGGTCCAGATCTCCGGCGCACGCGGCTTCAACGAGGTGTTCTTCAGCGATGCCCGCATCCCGGCGGCGAATCTCCTCGGCGACGTCAACCAGGGTTGGAACCTGGCAGTTTCGATGCTCATGTTCGAACGGGTTTCCATCGGCGCCGGCGGCGGCGCCCTGAACGCCAGGCGTAGTCCGGAACTGGCGGCCCTGGCGCGGGCCCTGAACAGGACCTCCGACCCTGTGATTCGTCAAGGACTAGCCGACCTGCACATACGGGAGGAGATCAAGGAGTACATCGGCCAACGGATCAGGTCCAGCGTCGCAACAGGACGGGTACCCGGGCCGGAGGGCTCCATCGCCAAGCTGAACGGTGCCGTCCTCGCCCGCCGCACACGTGATCTCGCCATGTCGATCATCGGCACCGCCGGCCAGGCATGGGACGACAGGGACCCGTCATCGGAGGTGGCGGCACGGTGGTCGTCCTTCTGCATCAGTGCCGCCGGAGTGAGCATCGCCGGCGGGACCGACGAGGTGCAGCGCAACATCATCGGTGAACGGGTCCTGGGCCTCCCGAGGGAACCCGACTCCTTCAAGGGTGCCCCCTGGCAGGACATTCCCCGGAACTGATATCCGACGGCGGCCGAATCCATGTTCATCGACCTCACCGGGGACCAGAAGGATCTGCAACTAGAGCTGCGTTCCTACTTCGGCGAGATCATGACGCCCGCGGTGAAGGCCAGGGTCTCGAGCGCCGATTTCGCCGAGAACCCCGAATACAAGGCCCTGATCAGGCAGGTCGGGGCCGACGGATGGCTGGGGGTCGGCTGGCCGGTCGAGTACGGCGGCAGGGGCTTCACCCCGGTCGAGCAGTACATCTTCTTCGACGAGTCGCAGGCCGCCGGCTGTCCCATCCCGTTCCTGAGCACCAACACGGTCGGGCCGACGATCCGGCGGTTCGGCAGCGACGCCCAGAAGGACTTCTTCCTCCGACGGATCCTGGCCGGGGAGATGCACTTCTCGATCGGCTATTCGGAGCCCGACGCCGGCACCGACTTGGCCGCCCTTCGCACCCGTGCGGTACGCGACGGCGATGACTGGGTGGTCAACGGGCAGAAGCAGTTCACCAGCCTCGCCTACAACGCCGACTACGTGTGGCTGGCCGCCCGGACCGACCCTGATGCGCCGGCCCACAAGGGCATCACCATGTTCCTCGTGGACACCGACGATCCGGGCTTCTCGATCCAACCCTTCGAGACGTTCGGCAACACCCACACCAGCTCGACGTTCTACGACGACGTCCGGGTCCCGGACTCGATGCGGGTGGGCGAGGTGAACGGCGGTTGGGGCCTGATCACCAACCAGCTCAACCACGAGAGGGTGTCGTTGTTCCCGGGGGCCCGCCTGGTCCGGATCACCGACGATGCCGTGATCTGGGCACGAGGCACCATCGCCGCCGACGGGCTGCGGGTCATCGACCACGAATGGGTGCGGGTGAAGCTGGCCGAGTGTCGTGCGCTGGCCCGGCACCTCGACTTGCTGAACTGGTACGTGGCATCGGAGAACACCAGCGGGCGCATGAGCCCCGCGGACTCCTCCGCCGTGAAGGTCCACGGCTCGGAGTCGATGCACCGTGTGTACACCCTCATCACCGAGGTGATCGGCGCCACCGGCCA
>CAJWFS010000051.1 GCA_913030665.1 uncultured Acidimicrobiaceae bacterium
TCGGCAGGCCGTGCTCCCGGGCCGCCTCGGCGAACCGCACCACCCCGTAGAAGCCATCGTGGTCGGTGAGCGCCAGGGCGGTGAGCCCCAGGCGCACGGCTTCGGCCACCAGCTCGTCGGGCGACGAGGCCCCGTCCAGGAAGCTGAAGTGGGAATGGCAGTGCAGCTCCGCGTAGGGGACCCCTCCTCCCGGTACTGCACCGGGCGACGGTTCCACGGACCCGGATCGCCCCACCGGGAGCGGTGTCCGATCGGGGGCTGGATCGAACGGACGGTCGGAGAGACGGCCCTCCAACTCACGCCACGACATCCGGGAACCGGACCAGCCCATCCAGGGACAGTATCGAACAAGTGTTCGATACTCAACCGGGGTGGCGGGCCTCCGGTCGGGAACGCCGAGCTGGGCTCAGCCCACGAGCCCCCTCACCAGGGCGTCCACCTCGGGACCGCAGTCGCTCAGGTCACCGTCGGCTATGCACGGCTGGCCCAGCAACTGGGCCATCAGTTGGGCCCCGAGGTTCCCGAACATTCCCGCTGTGGTGCTGGGTGGCGTAACCGTGGTCGTCGGCGCGGCCGCTGTGGTGGTCGTCGGCGCGGCCGCTGTGGTGGTCGGCGGCACCGTGGTTGTGGGTGGAACCGTTGTGGTGGGCGGAACCGTGGTCGTGGGCGCCACCGTCGTGGTCGTGGTGGGTGCCGTCGCCACGGCGTCGACCGGGAGGCCGCGTGCCTCGTTCTCGGCAATGTGCGCCACCCGGGTCGCCGGCCCGTACCAGCCGTCGGCCTCGATGCCCAGCACCCGCTGCAGCACGACGGCGTCCGTGCTACGCCCCCACGCATAGGAGGCCGTCAGCACCGCCACCTCGTCCACCGGAACCACCGTCGTGGTCGTGGTCGTGGTCGTCGTCGTGGTCGTCGGCACGGTTGTAGTAGCGGCGAGCGTGGTGGTCACAGGTGGAGTCGTCGAGGCGGTGTCGACCGACGACGTTTGCGCAGCCTCGACGGCCGTGGACGAGGTGGACATCGCCGACGAGGCCGAGACCGGGTACAGAACCGGCCGCACCGACGGTTCGGCCACGCGCGCGACAAACACCACCACCACTCCAATGACGCCGAGCGTCACCATGACATTCAGCGTCTGGCGAATCACGGGGCACAGCCTCGCATCGCGGGGCCTGAATTCCGCGGCACCCGACGTGGCGTGTGACACCCGCCACGACCCACGCCGGATCTGGGTGGGCAGACGCCTCCGGATGGCGTAGGCGGCCACCACCTCGAGTCAACATTTTGTCAATGTGGCCGGTGGCCAGTGGGTAGCCTTCACACATGAGTAGACCCAGCGCCTCCGGAATCGGCGCCTTCACAGCGCCCACCTTCGACGCCTCCACCTTCAATGCCACCACCTTCGGATTGTCCACCGAACTGGTCGACGGTGACCGCTACCAGCGCAGCGTCGACAGGTTCCGGGAACAGGGCATCGTCTTGCCCACCTTCGCCCAACTTGCGGACCCATCCAGGATCCCGGACGGCATCCGCTCATCCCTGACGGGCGTCGACCGCAACGCCGCCGACGCCCTGAACCTGTTTCGCGTGCACTGGTACAACGACCTGCACGGCGGCTTCACGGACGTACCGGAACACGTGGTGCTCCCACCGGAGCTGACCGGCGTGCCGGCGCCGATCATCGTGGCGTTCGGCAACCGGTTCCCGATGATCGGCGCCCACAAGGTCCTGGCCGCCTACTCCTGCCTGGTTCCGCGGATCCTCACCGGCGAGTACGACCCGACGTTGCACCGGGCAATCTGGCCGTCGACCGGCAACTTCGCCCGGGGTGGTGTCGCCATCTCGCGCCTCATGGGCTGCCGGGGCGTCGCCGTGCTCCCGGAAAACATGAGCCGGGAACGCTTCGAGTGGCTGGACGAATGGATCGCCGACCCTGACGACGTGATCCGCACCACCGGCTCGGAGAGCAACGTCAAGGAGATCTACGACGCCTGCGACGAGTTGGAAAAGGACCCCGGCAACTTCATCCTGAACCAGTTCACCGAGTTCGCCAACTACGTGGGCCACCACGAGGTGACCGGCCGGGCCCTGGAGCACCTCTACCTGCACCACGCAGCTCTGCGCCCCGGCCTGCGCCTGGCAGCCTTCGTCGCCGCTTCGGGCTCGTCGGGGACGCTGGCAGCCGGTGAACGCCTCAAGGCCGACCACGGAGCCAGGATCGCCGCGGTCGAGGCCCTGGAATGCCCGACGATGCTCTACAACGGATTCGGCGAACACAACATCCAGGGAATCGGCGACAAGCACATCCCCCTGATCCACAACGTCACCAACACGGACGTCGTCGTCGGCGTCTCGGACTCGACCTGTGACGAGCTGGGGATGGCTTTCGGCACCTCCGAGGGGCTGGCCCACATCGCCTCGTTGGGCGTGGACGGCGCAGTCATCGACACACTCCGCCACTTCGGCCTTTCCAGCATCTGCAACGTGGTGGCTTCAATCAAAACTGCAAGGGAACTGGACCTGGGGCCGGATGACGCCATCGTCACGGTGGCGACCGACGGGTCCGAGATGTACGGCAGCGAACGCGAGTCCATGGCCACCGGCCGCTACGCCGGCGGATTCGGGCCCTCCGAGGCCGCAGCCGCGGTGGCCACCCACCTGGACGAGGCCGACACCTCCCACGTAGAGGTCCTGGACGAGATCGGCAGAAACCGCATCTTCAACCTCGCGTACTACACGTGGGTCGAGCAGCGTGGAATCGACTTCGCCGACTTCGAGGTCCGGCGTGGACAGGACTTCTGGCGCCACGTCCAGACCATGGCCCCGACATGGGATGCCATGATCGACGAGTTCAACGGCCGTGCCGGCGTGCCGGCCGCCGACTGAGCGCAACGGCCACCAGCGGGACGATGGACGGCGCCCCGCCCGACGGACCCGGCCCTAGGATCGGCTGGCTGGGCAGTCCGCCAGGTGCCACCTGGCCGGGGTCGGAGGATCCACTGGCCGACGACGCCAACCCGTTCATCACCTTCCGGACCCTGCTCTGGTCGCACCACGCAGCGATGGCCGCCGGCTGGTCGGACGACCGGTACGTGGACCTCGTCCGTCGTCTGGACGAGGCCGTCGCCGACGTGGACGGCCTGGGCTTCCAGGTCACCCCGTACCGCCACCTGGTCGCCCTGGGCGACGCCGTCGGCCAGACGGGGGGCATCTGGGCGAAGGACGAGACCGGCAACGTGTCGGGCAGCCACAAGGCCCGGCACCTGTTCGGCCTGGCCCTCCACCTGGAGGTCGACGGGGTCCCATCGACCACGCCATTGGCCATCGCATCGTGTGGCAACGCCGCCCTGGCCGCTGCGACCGTCGCTCGTGCCGCCGGGCGACCGCTGACCGTACAGGTCCCGACGTGGGCCGACGAAGGCGTGCTGGGACGACTGGACGACCTGGGGGCCGACGTGAGGGTCTGCGAACGACGCTCCGGCGAGGCGGGCGATCCCTGCCTCCACCGGTTCCGGGAGATGGTGGCCGACGGAGCCGTCCCATTCTGCTGCCAGGGCACGGAGAACCTCCTCACGCTGGACGGTGGCCGGACACTGGGCTTCGAACTGGCCGCCCAGTGGGCTACCCACGGCCGCTCACCCACCCGCCTTCTCGTGCAGGTCGGCGGCGGTGCGCTGGCCAGCAGCACCGTTCAGGCCCTGGACGATGTGGTGGCCCGTGGCGGCCCCACGACGCGGCCATGCCTGGTCACCGTCCAGCACGAGGGCTGCGCACCCCTCGCCAGGGCGTTCAACCGTGTGGCGTCAGCCGACGATCCGATGGCGACGCTGGTCCTGCCGGATGCCACCTCGGACGATGGCAGCGCCATGTGGCCATGGACGGACCCGACCTCCGTGGCCACCGGACTACTGGACGACGTCGTCTACGACTGGCGGGCACTGGTCAACGACATGCTGCTGGGGCCGGCCCCGGGCGGCCCGGTGGTGGCCACCGAGGCAGACCTGGTGGAGGCCCACCGGTTGGTGTGGGCCCACACGGAGGTGGCCGCCGACCCGACCGGCACCGGCGGCCTGGCTGGCCTGCTGGCCGCCCGACGGGACGGCTGCATCGGTGCCGACGAGCCCATAGCCATTCTGCTCACTGGAGTCGAGAGGTCATAGGGTCCGGGGCATGCGATTCTCATATTGGGCAAATGCGGGCCAAACCTGGGCGGAACTGCTCGAAGGTTGCCAGCATGCTGAGGCCACGGACTGGGACGGGATCTGGGTGCCCGACCACTTCATGCCCCCGCCAGGCGGTTATGGCCCGGAAAAGGATTCTGGCTCACCCGAGATGGGCAGCATTCTGGAGGCTTGGACCATGTTGGCCGCCCTTGCAGTAGCCGTGCCCCGGCTGCGAATCGGTGCCATGGTCACTGGCAACACCTACCGGCATCCAGCGCTTCTGGCCAACATGGCGGCCACGGTCGATCACATTTCGGGTGGGCGCCTCGTGGTCGGGATTGGTGCTGGTTGGCAGGAGAACGAACACCGACGCTATGGCTTGGAACTGGGTTCGTTAGCTGAGCGCTCAGACCGGTTCGAGGAAGCCTGTGAGATTCTCACCATGTTGTTCTCGCAAGATCGCACCACGTTCTGTGGCGAGTACTACGAACTAGACGAGGCGCCCATGGAGCCAAAACCTCTTCAAAGCCCGTTGCCGCTCCTCATTGGCGGTGGTGGAGAGAAGCGGACGCTGCGAACCGTGGCCCGGTTCGCCACCGAGTGGAACAGTTGGGGGCGTCCCGAGGAAATACGCCACAAGATCAACGTCTTGGAGCAGCATTGTGAGGAGGTAGGGCGCGATCCTGCCGAGATTCAGAAGTCCGCGGTGGGGGTGCTCATGTTCACCGAGACCGAAGAGAAGGCTGCCGAGATTCAGGAGAACTTGGGCCAGCGATCCGGCCTGGTTGGTACCCCAGCACAACTCCGTCAAGTAGTGGCCGAGTACGCAGCTGTGGGTGTAGACGAATTGCTAGTTCCAGACTTCGCCGTCTCGGCTGAAGAGCGAAATGACTACCTCGACCGCTTCCGTGCCGAGGTTGTCGATTACTAGGAAGAAATGAAGCCGCTCTGCGTGGCTGAAACCTGCCGGGACCTCTTGGTGGTGGGGCGGGACTTAAACCCACAACCGTCGGGCTAAATGCACAATCAGCGGGTGACGCCGATCAGGGTGCCGCCTGCCAGAGTCACAATGACGGCGAGGACCACTCTCCTGTCTATTTCAGTACCGCCAATCAAGAGTCCGGAAAGTAGGACCGCTCCGACAGTTTGTGTGGCTCCCAAGAGCGGCGACACGATCACAACGCGACTCCGCTCAAAGGCAGCCAACAGGGCCGGCATGGCGATACCGACAGCGATACCCGGAATCAGCATCGCCGGCATGCTGCGGCGCAGGTTCTTGGAGAACTCTCGTGGCCTAGCAGTCCCAACTGCTACCCCGATCAGAACTACAGCCCCGACCCCAAGAGTTACAGCGGCTGCTGCGGAACTATCCAGATTGCTTTCTTGGGTAACTGATCGAGCCAGGACGTCTCGTATGGCGAACTGGAGAGCTGTTAGGGCGGCAAGAGCCAATCCCAACCGCGACACACTCGTTTTCGTAGTCCCCTCCGTCGCTAAAAGAACACTGCCCATAACAGCGAGAATGGTTCCAACTACTACCGAGGCCGACCAGTGTTCGTTAAGGAAAATGGTGGCTAGAGCAACCGACCACACCGGCACTGTGCCCAGCATGATGGCGGAACGAGACGGTCCAGCCATGCGGATTGCGGCATAAAACGTCAACTGACCGAAACCAGGAACGATTGCCCCTATAACGAAAAATCCCTGGGAGTTAGCCCAGCTCAGATCGCTAAGTCGAACACCGCCGATGATGGCAATAACTGATGCCACAGTCGTCGCTGTCATGACTGTGGCCGCTGCTGCTACATCGGTTCGGATTCCTGTGCGATCAAGAGCTAATCGTGTGAACGTGGCGTTAACCGCGAAGAGCATCCCGGCAAGACAGGTGAGGACAATGCTCATCGAGTTCCTGTCGGTGGTCCGAGTATCGACCAGCGCTCCATGAAATGGCCGGTTGCCTTAAGAGTAAAGGCCAGCAAACATGATCTAACCGAATCCACAGCGTTTGGTCGAGCTAACGGGTCGGCATGCCTGCACGGCCGAGGACCTTCTTGGCGGCGGCGGTTGCATCGGCCAAAGCGGCCTTCTCGTTGGCGGTGGTCAACTTCCGATCCCGGATGATGAAGCGACCGTCCACCAGCACATGGACAACATCGCGGGGCGTGGCGCAGTAAACAAGGGCTGACGGCAGTCGGTGCACTGGGGCCACGAACGGGCTGGCGAGGTCAACGACCACCAGATCGGCCTTCCAGGAGGGTTGAACGGCGCCGAGATCATCGGCTCGGGTTAGGAGTTTGGCTCCGCCGCGACAGGCCATCGCCAGGACCTCCTCCGGCTGGAGGGCCATGGCATCATGCCGTCCTACCTTTTGGAGCAGTGCAGTGGTCTTGCACGTCTCGAACATGTCCTGTCGGTTGTTGCTACCCGACCCGTCCGTGGCTAGTGCCACGTTTACTCCGTGGTCCAAGAGAGCTCGGATCGGGGCGATTCCCGATGCCAAGTACATGTTGGAAACCGGGCAGTGGACTACTGACGCACCGCGCTCGGCTATGAGTTGGATCTCTGTTTCGTCCAGCCACACCGAGTGCGCCAACTGGACATCGGGTCCTAACACACCGAGAGAGTCCAACCACGGAACATGGCGCAAACCCCGCTCCTTCAGGTTCATTTCCACTTCGATTTCCGTCTCTGCGCAGTGAGTGTGGATGTGACCGCCCCACGACCGGGCTGCAGCTGCGGTGGCCACCATGGCCTCGTCCGAACATCCCCAGGGGATGAGGGGAGCCAGGCCGATGGTGATGCGTCCGTCGCAAGAACCGTGCCATGTCTGGCGCAGTGGTTCGACTCTTTCCAACACCGTGTCGGCTGATTCTGTAAGTGGCGGGTGGTAGTTGCGGTCGGCCCAACCCCGGGCCAGCTCAAACCGAATACCTAGGTCGGCAGCCACCTGACAGATGGCGTCATCGATATCGGGGTCTGCGTGCACGTACTGGTGGTCGATCACAGTTGAAGCACCTGACCGAAGGTTCTCGATCAGACCGAGAGTGGCTGCAGCGCGCGCTGTTTCGGCGTCGATTTCACCAGCGGCCGGCCAGATGCAGTCCCGAAGCCAGTCCAGAAGAGACTTGTCGTCGGCAAGTCCCCTGAACAAGGTTTGGAACAGGTGGGTGTGTCCGTTCACCATGCCCGGCATCACTACGGAGCCTGAGGTGTCAATCACCGTTTCAGCATTGCGACGAGCCAGATGCGGAGGTTCACCAGCACCAACGTCGGCAATAACTGATCCATTTACCAGCACCCATCCAGGGTCATAGACGGTGTTCTGGTCGTTGACGGTGACCACTGCTCCACCCGTTAGGAGTGTGGAACCGGGTTGATCCGATTCCCCAGGGTCTGGCATCAGGGAGTCCAGTTGGCGAAAGCGTCGATTACCGGGACCATGTCGTCCATTAGCGGGTAGAGGATCGGACATGTCACTCCGGCGTCCACGAACTCAGCGACCGTGTCCATGCACTCGGTAGTTGTTCCGACCGCCATCAGGGACCGAGCCAGGTCGTCTGGGATTAGGTCAGCCGCCCGACGGTAGTCAGCCTCGGTAGCTGGCCAGCCAACTACCTCCTGGACGCGAGCCACCAGATCAGGGTCGGCACCGCTGGCTTCCATAATGTGTGGTTCGGTGCCCAGGTAATAAGCGACGAGCGACTTTCCGGTTCGTACTGCTTCATCCGGGTCGTCGTCGGACAGGGAGCAGACCAGGAGTTCGGGTCGGTCGATTTCGTCGATAGTGCGGCCAGACCGTCTAGCACCTTCAGCTACGCGGTGTACCGCTTGGCGGATGTAGTCCGGCGTAACTACATAGTTGAGGACAACGCCATCGCACAGCTCTCCAGCGAGCTCCAGAGCTTTTGGACCAGTAGCGCCAAGGTAGATCGGTATGTCGCGAGGTCCCCGATCCCCGTAGGCCACGTCGAGCCGCACGCGGTCGAGACTTACGAACTCTCCCTCGTAACTGACTTCCTCCATAGTGAACAGAGACCGTATGGCCTCAATGTTTTCCCGAAGGGCCTTCAGGGGACGCCGCCGATCTTCGCCTACTCGAGAAGCGATGGGCTCCCACCAGGCGCCCAGACCTAGCATGGCGCGGCTACGTCCATCGGGAGTTGGCCCGGCTAGTTCCCACATCGTGCTCCACGATGCGGCAATCACCGCAGGATTACGTGTCCATATTGGGAGCACTCCGGATCCGACGCGGGTGAAACGGGTCTCGGCGAGCAGCGCTCCCATCATTACTACACAGTCTCGAGCCAACCTGGTGTCGGCCTGCCAGATCTCGGTTATACCCCTTTCCTCTGCGTACCGGGCCATTTCTAACTCGTAGGAAACAGGGTGTTTGTCCTGGAAGTAGAGGGCGATTCGTTGCTCCATGCCCGGTGACGTTAGTTCGTGCCCTCACAGCGCTCCGTGTCGTTGACGGCCTACTGTCCAGCCATGACCAGTACACCTATTCGACCTGATGGCATTGCTCCACCGGTCGCGAACTTTGCCCATGCGGTGCTGTCCGAAGCCTCAGGACAGATCCTCCATACAGCGGGTGTGGTACCGGTTCTTCCGGATGGAACGGTTCCTGAGGGCCTCGCCGAGCAGGCATCAACAGTGTGGTCCAATGTCTTGGCAATCCTGTTCGAGGCATCCATGGGGCCGGCCAACGTTGTTTCGGTAACCACCTATGTGGTTCCGGGTCAAGACCTTGGTGTGGTTATGGCAGAACGGGACCGGGCACTCGATGGACGCCTGGCTGCCTCGACACTGGTGGTAGTACCAGAACTTGCCCGGCCGGCGTGGAAGGTCGAAGTCGCGGTCATAGCCATCGGCTGACGGCTAATCGACTAATCGGCTAGGGGTCAATCGACGCCTGTGGTCGTCTCGTGCCAGCGGCCAATCGCCCGTTGCTGGAGCCAGCCGAAGGACAGAAATACCGTTACCCCGAGGGCAGAAGACATGATCACGGCGGCAAGCAACTCCTCGCCCTGGAGTTGGTTGGCATACCGGCGCAGCAGTTGTCCGATGCCAGCGTCGCCCTTTCCGAAGAAGAAGTCTCCGACGATGGCACCGATGACCGATAACCCAGCCGAGATCCGCAGTCCCGCGAAGATCGCCGGCAGGGCAGCTGGGAACATGAGCTTGCGCATCCGTGTAACCCGGCCAGCATGGTGAAGTGTAAACAAGTCGTGCAGGCCACGGTCAGCCGACTGCAGCCCGAACAGGGTGTTCACGATGATCGGGAAAAGCGAAATGATCACGCAGACCACGACCCGTGACCTCTGGCCAGTTCCGAACCAGAAGGCGATGAGGGGGACAATGGCCAGAATCGGGATGGCTTGAAGTGTGACCATGAACGGAAAGATGGCCCGTTCCACGACTTTGGCCTGGCTCATCAGGATCGCCAGGACGAATCCGATGCAGATCGCGATGGCCAGACCGATCATGGCCACCTTGGTACTGGACCAGAGGGATAGGAGGATGTCAGAGAGATTGTCCCAATCCAGAAAGCCCACCTGCACCACTTCGTGGGGAGGACGGAGCAAAAAACGACGTCGAGGTTCTAACAGCCCGTAGGAGAGGAGATACCAGACTCCCACGAACCCGGAACCGAGGGTAATAGGCGGAAGTATTCGTTCGATCAGACTCTGGACTGCTCCAGGTCTCTGAGTTGCCGATCGGTTAGTCATGCGTGTGCCCCGCGAAGTTTCAAAGAGACCTCACCGCAGAGTTCAGCGAACGACGGATCAAATCGGAGTTCTGGGAGGCGAGGGTAGTCAAAATTGATGTTGAACTCTTCCACGATCCGTCCAGGTCGATTGGACATGACCAACACCCGTGTCGAGAGGAACACCGCCTCGCTGATCGAGTGGGTGATGAATAACCCTGCGAACCCCTCGGTCCGGAATAGGCGCTGCGTTTCATCGTTCAGGTGCTCCCGAGTGATCTCGTCCACTGCGGCGAACGGCTCGTCGAATAGGAAGACCGGAGGTTTCAGAGTCAGCGATCTGGCTAGCGAGCAACGCATTTTCATTCCACCAGAGAGGGCTTTCGGGTAGTGCCCCTCGAAGCCTGATAGCCCGACCAGTTCGATTGCCGCGGTGGCGATTCGCTTGCGTTCCTGACTCTCGACACCGTGGAGTTCCGCTAACAGTTCCACATTGCCCTGGACCGTCCTCCAGTCCTGGAGAGTGGGGTCCTGGAACACGTAGCCCAACTGGTCTCGGTCCGCGTGCACGGAGCCACTGGTGGGTTCCAGAAGCCCGGAGGCGATTTTTAGGAGTGTTGATTTTCCGCAGCCTGATGGACCTACGACCGTCACGAACTCTCCCTGGTCCACGGTAAAGGAGATGTCCTGAAGGGCTTCGGTCCCGTCAGGAAAGACCATGC
>CAJWFS010000052.1 GCA_913030665.1 uncultured Acidimicrobiaceae bacterium
CCCACACGGTGGACGACACGTGGGGCGGCGACCTGGTGGCTGCGGCCAGCCTCCAGGTGGGGGCCACCGTGGACCCGTCCAACTTCGAGGGAACCTGGATCGCCGAGCCTTACGTGGACGGCCACTACGACGCCGAGCATGGCATCCGCCTGGACGGGGGGTGGATAGACCTGCCGCCCGGTCCTGGCCTGGGCATCACACCCGACGAGTCCCTCTGGGGCGACCCGGTCATGACCTGGTCCTGAGGGCCGGTCAGCTTTTCAGCAGGGCCGTCGCGTCCGCCTTCAGGCTCTTCTTGTCGATCTTTCCGACGGCCAGCATCAACGATCCCTGGAGGAGGGTGCCGTCGCAGGGGCCGGCGGCCGAGCGCTCCACGTCGTTGTGGATCCAACCGCCGTCTCCGACGGTCTCAGCGTGGGCGTCCACGTCGGCCTGGTTGGTCTCGAACCAGCAGCTGGTGCCGCGTTCGGTGCCGACGAGGTCGGTGAGGGCTTCCATCATCCACTCACTCCTTGTCGTCTGGGAACCGCTACCCGGCGGTCCGAGGATCCTCAGGGCCACCACCAGTCAAGTTGACGGAGAGGTCGCGCAGGGCAGCGAGGAGGCGATCGCGGGAATCGGCGTCCAGGCCGTCCAGGTCGTGGTCCAGTCGTTCGAGCAGGCTGGCTGCCACCGACCTGGCCCTGTGGGCACCGGCCGCTGTCGGCTGGACGATCGTCCTGCGTCCGTCGTCGGTGTCGGCCACCCGGCGGACCAGGCCCCGATCCACCAGGCGTTGGAGCGTCTTGGTGGTTCCCCCCGAGGTCTGGACGACCCAGCGCGCCAGGTCACCCGCGGTCATCGACCGATCGCCGGCGAACGCCACGGCGGCCAGAGCCCCGTAGTCGGAGGTGGACAGGCCGGTGTCGGCGAGGGCATCGGCAAGCCAGGCGTCCAGCTGGCGACCGGCTATGTAGGCCCAGACGAGGATTCCGGCAGTCGTCGGCTCGGCGCCATCGGCCCGCTGCGACAGGCGGTCGACCGCTGAATCCACCTCGCCCGGCGGGTGGGGGGCCTGGTCGGATGGTCGGCTCACGCGGGCGAGGGTACCTTGCAACCCTCTTCCGAGGAAGATATCTTCCAAGGAAGGCAAAAGTTCCACACGCAGGTCCGGAGGACGATCATGGCCACTATCGACGAGATCGATCTCACCGACCTCGACGTGTTCGCCGAGCGGATGCCGCACGACTGGTTCGACCTACTGCGACGGGAGGCGCCGGTGTGGCGGCATCCGGCCAACGAGGAGGAGCCCGACGGCTTCTGGGTGGTGTCCTCCTACGAGCACATCTCCGAGGCCCACCGGGCGGGCACCCTGTTCTCCCACCAGACGGGCCCCGGGCGCGACGGCGCCGGTGGCGTGGCGCTGAACGACATCGCAGTCGGGCGTGGCCCGGGGCTGCAGATGGTGATGACCGATCCGCCCCAGCACACCCGTTACCGCAAGCTGGTCAACACGGGCTTCACGCCGCGCATGATCAGGCGGATGGAGGAGGTGATGGAGCTGCGGACAAGCATCATCCTGGACCGGATCTGTGAGAGCGGATCGGCTGATTTCGTGGTCGACGTGGCGGCCGAGCTGCCGCTCATGGCCATTGCCGACATCATCGGCGTGCCCGACGAGGACCGGCACATGCTCCTGGAGTGGAGTAACCGCACGATCGGTGGAAGCGACCCTGAATACCAGGACACGGGCACCGGAGATGACCACGGTGCCACGTATGAGGCGGCCATGATCGAGATGGCGATGTACGCCCACGAGCTCACGGATCGGAAGCGGGCCGAGCCCGCTGACGACCTCTGGACCGTCTTGACCACCGCCACGGTGACCCTCGACGACGGAACGGTGACCGAGCTGACGGACCTCGAGCGTGACCTCTTCTTCACCCTCCTGCTGGTGGCGGGGAACGAGACGACGCGAAACGCCGTGAGCCTTGGGATCATGGGGTTCCTGGACCACCCCGAACAGTGGGGTCGGGTCACCGGGGGTGCAGGAATGGACGAGGCGGCCGTCGACGAGGTGCTGCGCTACACCAGCCCCGTGAACTACTTCCGTCGAACAGCCACCGAGGACACGGAGCTGGGTGGCGAGCTCATCGAGGCCGGCGACAAGGTCACCCTCTGGTACGCGTCGGGCAACAGGGACGAGGCGGTCTACGAGGACCCCCACCGACTGGACCTGTCGCGCAGCCCGAACCACCACCTGGCATTCGGTGGCGGGGGTGCGCACTTCTGCCTGGGCGCCAACCTGGCCAGGTTGGAGCTGAAGGTCATCTTCGAGGCCCTGGCCGCCCGGATGCCCGACATCGTGGCGACCGGTCCGGCTGATCGACTGCGGATGAGCCTCGTGAACGGGATCAAGCACCTGCCTGTCGAATTCTCCCCTTCAGAGCCGGTGTTGACAGCCTGATCGGGCCAGCCGACCCGGGCGTCTCTTTAGCGGGTGGTGCCCGGCTGGTTGCGGAACCTGACGCCGTCGGGTCGATCCTGGCCACAGCGTTCGAGTGCGGCGGCCCATGCCGGCGAGGCTCCCAGCGCTGCCCGGAGTCCCCGGATCAGCAGGCGACCCCGTGCGATCGCCCCGCGCCGTGGCCGAAGGCCGATGGTGGCGAGGATCGGCATGGGGACCGTCGCCGCGGCGGCATCGTGGATGATCCGGTAGGCGGCCTTCACGGGTGCCGAGAGTGGCGGGCCGGACAGGAAGTCGACCGCCTCCCCGCCGGCCGGCGATCCGCCCAGTGACGGGTGTCCCACCAACCAGGCGGTGAGGTCGTCGGCGGTTTCGGGTAGGGGGGCTGCGCCCATCCGTCGACCGAGGCGGACCTGTTCGGCCACGTAGGCATCTGCTGCGCTGTCGGACATGGCGACGGGGCCGAAGGTGCGGTGTGCGACGAGGAACGAGTCCACGAGGGCGTTGTGCACCCATGCGGCCATCTCCGGATCGGCTGCCGAGTAGGCCAGCCCACGGTGCGATGTGCCGGTCACCGGCCCGTGCATCCGGCCCACGAAGGCGATGGCCGCATCCACCTCCGGGCCCGCTCCGTAGGAGGTGGCCGTCACGTAGGAGGCAGTACGTGACAGCCGGCCAAGGGGGTCGGCCCGGTAGGAGGAGTGGTCGCCGACCCCGGCTGCCACCTCGGGGTGGGCGGCCTGGACCAGGAGGGACCTGACCCCACCCACGAACGTGGAACAGTCGCTCATCACACGCCAGGTGACGGAGTCCGGTCCGAAGAGGCCGGGGTCGTCGGGATGGGAGAACGTGTCCGCCAGCGGGTCGGTGGCATGGCTGAAGAGGCCGACGGCTGCTTCGGTGACGCGGCGCTGCCATGCCGGCTGGCCTGACGTCCCGCTGCTCATGGGAGACGGATGGGTCGGCTCATCGAAGCCGGGTCGAGGGCATTGACTCCAGCCCCTCGCCGGCCAGTTCGGCCACCGCCGGTACGGGATCCGGGTCGGCGAACATCTCCGGGTCGTCGGGCCGGAACCCGAGGTCATCGGAATGCGATGTCCACCACGACGCCTCCAGGGCGATGCCGTTGACGTCGTGGAAATAGATCGACCGGAGGATCTGGTGGTCGACGACCGGTGTGACCTCGCAACCTGCCGCGGCCAGACGCTGTTGCAGGGCGGTGAGCGCCGCCTCGTCGTCCACGCCGAAGGCGACGTGGTCGAACTGGATGGGCCGTGACGACTGCGCTCCTGCCGGTTTCGAGAACGTGGTGGCGCCCGGAACCTCGAAGAAGGCAATGGTGTTCCCCGCTCCCAGCCTGAAGAAGTAGTGGCGCATCGGGCCGGCGAGGAGGGTGGCCACCAGCGGCATGCCGAGCACGCCCACGTAGAACCGAACGGTGGCGTCCATGTCCGGGGTGACCATGGCCAGGTGGTGGACGCCGCGCCAGTCGGGTGCTCCTGATGGCCCATCGGTGCTCATGCAATGGATTGTCGCAGGTCGGGACGGAATGCCACCACCCAGATGACAGGGTCAGCCGGAGCCCGCTCCGGCGGCATCGACCACGGCTGGATCGCCTCCACCTGCTTCGGCGGGGGCAGGCAGGCCCACCTCGCCCTCTCTCAGGAGCAGGAACTCGATGCGCCGGTTGGCCGCCTTGCCCGCCTTGGTGATGTTGTCGGCGATTGGGTCGGTGTGTCCCAGTCCCAGGGTCACCAGCCGGTCGGGCTCCACGCCACGGGCCAGCAATTGGGTACGTACGGCTTCGGCCCGGATCGCCGAGAGGCGGAGGTTGTCGCCGGGGACCTTCTCGTCGCTATCAGTGTGGCCGATGATCTGTACGCGGATCGCCGGCTCGAAGGCCAGGAACGCCGCCAGCCGGTCCAGGGTGGGTACCGACTCGAGAGTTATCCGGTCGCCGCCGCTCTGGAACTGGATGGGCTGGTGGGCCGCCATGGCGCTCAGGCGGGACTGGAGGACGAGGTCGGCCAAAGCGGCGGGGAGGTCGGGGGCTGTCGTGGTGACGACCGAATCGACGACCGGCGGCGGTACGTAGAGCCGGTTCTGGACGCTGATGACGTCCGCTTGGGCGAAGGCCACGCGCTCGGCGGCCTCCTTCAGTTCGGCGGTCGCCACCCGGCCCTCCAGGATGACCGTCCAGTCGACCACCCGCACCTTCACCGTGGGCAACCCGGCCTGGACCATGGACCCCTGGACCGTCGCCAGGAGATCCTGTTCGGTGGCTCCATCCTCCGTGGGGCCGCTGCTGCCCATGGCTATGACGAGGAAGACGGCGACGACCAGGGCGGCGGCGATCCATGTGGACCTGCCGCCGATCAGGTCGATCGGAAGGGAGTGGCGTGCAGGTTGGCGCCGACGGCCCATACCGAAGGCCGGCCCGAAATCCCGATTTCGCCGGTCCCGTGGGTCCCGTAGGCCCCCGGTCACCATTGGAGCCCGATAGTCGCGTGCACGTGGTCAGGGTAGGTCGGTGATCCGACTCCGGGTACAGGGCCGTTTCCGGGGCAGCCGGGCAGACAGGGCCTGACTACATGTCGGCCAGCGGTGCGACGACCGTTTCGCCGAATTCGGCCAGGGCATCGGCGGTGTTTCGCAGGAACATGAACGACGGCACCACCACGCGGCTCACACCCTTTTCTGCGAGCTCCTCGGCTGCGGCAAGGGGGTCCTCGGTGGCCGTCAGGTCCCCGGCCCACGTCACCTCGATGGCATCCGGGTCGCGGTCGTGTGCCTCGGCCTCGCGCCGCATGACGTCGAGAAGGTGGTCGAGGTCGCCCTTGGCCGGCCAGAAGCCGTCGCCCAGTCGGCCCGCCCGTCGTGCGGCGGCGTCGCTGTGGCCGCCGACCACGATTGGCACGGATCCGTTCACCGGCTTCGGGTTGGACGAGACGCCGGAGAAGGACACGAACTCCCCGTCGTGGGACGCGCTGTCGCCGGCCCAGAGGGCACGCATGGCCGCCACGTAGTCATCGGTCCGAGCGCCCCGCCGCTCCCACGGGATTCCCACAGCGTCGAACTCTTCGCGCAACCAGCCCACGCCGATGCCGAGGTCCACCCGTCCACCGGTGAGGGAGTCCATCGTGCCCAGTTGCTTTGCCAGGACGACAGGGTTGCGTTCGGGGAGGATGAGGATGCCGGTGGCCAGGCGGATGGTCGAGGTGTGCGCCCCCACCCAGGTCAGCCAGGTCAACGGGTCGGTGAGGTCGGTGTCGGGCGCCATCATCATGCGGCCCGACTCGTCGTACGGGTAGGTGGACCCGTATTCGTCCGGGTAGACGACGTGCTCGACCGTCCAGAGCGAGTCGATGCCCGCCGCCTCGGCCGCCGTGGCCAGACCGATGCCGCCCTCGGCTGTGCCGAACGGGCCGATGTTGGCAAAGACGATTCCTGTCTTCATGCGCTTCCGACCTTCATGTGGGGTCTCCCGGATCGATCTTCCTGAATGGTCCCGGTGAGTCTGACCGCTGCGTCACCGGCCCTGCCATTCGGGCGGCCGACGGTCCGACCGGGCCAGCCGGCCCTCGGCGGCGTCGTCGGTGGAGGCGGCCACCAGGCGCATGGTCTCTCCGAAGCGGACGGCTTCGGTCCACGGCATGGATCGGGTCCGGACCGCCACCTCCTTCGTGGCCCGGACCGCCAGCGGCGCGGCGCGGCAGAGGCGATCCGCCAGCGATAGAGCGTCGTCCATGAGCCGGTCGTGGTTGCTGATACGCCAGACGAGGCCCATAGCTGCCGCCCGCTCGGCGTCGACCGACTCGCCGGTGAGGAGCAGTTCCATGGCGTCGGCCCAGGCGATCCTCCTGGGTAGTCGGATGGCTCCGACGATGGTCGGAATGCCCAGGGTGACCTCCGGCCAGGCGAAGGTGGCCCTTTCGGAGGCGAGTACGAAGTCGCAGGCCACGACGGCGGTCAGGCCGTAGCCGATGCAGTGGCCATTCACCGCCGCGATAGTCGGCTTGAACACCTCCAGGCCAGACTCGAACGAGTTGACGGTGGGCTTCTCCCAGAACGTCCCCGGGAAGTCTCCAGCCGAGCCACCCCCGTCGGCCAGGTCGGCGCCGGCGCAGAACGCCCTGTCCCCGGCACCGGTGAGGATGGCCACCCACGCTTCCTCATCGGCCATGAACATTTCCCAGGCGGCGTTGAGGTCGCGTCGCAGGTCCCGGTTCACAGCATTGAGGGCTTCCGGGCGGTTATAGGTGATGGTGGCGACGTGACCGTCCCGCTCGTAGGTGGCCGCTTCGCCGAAGGGGCCGACCCGATCGGTGCCGGCGTCGGATGGTTCCTGGTCGTGGTCAGCCATGGGGTGACGGTAGTTCGGCGGCCGGAATGGTCGAAGCAGCCAGCCACGCCCTAGAATCTGACGCACCATCAGAAATGTCGGGGATCGGATCAGGAGATGGGCCAGGGAATGGATCAGCCGATGGACCAGGCGATGGTGACCAGCGACGATGCCTCCGACCCACCGGTTGCTCCCCGTACCGAGATCCCACCGATCATCAGCGTCGACGACCACATCGTGGAGCCGCCCCACCTCTGGAAGACGTGGCTGCCGGAGAGGTACCGGGACCGGGGACCCCGCGTCGAGCGTCGCCGCCTGGGTGACATGACCTGGGTGGGCGGGGCGAAGATGTACGAGTACGAGCTGGATGCCGAGGACGCTCCGTGGTGCGACGTCTGGTTCTACGAGGACCTCGTGCACCCCAACAAGAGGCACGTGGCGGCCGTCGGCTTCGACCGCGACGAGATGACCATGGCACCCATCACCTACGAGGAGATGCGCCCGGGTTGCTATGAGCCGAAGGCCCGGGTGGCTGACATGACGGCCAACCACGTCGAGGCCTCGCTGTCGTTCCCCACCCTGCCCCGGTTCTGTGGCCAGACCTTCTACGAGGCGTCGGACCGGGACCTCGGGCTGGCCTGTGTGAAGGCCTACAACGACTTCATCATCGAGGAGTGGTGCGGCGACTCCGACGGAGCGCTCATACCGCTGATCATCATCCCGTTGTGGGACGCGGACCTGGCCGCCGCCGAGGTTCGGCGCAACGCAGAACGGGGCTGCCACGCCGTCTGCTTTTCTGAGATCGCACCCAACCTGGGACTGCCGTCCATCCACACCGGCTACTGGGATCCGTTCTTCGCCGCCTGTCAGGACACCCAGACGACGGTGAACATGCACATCGGGTCGTCGTCGAAGATGCCGGCCGCCTCGCCGGATGCCCCGCCGGCCGTGGCCGCCTCGCTGAGCTTCAACAATGCCATCGCCTCGATGAGCGACTTCCTCTTCTCCGGCGTGCTTGTGCGATTCCCCGAACTGAAGCTGGCGTACAGCGAGGGCCAGATCGGCTGGATCCCGTACATCCTGGAGAGGGCCGACGACGTCTGGAAGGAGCACCGGGCCTGGGGCGGCGTGGCCGACATAGTCCCCGAGCCGCCGTCCACCTACTACTACCGACAGATCTTCGGCTGCTTCTTCCGGGACAACCACGGGCTTCGGTCCCTCGACGAGGTGGGGGTGGACAACATCACCTTCGAGACCGACTATCCGCACACCGACACGACCTGGCCGCACACGAAACAGGTGGCTGGGGACATGATGGGGCACCTCCCGGCCGATGTGGTCTGGAAGATCGTCCGGGGCAACGCGGCGCGCATGCTGAGCCTGGACATCGAGGCCTGCCCGGGAACCTGACCCGGCCGGCGAACAGGGTCGTCAGGTATGGGCACCGGGCCTGCGACCGATCGTGGGCGCATCCGTAGACTTTCCTGCATGACGGACACCACGGTGCCGGGCGCCGCGCCGACGACAGGATCCCCCGAGCCAGCCGAGACCGTGGATGCGGCGTCGGGAGCACGCCTGACCGCCCTGCTGCTCGAGCCCGATTGTGCTCCGGGCCTCTGGGCCTCCGTGGACTCCGGCGAGATGGACCACCTGGTTCCAGAGTTCCCCCTGCTCCGCATGGAGCAGGATCCGATCCACAGGCACAAGGACGTCCTCAGCCACACCATCGCCGTCGTGGCCAAGACCGGACCCGACCTGATCGTGCGCCTTGCCGCCCTGTTCCACGACATAGCCAAGCCCAGGACCCGGTCGTTCGAGCACGGAGACGTGACGTTCCGGCACCACGAGGTGGTCGGAGCGAGGATGGCCCGGAGCCGTCTGACCTCCATGGGCTTCGAGGAGTCGGTGGTCACCGACGTGGCGGAGCTGGTCCGGCTGTCCGGTCGCTTCAAGGGCTATTCGGACGGCTGGTCGGATGCGGCTGTGCGTCGTTACGCCCGTGACGCCGGGCCGCTGCTGGGACGCCTCAACCACCTGATCCGGTGCGACTGCACGACGCGGAACCGGGTGAAGGCGGCCGGCATCCAGGCCGCCATGGACGAACTGGAGCTGCGGATCTCCGAACTGGCCGAGGAGGCCCGTCGTGCCGCCGAGCGTCCCGGCATGGACGGCGCCGCGGTCATGGCCCACCTCAACATCGGGCCGGGACGCCACGTGGGCGAGGCCCTGACCCACCTGTTGGAGTTGAAGCGTGAGGAGGGCGAGCTGGAGAGGCCGGAACTCGAGGCACGCCTCGACGCCTGGTGGGCCGCCCGTAGCTGAGGGCCGTCCGGTGGTTCAGTCCGATTCCCGTACGGACGGCGCCGACTCCACGAAGACGTCGTCCACCAGCCAGTCGGCCACCTCGGCCATCCCGCCCAGCGAGAGGTGGACGCCGTCATCGCGCGTGTGGCGCTCCCGGGCCGTGCCGTTGGCCCCAATGAAGTCTCGGTAGGCGACGGTCGTGACGTGGTCCAGGTCGATCGTGGCCGACCGGACCAGCTCGTTCAGCCCGTCGATCCGGTCCGGATGGTTCTGGGGACGGATCTCCCGGCGGATGTGGGCCCCTTCCAGCCAGTAGACGTGGGCGCCGGCCCAGCCCAGCACCTGGCTGGCCAGGCGGTACTCGGACGAGATGTACGCGTCGTAGGCCGGCACCCCTACCCAGACCCACTCCTCGCCCAGCGATGGGACCAGACGGTCGGTGACGTCCCAGGCGGTCACATGGCCCAGCACCACGTCGGGTCTGAAGGCCTCCACCGCCGAGGGCCATGAGACGACCTCGGACCTGAGCATGGCGTGGGTCGGGACGGGTTCGTTCCAGGCAGAACAGATTTCGCCCACCGGCCCCTCGTCGCCCTCGGGAATCCGCTTCAGGCCGTGACGACCGACGACGCAGCCGAGGTGGGCCTCGTTCAGCACCACCATCCGGCCGGGGTTCGCGACGGCCCAGCCGCAGAGGGCCTCGCCGATCTGGAGGGCCACCGAGTCGCCGACCACCAGAACCCTGAGGCGCTCGTCGGACGGCGGCGGGAGGAGGCCCTGTTCGGTGCAGGGGCTGGCCGAGGCGGTGAGGGGTCCGCTCTGGGCGGGCCGGGTATTGACCCACAACAGCCCGACCAGGATCAGCACGATCGCCGTGGCACCGGCAGCCGTGCCGCTCACGGCCGTCATCTTCCAGCCGGCCAGCGGGAAGCGCCTCCGCATCACCGGCTGCTCCACGATGTAGAAGCTGGCTGCGGCCACTAGGAACGTCATCGCCAGGTGCATCCAGATCAGGTTGTTGCCCTCGACCAGCTCAACGCCGGGAACGAGGCGCCCGGCCCGTGATGGTGTGACGAGCAGGTAGATCGGCCAGTGGTACAGGTACAGCCCGTAGCTGATCTTGCCGACCCATCGGATGAGCGTTGACTCCAGGAACCAGTGGAGGGGGCCCACCTCGGAACGGGCCGTCCCGTACCAGAACCAGACGGCGCCCACACCGAGGAGGTAGGGCCAGTGGTCGAACGGAGCGTTGCCGCGAACGACGCTGACCACGACCCAGCCACCGGTGAAGATCCCGGCGTAGAGGGAGCCGCAGGCCACGCGGCCGGTCCTCGGAGCGTCATCGGCCGATAGGAACGCCGGCAGGCGGGCGTGCCACGCACGTTCCCCGGGTTGGGCGACGCCGTAGATCATCAGGCACGAGATGGCGGCGACCAGCAGGAAGCCGCCGT
>CAJWFS010000053.1 GCA_913030665.1 uncultured Acidimicrobiaceae bacterium
AGGCCCCTGGCGGCGAGGTGCTCCCGGATGACGGCCATGCCCAGGTTGGTGCCGTTCCTGCCACCCAGTTCCTCGGAGAGCGGGTACCGGTAGTGACCGGCTGCATCGGCCCGGCGTCGCGCCTCGGCCAGCAGGTCCTCCCATTCCCGGTTGGGGAGCCCGTCGCGGTCCCAGTCGGTGCGGGCGTCCTCACGCCGGTGGTCGAAGAACCTGGCGTTGTCGTCGGCTTCCTCCAGCGGCCTGATCTCGCTCTCTATGAAGTCATCCAGCTCGACGAGGTACTCGGCGAGGTCAGGGGGAATGTCGTGGTCCATGGACCCTCCTAGATCGATGCGCCCACCCTGACCGATACACGGCGGCGCCGCCACATGCAGGCCGATTTCTCCCTGACGGGGGGTCAGTTCCCGAGGGCAGCGACGACCTTCTTCTGGCGGTACTCGAAGACCAGCGAGGTCCGTTCGTCGACCACGCCCTCGATGCTGGAGATCCCCTCCAGGACCAACTGCCGGAGGCTGTCGGTGTCCGCGACGCTGAGGTGCACGATCACATCGTCGATGCCGGTTATGAGGAACACGCCGAGCGTCTCCGGCAGCGCCCAGAGCCGTTCCACCGCCCGATCCACCACCGGGCCGGTCTTCGGGCGGAGCCGCAGCGCCACGATCGCCTGGATGGGGCGGCCCAGGACCTTCAGGTCCACGGCGGCGTGGTAGCCGGTGATGACCTCGTTCTGCTCCAGCGACCTGATGCGGTCCAGGGTCGTGGAGGGCGCCAGGCCAACCTCCGCAGCGACCGCCCGGTTCGTCTGCCGTGCATTCGACTGGAGTGCAGCCAGAATTCGCATGTCGGAGCGGTCAATAGGTGTCATATCTCCATCGTTTCCGTGATTAATTCGGATTCATTGAGTCTTTATCGTACATCTGTCACCGTATGCCCTGAAAGACCGATGCCCGACACCGGCGTCATGGGCAACTGGGGGCAACCGTGTCACTACTGGACGACTACCAACTGGAAGACCGCTACCGCGCCGACCACGGTCGGACCTTCCTGACCGGGATCCAGGCACTGGCCCGGATCCCCATCCAGCAGCTACGGGTGGACCGCACCAACGGGCTGAACACGGCAGCCTTCGTATCCGGCTACCAGGGCTCCCCCCTAGGAGGCTTCGACGTCGAGCTCGCCCGGGCAGCCGCCCTCGTGCCCGACCTGGCCATCGTGAACCAGCCGGCCGTCAACGAGGAGCTGGCCGCAACGGCCGTCATGGGCTCACAGTTGGTGGTCGAGCAGCCCGACTGCCGCTACGACGGCGTGCTCGGAATCTGGTATGGCAAGGCGCCCGGTCTGGACCGGGCCGGCGATGCACTGCGACACGCTGTCTTCGCCGGCACGTCGCGCCGCGGTGGGGCCATCGCCATCGTGGGCGACGACCCGGCTGCCAAGAGCTCGACGCTGCCGTCCAGCTCCGACGCCGCGCTGGTCGACCTCCACATGCCGATTCTGTATCCGGGCGACGTGCAGGAGGTCCTAGACCTCGGCATGCACGCCGTCGCCCTGTCTCGGATCACGGGTCTCTGGACGGCGCTGAAGATCGTGGCCGCGGTCGCAGACGGAAACGGCACCGTCGACCTGGACCCGGAACACGTCGTACCGGTCGTCCCCGACCTGACCATCGACGGGAGGCCCTACGAGCACCATCCCGACGGCCAACTCCTGACACCCCACACGCTCGAGCTGGAGCGCGACTTCCGGGAGGCCCGCTCCGAGTTGGTGCGCCGCTACATGATCGCCAACCGCCTCAACCAAACGACCATCGACCCCCCGGGCGCCTGGATCGGCCTGGTCGCCAGTGGCTTCACCTACCACGAACTGCTTCACGCCCTGGGCCGCCTCGGCCTTACGACACACGCCGAGATCGCCGCTGTGGGCATCCGGCTACTCCACATGAGGGTCCCGGTGCCGTTCGAACCGTCAATCATCCGCACCTTCGCCCGCGGCCTGGACGAGATCCTCATCGTTGAGGAGAAGAACCCGACGCTCGAATGGCTGGTAAAGGACGCCCTCTACGGCGGCCCCGACCAGCCCCGCGTCGTCGGCAAGACCCACCCGGACGGACGCACCCTCATGCCCAACCACGGGATCCTGGACGCCGACACGATCCTCGTCGGCCTCCGGGAGCGCCTCTCGGCCCGGCTGGCGGACAGGCTCACGCCCGAGCCCACGATCCGCGAGCGCGCCCTGCTCCCACTGTCAATCGAGCGGACCCCCTACTTCTGCTCCGGTTGCCCCCACAACTGGGGAACCAAGGTCCCCGAGGGTGCCCTCGTCGGGGCCGGCATCGGCTGTCACGGGATGGTCCTCCTCATGGAGGAGGACCAGGTCGGGAGGAGCGCCGGGATCACGGCCATGGGCAACGAAGGCACCCAGTGGATCGGGATGTCACCATTCGTCGAGAGGGAGCACTTCACCCAGAACATCGGCGACGGGACCTTCTTCCACTCCGGACAGCTGGCCATACAGGCGGCCGTCGCCGCCGACGTGCGGATGACCTACAAGCTGCTCTACAACGGCACCGTCGCCATGACCGGTGGCCAGGATGCCATCGGCGGAGTGGGTGTCCCACAGATCGCCTCGATCCTGCTGTCGCACGGCGTGGCCCGGATCCTCATCACGACGGAGGACACCGCCCGCTACCGGGGGGTCCGTCTACCAGCCGACATCGAGGTCTGGGACCGAACGCGGATCCTGGAGGCCCAGGAGGTCCTTGCTGCGGTCGACGGTGTCACCGTGCTGATCCACGACCAGGCCTGTGCCGCCCAGACGCGACGGCTCCGCAAGCGCGGCAAGGCCGAGACCCCGGGGTTCCGTGTCGTCATCAACCACCGCCTCTGCGAGGCGTGCGGCGACTGCGGCGAGGTCTCCAACTGCCTCTCCGTGCAGCCCGTGGAGACCGATCTGGGCATCAAGACCACCATCGACCAGTCCTCGTGCAACCTCGACGCCTCCTGCCTGGAGGGCGACTGCCCCAGCTTCATGACGGTGGCGGTGGATCCCGACGACCCGGCCACCGCCGAGGTCCCAGGCAGCTACGGGAGCGGTGACCTGGTCGCACCCGTCGCCATCGGGGACACCGGGCAGGTCGACATACGTCTGGCCGGTATCGGTGGCACGGGCGTCGTGACCGTTGCCCAGATCCTGGCCACCGCAGCGATGATCGACGGCTACGACGTTCGCGGGTTGGACCAGACCGGCCTCTCCCAGAAGGCCGGCCCCGTCATCAGCGACCTGCGCCTCTCCCGGAACGGCCCACGGGCCTCGAACCTGGTCGGCGAGACCGGCGCCGACGTGATCCTGGCCTTCGACCTCCTCGTCGGCGCCAGTGCGAAGACCATGCACGCCGCCGGCGTCGAGCAGACCGTCATGGTGGCCTCCACCTCCGAGACCCCGACCGGTTCGATGGTCGGCCACCCGGAGAAGGGCCTGCCCACCGTCGGGGAGTTCGTAGAGCGAGTGGACTCCAGGACACGCAGCGGGCTGAACAGGTTCGTCGACGCATCGGCCATCAGCCGGTCCCTCTTCGGCGACGCCGCACCCGCCAACGTCATGCTCCTGGGCGTGGCCGTCCAGGCCGGGGCCATACCCGTGGATCCAGCCGCGGTGGAGCGGGCCATCGGCCTCAACGGGGTGGCCGTGGACCGCAACCGTGCGGCCTTCCGCGCAGGTCGCCGCTGGGCCATGGATCCGTCGGCCTTCGACTCCTCCGACGATCCCGACGGTCGGACGTCGTCGACCACCATGGACGTCCCGGGACTCCCCGCCGACCTACGGACCCGCGTGGAGGAGCTGGATGGGCGCACGGGGCTGGGGCCGCTGATCGGCCTGCTGGCCGCCGATCTCGTCGGATACCAGAACGCCCGCTGCGCGTCCGGTTACCTCGACCTGGTCGAGGCCGCTTCGACGGCTGAGCAGGGAGCGTCGGCCGGTTCGGTGCGGCTCACAGAGGCCGTGGCACGCGGGCTGCACAAGCTGACCGCCTACAAGGACGAGTACGAGGTCGCCCGGCTTCTCATCGGACCGGAAGGTCGGTCGGCGGCGGCGTCCATCGGTGGCCCGGGAGCCGCCGTGACATGGCGGCTCCACCCGCCGTTCCTCCGGACGCTCGGCATGACGAAGAAGCTGGCCATCCCCGCAACCATCGGACGCCCGGCAATGTGGCTGCTCTCGAAGGGCAGGCGGCTGCGTGGTACCGCACTGGATCCGTTCGGCCGGGCCGAGGTCCGCCGCCTCGAACGCACCCTGGTAACCGAGTACCGCTCCGCCATCGGCCGGGTCCTGGACGGCCTGACCGCATACGGCCTGGAGGACGCCGTGGCGACAGCCGCCCTGGCCATGGACGTACGCGGCTACGAGGAGATCAAGATGGAACGAGGCCGAACGGTCCTCGACCAACTCCGGGATCGGGCCACGGACGACCGGTAGCCGAGCTCCCTGGCCGTCACGAAACTGCGGCTACACTCCCGCCGCGGTCTGGAGACCGAAGTCCGGTGTGATCCCGGCACTGTCCCGCAGCGGTGATGCCGTCCCCCGAGGGTGACGACTAGTCCGAGCCAGCTCTGTGCCGTACGAACCAGACACCCTCGAGGCAAGGGATTCGGTTCGGCCGATAGCCGGCGAACGGCCTGTCGATCGAGCGATGACACCTCGGCGACAGGAGGAATCCGTTCCCATGCTGCGCAAGATCCTGATACCGCTTCTGGCTGCCATGGCACTGGCCGCTTGTGGAGGCGTCGACTCCTCGATAGCCATGTCGGGTGCACCCGGTGTAGACCATGGGACGACCGACGGGCCGGCCCGCATCGTCTCGATCTCGACGGTGGCGACCGAGATGCTGTTCGCCATCGGCGCCGGTGACCAGGTGGTGGCTGTCGACTCCCTCTCCACCTTCCCGGCAGATGCCCCGGTCACCGACCTCAGCGGCTTCGAGCCGAACATCGAGGCGATCCTGGGCTTCCGGCCCGACCTCGTCGTGCTCTCCTACGACCCGGGTGACGTGGTGGCCGGCCTCGAGGCCGCCGGAGTCGAGTCCCTGCTCCAAGGGGCTTCGATGACCATTGCGGACACGTACAGCCAGATCCTGGCGCTCGGGGAGATCACCGCACACGCGGCCGAGGCGACAGCCCTGGTGGAGGCCATGAGGGCCGAGATCACCGACCTGGCAGCCTCGGTCATCGACCGCGAGGAACCGCTCACCTACTACCACGAACTGGATGACACCCTGTACACCGTCACCTCATCGACCTTCATCGGCGAGGTCTACGCCCTGGCCGGCCTGGTCAACGCCGCCGACCCGACCGATGCCGACGGCGCCTCCGGGGGCTACCGGCAGCTGTCGGCCGAATACCTACTGGACGCCGATCCGGGCATCATCTTCCTGGCCGACACGAAGTGCTGCGCCCAGACTGCGGCGACCGTCGCGGAACGCCCCGGCTGGAGGACCCTCACCGCCGTCTCAACCGGTCGCATCGTCGAACTGGACGACGACGTGGCGTCCCGTTGGGGGCCGCGCATCGTCGACTTCCTGCGGGCCATCGTCGACGCCGTGAACTCCGTCGCCTGACCCGGCCCGAGGTGATCAGATGACATCTCCGCCGGCCGGACCAGGCGTGGCCCGCTACAGGCCAACCGGGTCTGACAGGTCCCGACTCGGAGGGTGCTGGCTGTCCGCGGGAATCGCCTCAGTCCTGGTCGCCGCGGTCATAGGCGTGGCCACCGGGCCCGTTCCCATCCCCATATGGCAGGTCATCCTGGAGTTAGCCGACCGGCTCCCTCTCATCGACGTCGACTCATCGCTGTCGCCTGCCGACCGGGCAATCATCTGGGACCTGCGGGCGCCGCGGGTGGTGCTCGGCCTCCTCGTCGGGGCCCTCCTGGCCGGATCGGGAGCGGCCTACCAGGGGGTGTTCCGCAACCCACTGGCCGACCCCTACCTCCTGGGAATCGCCGCCGGGGCCGGCCTGGGCGCCACCATCGCCATCGTGACCCGACTCAGGGACGCAGTCGGCTTCATGGACCCGGTCCCACTGGCAGCCTTCGTCGGAGCCCTCCTGGCTGTGGCTGCAGCCGGAACCCTGAGCACCCGCCGAGGCAGCACCGGGTCGCCGGCCACCCTCATCCTGGCCGGCGTGGCCGTAGCCAACTTCTTCACCGCCATCCAGACCTTCATCCAACAACAGAACTCGGAAACCCTGCAGCAGGTATTCGCCTGGATCCTCGGGCGCCTCTCGACCGCCGGCTGGGGCGAGGTACGCCTCCTGGCCCCCTACGCCGTCATTTGCGTGGTGGGCCTGCTGCTGTCGGTGGGGCCCCTGGACGTCCTGGCCGTCGGTGACGAGGAGGCCACCACCCTCGGCCTCAGGCCCCGGACCATCCGAAGGCTGGTGCTCATGGCGGCCTCGCTGGGTGCGGCTGCCGCCGTTGCCGTCAGCGGCCTCATCGGCTTCGTTGGGCTGGTAGTGCCCCACGCCGTGCGCATGCTCGCCGGAACCAGCCACCGACGGGTGGTGCCACTCTCGCTGCTGTTCGGTGCGGCCTTCCTGACCCTGGCCGATGTGCTGGCCCGAACGGTCCGCTCACCGGCCGAACTGCCCATAGGGGTGATCACCGCATTCATAGGCGCCCCGTTCTTCCTGCTCATCCTGCGACGACAGGCCACCTCTTGACCGCCACGAACCGGTCAGTGCAGGTGGCATGGTCCGGTGTCTCGGTGGTACTCGGTGGCAGGACGGTCCTGGACGGCTTCGACCTGTCCGTCGCCGGTGGGTCCTGGCTGGTGGTGATCGGTCCCAACGGAGCAGGAAAGACATCCCTCATGCGGACCCTGGCAGGCACCGTGGGCCATACCGGAACGGTCCGGATCGGTGGGGAGGACGCCGGCGGCATACCCGGTCGAGAACGCGCCCGTCGCCTCGCCGTGGTCCCCCAGCATCCCGTCATTCCCCCCGGAATCGATGTGTTCGACTATGCCCTACTGGGTCGCTCCCCCCATCAGGGCCTGCGGTTCTCGCCCTCGGAGAGGGACCGCAGGCAGACCCTGGAGGTACTGCACCGGCTGGAGTTGGGTGGCTTCATCGGCCGCAAGGTGGACACGTTGTCCGGCGGCGAACGACAGCGGGTGGTGGTGGCCCGAGCCCTGGTCCAGGACACGCCGATACTCGTCCTGGACGAACCCACGTCGTTCCTGGACCTCGGGCACCAACTGGAGGTCCTGGAGCTCATCGCCGAACTCCGCACCGAGCGGTCCCTGACCGTCGTCAGCACCCTCCACGACCTGACGGTCGCTGGCCAGTTCGCCGACCGTATGGCCGTGCTCGACCATGGTCGCCTGATAACCCATGGGTCACCGGCGGAGGTCCTCACCCCCGAGATGATCGCCAGCCACTGGGGGGTCCACGCCCATACCGAGGTCGACGGGGGGTCGGTGACGGTGACGGTCCGCCGGAGGCAGCAGGCCTCGGCTCAGGCGTCCAGCCGGTCGATCCGGGGACAGTCGGACCAGAGCCGTTCCAGGTCGTAGAAGGCCCGGTACTCGTCGTCCAAGATGTGGACGACGAATCCCCCGAAGTCCATGAGGATCCACCGGTTGTCGCCACGACCCTCCACCCTGATCGGCTTCGGACCATCCAGGATCGTCAACTGCTCCTCGATCTCCTCGGCGATCGCCCGCACCTGTCGGGAGGTCGGAGCGCTGGAGATGACGAAGAAATCGGTAATCGACAGCACGTCACCCACGTCGATGATGATCGTGTCGCGCCCCAACTTGTCGTCCGCAGCGCGAGCCGCGTGACTGGCCCATTCAGCCAACGTCACGTTGGAGACGTCGGCAGCTGCCGTGGCTCTGCCTAGGGAGGATTGTGGCATCGGGTGGCCGAGGCTATCCGCCGAGGCGGAAGTCGGCTCCGATGACGACCGTCAGGTCGGTCACCGGGCTGGCCATCTCGTCGAACAGGACACGAGCACCTAGAGCCGCCGCAAGGGCATTGGCCTCCTCGGCAAGGGCCGGGTCCCGGTGGATCACACGGGTCTGGATTGCTCCGTCGTTGCGGAAGTTGCCCACCACGGCCAGCTCCACGCCGGAACGAAGGACCGCTTCACGCGCCGGTGCGTCGAGCGTCGGATCGCCCGTGCCGTTCAGGAGTCGGACCGTCGGCCTCCGGCCCGGGACCAGCGGAACGGGGAACGGGAACATCGAGACCACCAGGTTGTCGAGCGCCGTGGCGTCCACCACCATCGAGGATCCCTCGAGCATCCAGGGCCCCGTTACGACGCTGACCTGTCCACCGGCGACCGCTGCCACAAGGTGGACGATGTCCAGGTCCAGGGCGGGGAGGTTCCCCACAGGGTCGCCGGTTCCGACCAGCTCCATCCAGGCGCTCCACCAGTCGCGTTGCCTGGCGAGGCGTTCTATGCCACCGCCATCGTCGGTGAAGCCCAGCAGGTCGGCCACCTCGGCCGGAACGATCGCAACCCTCCCGGCCGCGAATCGTACGACCGTCGTGCCGTCGGAAGCCGTGGACACCAGGTCTCCGGGCAGTTCCACCACAGCTGCCGGCGAGGCGCCGGCAAGGTTCTCCCAACGGTCCGGCGTCAGGAGGGCTGTGCCGGTGACCCCCACGTCCAGAAGGCCGGTGACAGCAGTCCTGACCATGTCCACGCCGCCTTCCCTGTGGCGGTCAAGCAAGGTGCACGGCTGGACGGCACAGCCGGTCACGGCGACCTCCGGGGGGACCAGCAGCACTGTGCCCCCGCCACCGACCCGGTCCGCGACGGCCAGGACGGCGACCTGTACGAGCTCGCCGGCATCGTCCTCCGTGGCCACCAGGATGGACCAGGTCTGTTCCACAAATGCTTCGAAGCCCGGTGCCGACGGGTCGGTGACCGCCTCGCGGATCGTGCCCTGCTCGCTGTCCAGGATCATTTGCAGGCCATCGGCCAAAAGCCACCCGGACCATAGGACCACCAGGACGAGTACCGCAGGGAAGCCCCATCGCCAGGCGGTCGGCAGGGCCGGTGCGGGCCGTCGTCGCTGACTGGGTGGGGTGCTCTCCCCGACCGGCTCCCGGCGGGAGTCCGGTTCCACGTCGCTCACCGACCCACCCCGTAGAGGCCGTGCGCCCGAATGATCTCAGCCACACCGGCCGAGACGGCACCGTCGGGTTGGCCCGTGGCGGCAAAGCGGTCCCTCAGGTGGTTGCTGGCCAGGTCCGGGAATGATCCGTCCAGCACCTGGTGTTCCCAGCCGATCGGCGGGCGGCCTTCCTCGAACCCGGGCCGCTGCATGACCACGATCGTCGCACGTCGACGTACCTCGTCAGGGCGCACCCACGTGTCCAGGTCCGGTGCGATGTCGCTGCCCAGGAGGAGGAACAATTCGGCACCGGGGTGGACATAGGTGTACTGGGCCAGCGTCTCCGCCGTGTGGGAGGGACCACCCCGTCGTATCTCCAGGTCGTCCACGTGGACACCGTCCATACCGACCACGGCCGCCCGGGTCATGGCCAGGCGCACCTCGGCCGGCGAGACGACGTCGCCATTTCCGATCCTCGCATCGGCGGTCTTCTGCCAGGGATCGTTGGCGACCACCAGGACCACCAGGTCGAGGGCCAGCGACCGACGGGCCTCCAGGACGGCGGCGGCGTGACCCAGATGCGGTGGGTCGAAGGTCCCCCCGAGGAGGCCGATCCGGCGCGGAGCGACGGTGGGCTCGGAGCCTGGCACGGCTCGATGATACTGACCACAGGGCGGTCCTGACGCCTGCAGGGTCGCTACAGCCGGCTGTCACACACCGGTCATACATGCCTGTTTACCTGCATGTATGACCAGAACCTGGAGTATGAAGCCGATGTATGACGAACGTCATAGAAGCCAGGCTTCACTCCGCGGGCCATCTGTGCTTGACTATTGGTCAGACGAAGCCACCTGAAAGATCCAGATCAAGAATTCAGATGGTACGTCTAATCCCCCTGAAATCCCTTCCCGGTCGCGGCGCGCGTCGTGGACCAAGACGAATGAGATGTGAACAAAGATGAGTGATTCCGTAGGACAGTACCTGAACGAGATCGGCATGGTCCCCCTCCTGAACGCCCAGGAGGAGCGTGAGCTGTCCCAGATCATCGAGCGCGGTGCCGAGGCCCGTGCCAAGAAGGAGGCCGGCGAGGTCGACCGCCAGGTCGAACGCGCCATCAGGGCCGCAGCCCGCGCCAAGGACCGCTTCATCCGGGCGAACCTGCGCCTGGTCGTGAGCGTCGCCCGCCGCTATCCCCTGCCGCCCGGCATGGAGCTGCTCGACCTCATCCAGGAGGGCAACCTCGGCCTCGAGCACGCCGTCGACAAGTTCGACTGGCGCAAGGGCTTCAAGTTCTCGACCTATGCCACCTTCTGGATCCG
>CAJWFS010000054.1 GCA_913030665.1 uncultured Acidimicrobiaceae bacterium
AGCACCTCCATGTTGCCGAACTGCTGCTGGGCCAGCGTGTAGCCGAACGGCCCGAAGGCACCCAGGTCGGCCTTGCCGGTGCCCATGGCGGTGACCAGGCCGGTGTAGTCGGTGGTCACCACGCCGTTGACCTTGATGCCGAGGGCGTCGCTGAGCACGTTCATGAACGGCTGGATGTCGTCCAGGAGCGATTCCTGCTCCGTGCTGGGAACGAATCCGAATGTGATCTCGGACGGCCAGGTGCCGTCCCCGGCGGTGGCCCCCCCGTCGCTGGAACAGCCCGAGGCGATGAGCACGAGGGCCAGCAGGGTTGCGAGCAGTGAACGGATCTTCATGGGTCCTCCTCCGAGTGGACCACGATGGCCCACCGATTGGTTGACCGTAGTCAATGGACGAAAGGCATGTACAAACCTAGGGGTCGGCGTCCGGGAGGGGCCTAGGGTGCCGCGATGACCGGCCCGGATACAGCCGCATCCGACAGGGCCGGCCGGGGTAGGGCGTCGGCCGCGACGGCCGTCACCTGCTGGTCGGCAGGCAACGTCATCGTCGCCGGATTCGACCTGCCGGGACTGCAGATCGGCTTCTGGCGGTTGTTCCTGGGAGCGCTCGTGTACGGGACGTTCTTCTACGCCGGCGGTCGGCGCATCACCTGGGCCACGGTCCGGCTGGTGGCGTTGCCGGCGGTCACCATCGCCCTCGAGATCGCCCTGTTCTTCGTGGCCCTCCACAACACGTCGTTGGCCAACGCCACGACCATCGGAGCGCTCCAGCCCATCCTCCTCATGGCTGTGGCCTCCCGCCGCTATCGGGAGCGGGTGACCGGGTGGCTGGTCAGCATCGCGTTCGTCGCCATCGGTGGCGTCGCCCTGGTGATGTTCGGTGCCGGAGGCGGGTCTGGTGGGCACCTCAGGGGTGACCTCCTGGCCGCCGTGTCGACGTTCTTCTTTGCCGCCTACTTCGTGTTCGTGAAGGACGTGAGACACCACCTCGACACCTTCACCCTCCAGACCACTTCCATGGCCATTGGTGCGCTGGTTCTGCTGCCCCTGGCCGCCATCGACGCCGGGCAGGTCATACCGCCGCTCCCATCCTGGTCGCAGTGGGGATGGCTGGCCCTGCTCCTGGCCGTGCCGGGAACCGGTCACTTCCTCATGAACTGGGCCCACCTGCACGTGAGCCTCACCCTGACCGGCCTCCTGACGCTGGCCATTCCGGTCCTGTCGGCCGGAGGTGGGTGGCTTGTGCTCGACCAGCGGCTCACCGCCGTGCAGGTACTCGGCATGGTGGTGGTCCTGTCCACCCTGATAATGGTCGTCCGTCGCGATTCCCGGATGCGCGCCGGCGGCCCCTGAGACCGCCGGTCCGGCGGCACCCACCCGGGTGACCCCCGGGCCACACGCCACGTAATCGGTATCCGGCCGGGTCAGGGTGCCCCGGTAGCATCGGACAGGTGGCCGGGCCCCGGTCGCTTCCCCCCTCTCCGATGGATCCGGCCATGGACGTGCGCGACACCATCATCGATGCGGTTCGCTCCGCCCTGGCCGACCTGGGCGTCGACCCCCTGCCGGACGTGGTCCAGTTGGAGCGCCCGGCCAATCCGGAGCACGGCGACTGGTCGACCAACGTGGCCCTGGCATCGGCGAAGGCGGCCGGCCGAAACCCACGGGAGCTCGGAACCGCCCTCGTGGAGCGCCTGACGGCGATACCTCCGCCCCACGTGGTCGGCGTCGAGGTGGCCGGACCCGGCTTCGTCAACTTCCGCCTGGCCGAGACCTGGCTGCACGAGGTGCTGGCCGACGTGGTGGCTGCCGGAACCGATGGCTGGGGTCGTCTCGACTCCGGTGCCGGAAAGCGGGTCATCGTCGAGTTCGTGAGCGCCAACCCGACGGGTCCCCTGCACGCCGGCCACGGTAGGGGAGCCTGCTACGGCGACTCGGTGGCGCGCCTCTACGAACGGTGCGGCTACGAGGTGGAGCGCGAGTTCTACGTCAACGACAGCGGCGTCCAGATGCGGAGGTTCGCCGCCTCGCTGGTTGCCCGTGCCGCCGGTGGGGAGGTCCCGGAGGATGGCTACCACGGTCGGTACATCGTGGACTGGGCCGCCGAAATGCCTGCCGACGTGGATCCTCTGGAGTGGGGTTACGAGCGGGCCCTGGCTGACCACAGGTCGGTGCTGGAGTCACTGTCCATCCACTTCGACTCCTGGTTCTCGGAACGGTCGATGATCTCCTCGGGGGCCATGGACGCCACGTTGGCCGACCTTCGAGCCGCCGGTGCCGTCTACGAGGAGGGCGGAGCGGTCTGGTTGCGCAGCACCGACCATGGAGACGACAAGGACAGGGTGCTGGTCAAGAGCGACGGGCAACCCACCTACCTGATGCCCGACGTGGCGTACCACCGGGACAAGTTCGCGCGGGCCGACAGCCTGGTGAACGTCTTCGGGGCGGACCACCACGGCTACGTGGTCCGCATGCACGCCGCCATGTCGGTGCTCGGCCACGACAGGGAGGACCTGCAGATCGTCATCACCCAGCTGGTCAACCTGCAGAGAGACGGCCGGGAGGTTCGGCTCTCGAAGCGGACCGGCGAGATGGTCGAGTTGGCCGATGTGGTCGACGAGGTGGGCGCCGACGCGGCCCGGTTCACGTACCTGCTGCAGTCGGTGGACTCCGCCCAGACCTTCGACATGGACCTGGTCGCCAGCCAGGTCAACGAGAACCCCGTCTTCTACGTGCAGTACGCCCATGCCCGGATCCACTCGGTGGTGGACAGGGCGGCCGCTGGCGGCAGCGTGCGTGGGTCACTGGACGAAGTGGACCTGTCGCTACTCGCCCATCCCCGCGAGATCGAGGTGATGCGGTCACTTCACGAGCTGCCAGACGTGGTCGCCAGGGCCTGCTGTGAGAGGGCGCCGCACCAGGTCACCACCTGGGTGAGGGAGCTGTCCTCAGCGTTCCACGGCTTCTACCACGACTGCCGGGTGGTCGGCCCCGAGGTGGACCCGGCCACGACCAGGGCCCGGCTCTGGCTGGCCGAGGGCGCCCGGATCGGCCTTGCCATAGCCCTGGACCTACTCGGCGTGAGCGCTCCCACCGAGATGTGGCGCGACGACGAGGACGGGGAGGCCTGACCATGGCCGGACCCATACCCACCGGACTGCTGCCCGACACGGCATCCATCTCCGCCGACGGCCGGCTCTGGATCGGCGGCTGCGACCTCGTGGACCTGGCCGGCGAGTACGGCACGCCGTTGTTCGTCTACGACGAGGCCCACCTCCGGGCCCGTTGCCGCGAAGCGGTGGCCGCCTTCGGCGACGGCGTCGCGTACGCCTCCAAGGCGTTCCTCTGCGGGGCGATGGCACGCCTGGCACACGAGGAGGGCATGCACCTGGACGTCGCCACCGGAGGCGAGCTGTTCGTGGCACGCCGTGCAGGGGTGCCGGCCGACCGGCTGGTCATGCACGGCAACAACAAGAGCGGGGCCGAGCTGGCCATGGCGCTCGACGAGGGAGTGGGCCGGATCGTCGTGGACTCGTTCGACGAGTTGGACCGCCTGGACGCCATTGCCACGGCGACGGGCTCAAGGCCAAGGGTGCTGCTGCGGATCACGCCCGGCGTGGAGGCCCACACTCACGAGTTCATCGCCACCGGCCAGGACGATTCCAAGTTCGGCTTCACGGTGTCGTCGGGCCTGGCCACGGCAGCGGTAGAGCGGGCCGTCGCCTCTGACTCGGTCGAGCTGGTGGGGCTGCATGCCCATATCGGCAGCCAGGTGTTCGAGGTCGAGGCGTTCGCCCGGGCCATCGAGGTGCTGGCCGACTTCGCCGCACCGTTCGGGCTGGCCGAACTCTCGGTCGGGGGCGGCCTGGGCGTTCCCTACGTGGAGGGTGAGTCGGCACCCAGCATCACCGAGTGGGCTTCCGGCATCAGGGCCGTCTGCGAGGCGGCCGGGGTGACGGCCTCGGTCTCGGCCGAGCCGGGCCGGGCCATCGTGGCTGCGGCAGCGATCACCCTGTACACGGTGGGAACCATCAAGGACCTGCCGGGGATCCGCACCTACGTGGCCGTGGACGGGGGCATGAGCGACAACCCCCGGCCCGTCCTCTACGGGTCCGGCTACGAGACGTTCCTGCCCAGGGCGACAGCAGCAGAGCGCTCCCGGCCGGTGCGCGTCGTCGGCAAGCACTGCGAGTCGGGGGACCTGCTGGTCCGGGAGGGTTGGGTCCCAGACGACCTGGTTGTGGACGATGTGCTGGCCACTCCGGTCACCGGCGCATACGGACACGCCATGGGCTCCAACTACAACCACGTCCTTCGTCCCGCTGTGGTGTTCGTCGCTAATGGTGACGCCCGGATGGTGGTCCGCAGGGAGACCTTCGAAGACCTGGCCAGGCGCGAGGTGTGAACACGCGGCCGCCACGCCTACGACCGAATCCGGGCCGGACGGGGCCGGTCCGAGCGATACGGTCTGGTCCATGGAGACCTCCAGGATCCGAATAGGACTGCTTGGCTGTGGCCACGTCGGCGCCGCCCTCGTCTCCCTCGTGGCGGAGCGCCGCGGGGAGGTGGAACGCCGTACCGGTCTGGACCTGGAGGTGACCCGCATAGCGGTTCGCAACACGGCGCTGGACCGCGATGTCCCCGTCGATTCCGCAGCCTTCACCACCGATGCGGCGGCGCTTGTCGTGGATCCCGAGGTGGACGTGGTCGTCGAGGTCATGGGGGGCATAGAGCCCGCCCGTGGGCTGGTGTCGGCAGCCCTGGCGGCAGGCAAGCCGGTGGTCACAGCCAACAAGGAACTCTTGGCGAACCACGGCGCCGAGCTCTACGGGGCGGCCGAGGCTGCCGGGGTGGACCTCCTGTTCGAGGCGGCTGTCGCCGGCGCCATCCCGATTATGCGACCGTTGCGGGAGTCGTTGTCCGGCGAGCCGATCAAGCGCGTCATGGGCATCGTGAACGGCACCACCAACTTCATCCTGAGCCGCATGGCCGACGACGGCGCCAGCTATGCCGATGCCCTGGCGGAGGCACAGAGCCTGGGCTATGCGGAGCGGGACCCGACGGCTGACGTGGAGGGCTTCGACGCAGGTGCCAAGGCCGCGATCATCGCCACTGTGGCCTTCGGTGCACGGGTGGTGGCCGGCGACGTCTACCACGAGGGCATCTCCGGGATCACCGTCGCCGACATCGAGTTCGCCGCCGACCTCCGGCACTGCATCAAGCTCCTCGCCGTGGTCGAGCGGACGACGGCCTCCGATGGAGGGTCCCAGATCGGAGTTCGGGTGCATCCGACGCTGGTGCCCCTGGACCACCCGCTGGCCTCGGTGCGGGGCAGTTTCAACGCCGTCTTCGTGGAGGGCGGTGCAGCCGGTGACCTCATGTTCTACGGCCGGGGGGCGGGTGGTCGCCCGACCGCCTCGGCGATGCTGGGCGACCTCATAGACGCCGCCTGCAACCTCCGACAGGGCCACGCGGCGTCGATCGGCGTCCTGGAACGGGCCCGTATCGCCCCGATTGACGATGTCACCTCGGCGTTCTACCTGAACGTCGAGGTGGACGACCGCCCCGGCGTCCTGGCCCAGGTCGCCACCGTGTTCGGTGAGCACGGCGTGTCGATCCGTTCGATGGAGCAGGAGGGCCTGGGAGGGGAGGCCCGCCTCGTTTTCATCACGCATGCGGCACGTGAACGCGACCTGCGCTCGACGCTCCCGGACCTCAGGTCGCTGGACGCGGTGCGGTCCGTCGGGAGCGTCCTGCGGGTAATCGGCGACTGACCGGAGCCGGAACCGCCATGCGATACGTGAGCACCCGGGGAATGGCCCCGGTCCTGGACTTCGGCGAAGCGCTGCTCGCCGGCCTCGCCGACGATGGTGGGCTGTACGTGCCGGAGGCATGGCCCGTGCTGGGAGGTGGCGGCCGTGGCGACTACGTCGAGACGGCGGTGGAGGTCATGTCGCCCTACGTGGCCGGCTCCGTCGGCGTGGACGACTTCGGGGCGATGGTGGCCGACGCCTACGCCACCTTCGATACGCCTGACGTGGTCCCGATGGTCGAGTTGTCGGACGGGATGCACCTACTGGAGCTCTTCCACGGTCCGACGCTGGCGTTCAAGGACGTCGCCCTCCAGTTGGTGGGCCGCCTCTTCGACCACGAACTGGACCGACTGGGAGCGAGGGTCACGATCGTGGGCGCCACGTCGGGCGACACCGGCTCGGCGGCCATCGAGGCCTGCAGGGACCGGGACAACATGGATGTCGTCATCCTCCATCCGGCCGGTCTGGTGTCGGACGTCCAGAGGCGGCAGATGACTACCGTCACGGCACCCAACGTGCACAACGTGGCCATCGAGGGCACCTTCGACGACTGCCAGGACCTGGTGAAGGCCATGTTCGCCGACGTCGGGTTCCGGGACCGCGTGGGCCTGTCGGCGGTCAACTCGATCAACTGGGCACGGGTGATGGCCCAGGTCGTCTACTACGTGGTGGCCGCCGAACGCCTGGGTGGTCGCAGGTCGCCGGTGGCCTTCGCCGTTCCGACCGGCAATTTCGGCAATGTGTTCGCCGGCCATGTGGCCCGGAGCTCGGGCCTGGCCGTGCCACAGCTCGTGGTGGGGAGCAACACCAACGACGTCCTGACCCAGTTCTTCCACGATGGCACCATGCGGATCGACGGGGTGGTCCCCACGACCTCGCCCAGCATGGACATACAGGTCTCCTCGAACCTGGAACGGTTGCTGTTCGAGCTCCTCGACCGTGACGGGGCCGCTGTGGCGGAACACCTGGACGGCTTCCGGGCCACCGGCTCGTTCCACCTGGATCCCGTGGTGCACGCCGCCCTCGCCGATGGTTGGGCCGGTGCCCGCTTCGAGGACGATGCCGTTCGCCGGTGCATCGAGACGGAGTTCGGACTCTCGGGTGTCCTGCTGGATCCCCACAGTGCGGTCGGTGTGCTGGCCGCCCGGGCATGCCGACAGGATCCGTCGGTGCCGATGGTGGCCCTGGCCACCGCCCACCCGGCCAAGTTTCCCGACGCTGTCGCCGCCGCCACCGGAGTCCGGCCGCCGCTTCCGGAGCACCTGGCCGACCTCCACGAACGTCCTGAGAGCCTTACACGGCTTCCGAATGACCTGGTGGTGGTGGAGGAGTTCGTGGAGGCGCACCGGCGTGTCGTATGACCGACGGTTCAACCGGGGCTCCGTGCCTCGGCCGACCTCCGGCGCTGGCAGGATGATCCACCTGTGAAGTACGTGATCTGCGTTCCCGACGGCTGTGCTGACCTCCCGGTCCCGGACCTCGACGGCCGGACACCGATGGACGTCGCCCATATGCCGGTCCTGGCTGCCCTGGCAGGGCGCGGAACGGTAGGTCGTGCCGCGGTCATACCCGAGGGCATGGCTCCGGGCAGCGACGTGGGGAACATGTCGATCATGGGATTCGACCCCGCCCGGTTCCACACCGGCAGGGCGCCCATCGAGGTCGCGGCGATGGGTCGGACCCTGCGCCCGGACCAGACGGCGTTCCGCTGCAACCTGGTGGTTGTCCGCGACGGCGTGATGGTGGACTACGCGGGGGGCAACCCCTCCAGCGGGGAGGGGGCCGCCGTGGTGGCCGCCCTGGAGGCCGAGCTGTCCGGCATGCACGAGGGCGTCGAGTTCCTGGCCGGGGTCGGCTTCCGGAACGCGATGATTGCCCCCGGTGGGTGGATCGATGCCGTCTGCACGCCGCCGCATGACCTCTCCGGCGGGGCGATCGTGAACCCGGGCGGTCCCGCGGGTGGCGTTCTCTCAGAGCTGATGGAGGCATCCAAGGACGTCCTGTCGGGCTTCGACCTGGAGGCGAACCAGATCTGGTTGTGGGGCCAGGGTTTCCAGCCGCAGGTGCCGTCGTTCGCCGACACCCATGGGGTGGAGGCTGGCCTGGTGACCGCCGTGGACCTGGTGCGTGGCATCGGGGTGCTTTCGGGCATGAAGGTCTGCGACATTCCGGGCGCCACCGGATGGTTCGACACCGACTACGAAGGCAAGCGCGACATCGCCCTGGCCGAGCTGGAGGCGGGGCTGGACCTGTTCGTCATTCACGTGGAGGCCACCGACGAGGCCGGTCACGCCGGCAACGTGGCCGAGAAGGTCAGGGCTCTGGAGAACTGGGACAGTCGGATCATCGCCGGGCTGATCCCGGCATTGGACTCGATGGGTCCCTGGCGCCTCCTCATGCTCCCAGACCATGCAACGCCCCTGACCACCCGCACCCACACTGCCGACCCGGTTCCATACGTGCTGGTGGACTCGGCAGTGGACGGTCCCGGTGGTGTCTTCTCCGAGTCGGGAGTGGCCGCCGAGCCGCTGGTTCCCGGCTACCAGCTCGTCTCCCGACTGCTTGCCGACTGAACCTCCGGACCCGTCTCCACGACGGTGGTTGCCGCCATTGGAGGCGATTGGGTAAAGTAACTGTGTCGTCGGGCGGGCGACGGTCCTATGGGGTTCACCTCGCAACACGCACGCGGCCGTGTCGGTCGGTGCCGGTGAGCCTGGGGTCACCGTCCCACGACAGGTCTTCCGGTACCGTTTCGTCGGTCACCCGGATGGCTTTCCCCTCTCCCGGTCGGTCCCGGCTGGGCAGACAAGACGGGCCGTTCGGCCCGATGAAACCGAGGTGTTGTGGGCATGGACTCCACCCAACTGGAACGCGGCACGCTGGAAGGCAAGGACCGCGACGAACTGACGACGATCGCCAACGCCCTGGGTGGCAAGCCCGGCTTGCGCGCCCGAAAGGCCGAGCTCGTCGACCTGATCCTTGACCTGACGGGAGGGGGCTCCAACGGCTCCTCCAACGGATCGGCTTCCGCTGCGGCGCCCGAGGTGGGCGCCGCTGACGAGGAGCCACCGGCGGAGTGGGAGGTCGCAGTGGCGGCCACCACCGATGCCGACGAGGCGACTCCGGACACCACGGCTTCCGACGACGTTGCCGCCGATGCCCAGACGACAGATGCCGGACCGTCCGACGACCGGGGTGCCGAGGACGGGGCTGATCGCAGCGACGGCCACGGGAATGGCCAGGGCCGGTCGGGTCAGGACCGTGGGCAGGGCCGTGGCCAGAACCGGAACCGTGGACAGCAGGGTCGTGGCCAGAACCAGAACCGCGGACAGCAGGGGGAGCAGGCCGATGCGGGAAACCGCCGCCACCGCCGCCGGGGCCGTGAACGCGACGAAGGCCCGGAGGAGGTCTGGGACGGCGAGCCGGTGGAGATCTCCGGCAACCTGGACCTGCGCGTCGAGGGCTACGGCTTCCTCCGCACCGGTGGCTACAAGCCCTCCAAGGATGACGCCTACCTCTCCGTGAAGCAGGTTCGCCAGTTCGGCCTGCGCAAGGGCGACGCCATCGTGGGTGCAGCCCGACCGGCGAACCGGAGCGAGAAGAACCCGGCACTGCTGCGCATCGATTCCATCAACGGCATGGATCCCGAGATGGCCAAGACCAGGCCGAAGTTCGAGGACCTCACGCCGCTGTTCCCGGACGAGAAGCTGCGCATGGAGATCGACGGTGATCCCAACAACATGACGGCCCGGATAATCGACCTGCTCTCGCCGATCGGAAAGGGCCAGCGCGGGATGATCGTCTCGCCCCCCAAGGCCGGCAAGACCACGATCGTGAAGTCGATCGTGAGGTCAATTGAGACCAACCATCCCGAGGTGAAGCTCATCGTCCTGCTGGTCGACGAGCGACCCGAGGAGGTCACCGACATGCGCCGCTGGACGCAGCGCGGCGAGGTCGTGGGCTCGACGTTCGACCGTCCCAGCGACGAGCACACCCACCTGGCCGAGGTGGTGATCGAGCGGGCCAAGCGGATGGTCGAGTACGGCGAGGACGTGGTGATCGTGCTGGATGGCATCACACGCCTGTCCCGGGCCTACAACCAGGCCGCCCCGGCCACTGGCCGGATCATGTCAGGTGGTATCGACAGCGGCGCCCTGTATCCGCCGAAGCGGTTCTTCGGCGCCGCTCGCAACGTCGAGGAGGGTGGCTCCCTGACCATCCTCGCCACGGCGCTGGTGGACACCGGTTCCAAGATGGACGAGGTCATCTTCGAGGAGTTCAAGGGCACCGGCAACATGGAGCTGCGGCTGGACCGGCGGATCGCCGAGCGTCGGATCTACCCGGCGATCGACGTGGATGCCTCCTCGACGCGCCACGAGGAGCTGTTGTTCGAGCGCAAGCAGCTGAACCAGGTGTGGAAGTTGCGACGTGTCCTGAACGGCCTCGCCAACGACGGAGGCGCCGGAGCCGCAGCCGGCCTGGAGCTGCTGATCGACCGGCTGAAGACCTTCAACAACAACGAGGAGTTCCTGGTGGAGATCGCCAAGGGCCCGA
>CAJWFS010000055.1 GCA_913030665.1 uncultured Acidimicrobiaceae bacterium
CTCATCTCGACCCAGCACAACGACGGGATCGACCGGGACTCGATGATCCGACCCGACCTCATCGAACAGGTCATCCGACCGGTCGTGCCGGCCCAGTTCGCCGACGACGACTACGAGGTCCATGTCAATCCGACCGGCCGCTTCGTGATCGGTGGCCCGGTCGGCGACACCGGGCTGACCGGCCGCAAGATCATCGTGGACACCTACGGCGGGATGGCCCGCCACGGTGGGGGCGCCTTCTCTGGAAAGGACCCGTCGAAGGTCGACCGTTCGGCCGCCTACGCCGCCCGATGGGTGGCCAAGAACCTCGTGGCGGCCGGCGCTGCGACCCGCTGCGAGGTGCAGGTCGCCTACGCCATCGGCATGTCCCGGCCGGTCTCGGTCCTTGTCGACACCTTCGGTACCGAGACGGTGGATCCGGACCGGATCTCGGCCTGCGTGCAGGAGATCTTCGACCTGCGCCCGGCCGCCATCATCCGTGACCTCGGGTTGAAGGCACCGATCTACAGGAAGACGGCCGCCTACGGCCACTTCGGACGGGACGGGTTCTCATGGGAGGCGACCGACCGGGTGGACGACGTGCGGTCCGCTCTGGGCCTGGCCTGAACCGACGCCTGCGGTGACAGGCGGGGCCGACGACCAGGGTCGCCTCGACCTCGACGACGTAGCGCCGCCGCCGATCGGACAGGGCGGCGGTTCCGTCATACCTGTCTCCCGGGATGCCATCGGCGGCGCCCCGACCGTTGGGACCGGGGCCGATGTCCCCGGTCGGGTCGTCCGGGTCATGCCCGACGTGGCGGCTGTGGACCGCGTCTTCGACTACCTGGTCCCGTCCTCGTGGGAGGACGACGGCCGTGGCGAACGCCTGGGCGTGGGCAGCCGGGTCCGGGTTGTGCTGGCTGGTCGGAGGGTCGGGGGATGGGTGGTCGAGGACCACGTCGCGCCACCCGACGGCGTCGACCTTCGGCCGTTGGCCCGCCTCAGCGGGATGGGCCCTTCCCCCGAACTGATCGACCTGGGCCGCTGGGCAGCTCGACGCTGGGTGGGTCCGGTGGTCGGATTTCTGGCCACCGCCTCGCCCCCCACGGTCGTCGAGGCCATTCCGGCACCTCCGGGACCGGTGGTCGTTCCCGACTCTGATGCCCGCTGGATGACAGGCGCCCTGGATCCGACGCCCGACGGCAGCCCGACCATTGTCCGCCTGCCCCCGGCGACCGACCCCATTCCCCTGGTGCTGGCGGCCGCCCGCCGCGGCGACGCCCTCGTCCTGGTTCCCACGGCCGCCGCCGCCGCCCGACTGGCGACGAGGGTCCGTCGCTCCGGGATAGCGGTCGCCACGATGCCGCGGGACTGGGCACGGGCCGCCGCCGGCGGAATGGTGATCGGCTCCAGGGCCGCCGCCCTGGCACCTGTCCGCGACCTCCGGGCCGTGGTGGTGCTTGACGAGCATGATGAGGCCTACCAGGAGGAGCGGGCACCCACCTGGAATGCCCGGGACCTAGTCGTCGAGCGGGCACGAAGGGCGGGGGTTCCGTGTGTCCTGGCCTCGGCCAGCCCGACCCTGGAGGCCCTTGCCCACGGGCGCCTGCTGGCTCCCTCACGGGCCGAGGAAAGGACCGGGTGGCCCGTGGTGGACCTCCTCGACCGCCGTCTGGACGACCCGGTCCGCTCAGGCCTCTTCTCGCCGAAGTTGGTTCCGGTCCTGCGGGGGGAGGGCGGTGACCCGGTGGTCTGCGTCCTCAACCGGAAGGGGCGGTCGCGTCTGCTGGCCTGCGACGGGTGCGGCGAGTTGGCCCGCTGCGAAGAGCATCGGGTGCCCATGGTCCAAGATGTCGACGACCGCCTCCGCTGCCCCCTGGATGATGACCACGGGCGTCCCGTGGTCTGCGACTCCTGTGGCGCCACCCGGTTCCGGAACCTGCGTGCGGGCGTGTCGAGGGTCCGTGAGGAACTGGAAGCCCTGGCAGGGCGGCCTGTCCTGGAGGTGACTGCCGAGACTGATGCCGGACTGCTGGATGGTGGTGGCGCCTCCGTGTTCGTAGGGACCGAGGCCGTCCTGCATCGGATCCAGCGGCGGGTCGCCCGGGTGGTGTTCCTGGAGTTCGACCAGGAACTCCTGGCGCCCAGGATGCGGGCGTCCGAGCAGGCCATGGCCCTCCTGGTCCGCGCCTCTCGGCTGCTCGGGCCGCGATCGGCCGGTGGTCGCCTCGTGGTGCAGACGAGGCAGCCGGACCACGAGGTACTGCAGGCGGTCCTGCAGTCTGATCCGGGCCGCCTGGTACCCGAGGAGAAAGACCGGAGGTCCCTCCTGGGACAGCCGCCTTTCACCGCCCTGGCGCGGGTATCGGGAGCGGCGGCGCCGGAGTTCATGACCCGCCTGGGGTCACCGGACGGAATCGACGTCATGGGCCCCAGGGACGGCTCCTGGCTGGTTCGGGCGCCTGACCACGACCACCTCTCGGACGCACTCCTGGCGGTGTCGCGCCCCGCTGGCCGCCTCCGCCTGGAGGTGGACCCCCGACGGGCCTGAGCCCGGCGATCACCAACCCCGGCGGTTCAGTTCGTAGAGGGCGATTCCTGCGGCGGTAGCGACGTTGAGGCTGCCCACCTTGCCGAGCTGCGGTATGAAGGCCACCACGTCGCAGGCTGCCAGAGTGGTGGCCGAGAGGCCCCGGTCCTCATGGCCGAACGCCAGGCAGGCCTTCTCGGGCAGGGTCGCCTCGTTGATGGGCACGGCCTGGTCCGCCAGTTCCACGCCGACCAGGCCGTAGCCGGCGGTCCGGATCCCGTCGATCGCCTCGGACACCTCTTCGCAGATCGTCCAGGTCAGGTAGCGGCCGGTACCCAGCGCGGTCTTGGCGGTCTTGGCGTGCGTGGGCGGTGCGGTGGATCCGGCCAGCCAGAGGTGTCCCACGCGGTAGGCGGCGGCGGTCCGGAGGATCGCTCCGACGTTGTATGGGGTCTGCACACTGTCCAGCAGGAGCGCCACCTCGGGTTCGCTGCGCCGCCGCCACTCGCGGTGCAGGCGCTTCAGCCCCGTGCCATCCAGGTTCTTCACGTGGAATCCTCCCCGGACCGCCGGTCCCCGCCGTCTGCGGATGCTCCATCCGTGACATCGGGCCCTGTGGCGGCATCGGCAGGTGGCCCGATCCGGGCGGCCACGTCCAGGAGTCGGTAGCCCTTGCGGGACCCACGGCGCGAGGAGGTCCAGCCCCGGTCGTCCAACCAGCGGGCCAGTGAGTCGGCCCCGAGGTGTCGCTGGACGACGAGGTGCGCTGTGCCTTCAGGGGTCAGGCGGTCCAACCACCTGGCCAGCAGGTCGTGGAGCGCAGGCTTGCCGATGCGGATGGGTGGGTTGGACCAGATGGCTGCCAACCGCACGTCCTCCGGCACGTCGTCCGGCGCGACCACCTCCACGTTGGCCAGTCCGGCTGCGGCGGCGTTGGCCCTACAAAGGCCCAGCGCCCGCTCGTTCACGTCCACAGCCCACACGCGGGCGTCCGGACGGCGCGAGGCCATGGTGCAGGCGATCGGCCCGTAGCCGCAGCCGAGGTCCATCAGGTCGACGGGCCCGGTGGGCAGGCCCGGGCCGTCCAGCAGCAGGTACCGGGTGCCCCGGTCCACGCGGTCGGCCGAAAAGACGCCCCTGTCGGTGGTTAGCGTGAGGTTCACGTCGGGTAGCAGGAGGCCGACCTCCGTGGGCCTGGAGGCCACGTCAGGGCGATCGGTCCAGTACTGGCTGTCGTTCACTGCGCCGGGTGGCGGTCTGGCATCCGGGCCTCCATCGCCCTGACGGTAGCCTTGTCGTGTGGCACCCCACCAGATCCGACTGATCGGCGACCCGGTCCTGCGCAGGCCGGCGACCGAAGTGACCGACGTGGACGGCGCGTTGGTGCGCCTCACCGACGACATGTTCACCACCATGTACGAGGCTCCGGGGATCGGCCTGGCCGCACCGCAGGTGGGGGTGCAGAAGCGTTTCTTCGTCTACGACCACGGCGAGGGGGCCGGCGTGATCCTGAACCCGCGGATCATCGAGTCCGACGGCGAGTGGACCTTCGAGGAGGGTTGCCTCTCGGTTCCGGACCTGACCTGGGAGATCACCCGGCCGAAGCAGATCCACCTCGTGGGAGTGGACCTGGACGGCAACGAGGTCTCGATCGAGGCTGACGAGATCGAGGCACGGCTGTTCCAGCACGAGATCGACCACCTGGACGGAGTACTACTCGTGGACCACCTGGACGACGACCAGAGTCGCGAGGCCCGACGGGTACTACGCCAGATGACCATGTCCCGACTGGCTTCCACCCCTGCAGGTGGGCAGCTCGACGGGGGCCTGCGATTGCGGTGATCGCGCCTCCTCCGGCGCATCCCGGGCGGCTGGTCTACCTGGGCAATCCCGAGGTGGCGGTGGCGCCGCTGACCGCACTCCACGAGGCGGGCCACGAGGTGGCGCTGGTGGTGACCTCCCCCGACCGCCGTCGAGGTCGTCGTTCGGCTCCGACGCCCACCCCTGTGGGTGCCCGGGCCATGGAGCTCGGCATTCCCGTGGCCCACGACCTGGCCGCTGTGGCCGACTCCGGAGCGGATCTGGGAGTGGTGGTCGCCTACGGCCGGATCATCCCGGTGGACGTCTTGGCGAGGGTGCCGATGGTGAACCTGCACTTCTCCCTGCTGCCCCGGTGGCGCGGCGCGGCTCCCGTGGAGCGTGCCCTGCTGGCAGGGGATCCGACTACCGGGGTCTGCCTGATGGCGGTGGCCGAGGGCCTGGACGTCGGGGGAGTCCACGCCCGGGTGGAGGTGCCGATCCGACCGACCGATACGGCAGATGGCCTGCGGGAGCGTCTGGCCGTCCTCGGAGCCCGACTCCTGGTCGACGCCCTGAATGGCGGTCTGTCGGCCCCGGTGCCCCAGGAGGGCATAGCCACCTATGCCCACAAGGTGCACAGGGCGGACCTGGTGCTGGAGTGGGACCGTTCCGCCATGGAACTGGAACGCGTGGTTCGAGTCGGCGGCGCCTGGACGACCTTCAGGGACGGGGACCTGAAGGTCTGGCGAGCCGAGGTCGTCGAAGAGGTGGTGCCCGGACCACCGGGAAGCATGGTGGGCGACCTGGTGGCCACCGGTGGTGGAGCCCTGCGCCTCCTCGAGGTCCAGCCGGCCAGCCGCGCCCGGATGGGGGCCTCGGCATGGTTGGGCGGGGCCCGACCAGTGGCGGACGAACGGCTAGGCGGATGAGCGGCGAAGATGCGCGCCGGCTGGCAATGGAGGTTCTCGGGCGGATCGAGAGGGACGGTGCGTATGCCAACCTGGTCCTGCGAGCCGCCCTGGACCGTTCCAGCCTGGACAGCCGCGATCGGGCGTTCGTGACCGATCTCGTCTACGGCACGACGCGTATGCGTCGTGCCTGCGACCACCTGGTGGACAGCTTCCTGCACGACGACGTCCAACCCGAGGTGCGTACCGTGCTGCGGCTGGGCGCCTACCAGCTCCACTGGGCCGGTGTTCCGGCCCACGCTGCGGTTTCGGCGACGGTCGCCGTGGCCCCCCGAAAGGTCCGCGGCCTCTGCAATGCCGTCCTGCGACGGGTCGCCGAGCACCAGCCCACATGGCCCGGCCCGGGCGTCGAGTTGAGCGTGCCGGACTGGCTGCTGGAGCGCCTGGTGGCCGACCTGGGCAGCGATGACGCACTGGCGGCGCTGGCCGCCATGAACCGACCTGCCCGGGCGGTGGCACGCGATGACGGGTACCACCAGGATCGTGCCTCCCAGATGGTGGCTGCACTGGTCGTCGATGGCCTGGACCCGTCCGGTGAGGTCGTGTTGGACCTGTGCGCTGCGCCAGGGGGAAAGGCCACCGCCATGGCCGCAGCCGGCGCATCGGTGGTGGCTGCAGACCTGCGGCCCGCCCGGCTGGGCCTCGTGCGCGACAACGCCGAGCGCCTCGGTCATGACATGGCGCTGGTGGCGGCTGACGGCCGGCTTCCATCGTTCCGCCCGGGAGCCTTCGATCGGGTCCTGGTGGACGCCCCCTGCTCGGGTCTGGGGGTTCTCAGGCGCCGGGCCGATGCTCGCTGGCGGACCGGTCAGGCTGACGTCGAGGAGCTGGCCGACCTGCAGGTCGACCTGCTCACGGCAGCTGCGGGCCTGGTGCGACCCGGTGGCCTGCTGTTCTACAGCGTCTGCACGCTCACGTCGGCCGAGACCACCGGCGTTGACCGGCGGTTCCGGGAGGCCACCGGCCTGGGGTCGGGTTCACCCCTGGGTTCCCCCTGGCGCCCGCACGGCGACGACGGGACGGGCGGCCTGCTCCTGCCACAGGACCTGGACAGCGAGGGAATGGCCGTCTTCCGCTACCGGATCGACTGAGGTCTCGCCTGGCTGCAGGATCGGAGCTCATGCCGCTCAGACCAGGAGGCGCTCACCCAGGTGCGTCAGGACCCGGCCCATGGCTTCCATGGTGGGGTGGTCCGGTTCGTGGACCAACTCCTCGGTGAGCACGGAGTGGGCACGCTTGGAGATCCGGTGGAGGTTTCCCGGCGAGGAGTCCAGCTCGACGCCGATGAAGCCGTCGCCCAGCTCCTCCCTGAGACGGTCGAAGCGCTCGACCGGGGCCATCGAGTCTTCGCTGAACCGGAGTCCCAGGACGCATACCCCGTCTGCGACCCGTTCCTTCACTACATCCAGGTCCCGGTCCGAGATGCCCAGCGACCGTCGGTGGCGGGCGCTGATCGAGAGGGGCAGGCTGGGCTGGCTCAGCACGGGGGCCAGCATCCGGTCGTCGAGCATCATGCCCAGGGCGAAGCCCCCGGTGAAGCACATGCCGACGGCACCGATTCCGGGACCGCCGCACCTGCCGTGCTCGAATGCTCCGAGTGCCCGCAACCAGTCGGTGACCGGCGAGGTCCGACGTCGCATCAGGGCCGTGAACTCCCTCGAGACGCATCCTCCCACCAGGGAACGCAGCAGGTAGCTGGGCGTGGGGCGCCGGCCCGGGGTTCCGAACAGCGAGGGCAGCACGGCGGTGCAGCCGATGGACGCCACCTGGCGTCCGAAGTCCGCCACCCGCGGCGTGATCCCCGGCATCTCCGCCATGACGATGACCGCAGGCCCGGAACCGGTCCGCAGCACCGTGCGGCTGGTGCCGCCGTGCTCGAAGGAGCCGATCTCGTAGCCGGCCAGCTCGTCCACGCCCATCCGGCGACCATAACCCTGCCCGGCCCGCCGGGGCCGCTCCGGTACCCTCGCCCCATGGCCGAAACCGGGCACGATGGGTTCCACCACGGAAGCGGGGTACCGCTGGACGTGAAGGTGCTGACCGTTTCTGACGGCGTGGTCCACGGCGTGCGTGAGGACCGCTCGGGAGCCGCTCTGGTGGCCTGCTGCGAGGCCGAGGGCTGGACGGTCGTCGAGACTGCGGTCACCGCTGACGGTGTGGATGCCGTGGCCGAAGCCATCCTGGCCCTCGCCGACGGTTTCCACGGCCTCGTGGTCACGACCGGTGGCACGGGTTTCGGTCCACGGGACCAGACGCCGGAGGGAACCCTCGCCGTCCTGGACCGCCAGGCGCCGGGGCTGGCGGAGGCCATGCGCCTCGTGAACCCCCTGGGTCGCCTGTCGCGCGGCGTGGCTGGTACCTGCGGAACCAGCCTCGTCCTGAACACCCCCGGGTCTTCGAAGGGATGCGTGGAGTGCCTCGGGGCCGTCGTGGACGTGGTGCCGCACGCGGTGCGTCTCCTTGTCGACAACGCCGACCCACATCCGTCGGGCGAGGGGTCCGGCGCCGGTGCCTGACCCGACGATCCATGATGACGAGGGCGGGATGCGGGCCGCCCTGGACGCCGCCGGTGAACCGCATCGCCGGACGTCACCCAACCCCAGGGTCGGGGCGGTGGTGGTCGCCGATGGCCGCATCGTCGGCTACGGCGCCACCCAGCCGCCGGGTGGGGCACATGCCGAGCGCGTGGCGCTGTCCGAGGCCGGTCCGGCTGCGGCCGGGGCCACCCTGTACACGACGCTGGAGCCCTGCGACCACGAGGGCAGAACGGCCCCGTGCACGGACGCCATCATCGGCGCCGACGTGGCCCGTGTCGTCGTGGGCGTCGAGGATCCGGACCCCGAGGTATCCGGTCGGGGACTCGGGAGGTTGCGCGAGGCCGGGCTGGTCGTGGACGTCGGCGTCCTCGTGGAGGAGGTCACGAACACGCTTGCTCCGTACCTGCACCATCGCAGGACAGGTCGCCCGTACGTGGTTCTGAAGCTGGCCGCCACCGTGGACGGGCGGATAGCGGCACCGGACGGTACGAGTCGCTGGATCACCGGTACCGAGGCCCGACTCGACGTGCACCGGTTGAGGGCGTCATGCGATGCGATCTGCGTGGGAGCGGGCACCATCCGCGCCGATGACCCGCGCCTGGATGTGCGGGACGCCGACGGCCTCGTGGTCGAGGGCGAGGATCCGCCCCGACGGGTGGTGTTGGGGAAGATCCCTGCAGGCGCCCGGATCCTCCCGGCAGAGGAGCACCACGGTGGGCTGGAAGGACTCCTGGACGGCCTGGGAGCCGACGGGGTGATCAAACTGCTGGTCGAGGGTGGGGCGGACGTGGCCGGCCGGTTCCACCGTGCCGGACTGGTCGACCGCTACGTGGTCTACCTGGCACCGGCGCTGTTGGGTGGCGAGGATGGGCGCCCGCTCCTGTCCGGACCCGGCGCTCCGACCATGGCGGACCTCCGCAGGGGGCGATTCGTGGCGGTGGAGGTCCTTGGTGACGACCTCAGGCTGGACCTGGAGCTCGAAGATCGTTGATCCGGCGCTTCGCCAACGCAAAACCCCCGGTCGGGCCCATGTGTGGGGCGGGTAGGTTCGCTGCATGCTGAAGCTGGTCCTGCCTAAGGGTTCCTTGGAGAAGTCGACGCTCGAGTTGTTCGAGGGCGCCGACCTGGCCGTGAGCCGTGGCTCGTCGGTCGACTACCGGGCGTCCATCGACGATCCCCGGATCCACGACGTGCGCATCCTCCGCCCCCAGGAGATCCCGGTCTACGTGGCCGACGGCCTGTTCGACATCGGAATCACCGGTCGTGACTGGATCGAGGAGACGGGAAGCGACGTGGTCTCCCTGGGCGAGCTTCACTACTCGAAGGCCACCGCCCGGCCCGTACGTATCGTGGTAGCCGTAGCTGGTGACTCCCCGGTGGAGTCGGTGGCCGACCTGGCGTCCGGAGTCCGGGTTTCCAGCGAGTATCCGGAGTTGACCCGCCGCTTCTTCGCCGAGCGTGGTGTGGAGGCTGACATCCAGCTCTCCTACGGGGCGACCGAGGCCAAGATCCCTGACATCGTCGACGTGGTGGTGGACATCACCGAGACCGGAAGGGCGCTTCGTGCCGCCGGTCTGAAGGTGATCGACACGATCCTGACGAGCTTCACCGAGTTGGTTGCCAACGCTGATTCGTACGCCGACCCGGAGAAGCGTCACGCCATGGAGCAGCTCCATCGCCTCCTGCAGGGCACCTTGGAGGCCCGCGGCAAGGTGCTGGTCAAGATGAACGTGCCGGCCGACCGGCTGGACGCCGTGATCGACCTGATTCCGTCGATGAAGTCACCGACGGTGAACGAGTTGTTCAGGGGCGCCGGTTTCGCGGTGGAAACCGTCGTGTCGAAGTCCGAGATCAACGTGCTCATTCCGGCTTTGCGCGACGGTGGTGCCACGGACATCTTGGAGGTCCCGCTCTCCAAGATCGTTCACTGATCCTGCGCCGGGAGCCACCCGGTGGTCAGCCTGCCTCGGACTCGGGAGGCGTGTCGGCTTCGCGGCTGGCCTTCTCGATGGCCACGTAGGCGAGGCGGATCTGGTGGAGGGCGTCGCGCATGGTGGACTCGGCCTCGCCGAGTCGCCCCGGAAGCCTGTCGACCACCGCACCCAGTGCGTCGATCGCCACCGAGGCCTCCGTCAGGTTCGGAGGTTGCTGCGAGAGGTGGATCGTTGCCAGCTCGTACAGGCCCATGAGGTGGTTGGCGACCACCACGGCCGCGGGTACGGAGGCGAGCTGTTCCCGCACGTCCGCCATCTCCTTGGCCATCGCCTCGACCTGCTCGCGTTCCTCGGGGT
>CAJWFS010000056.1 GCA_913030665.1 uncultured Acidimicrobiaceae bacterium
TCCTGTTCGGACTTCACACCCCGCTGCCAGTTCACCAGCGCCGTGGCGTCCACCACGTCGGCGTCGGGCAGCCCCGCCACCAGGTGCTGGTGGGCCGCCGCCGAGTAGTAGTAGTTGTCCAGCTCCACTCCCACCCGGGCCGAACCGTGGCCCATGTCGCACAGCAGCCCGGCCAGCTGTCCGAAGGCGTGCCGCTCGGTGGACATGACGTGGTCGTCGGAGTAGTCGAGGATCCGGGATTCGTCCATGTGGACGGTCCGACGGGCGCCGTTGGCGTCCATGCGCCGACCCCACCACCACGGCTCGCCATCGCCGGTGACGATGACGGCCTGCGGTGTGTAGAACGACCAGCCGTCGTAGCCGGTCAGCCACGACATGTTGGACGGGTCCGCTGCGACGAGCACCTCGATGCCCCGGGCATCCATGGCGGCACGGACCCTGCCAAGGCGATCCGCATACTCCAGACGGGTAAACGGCAACTCCACGTCCGGCATAGGTCCCCCCAGGATCAACCGGGACGTCCACCCCGGGCCCGCTGAGGCTAGATCAGGAGCAGGGTCGGTGGCAGGTGTCAGCTACGGGCGCCCTCGCCCCGGTCACGCCCGGGGATCTAGCGTCCCGGCCCATGCCGGTTCTGACCGATTATCAGGTGGCCCACTACCGGGACCACGGATGGGTGGCGCCGGTCGACGTCCTGACCGCCGACGAGGCGACGGCGCTGCATCGTGCCCTCGTCGACGCCGAACACGCCTTTCCCGACGACCTCCACGCGGCAAGGCGAAACAACGCCCACCTGGTCCTGCCGTTCCTGGCCGACCTTGCCCTGCATCAGGTGATCCTGGACTGCGTGCGTTCGCTGGTCGACGACCCCCGCTCGCTGCTCAACTCGGTGTTGTTCATCAAGGAACCCGGGTCCAACACCTACGTGAGCTGGCATCAGGACTCCACCTACATGGGCCTCGACTCGAGCGACATGGTCACCGCCTGGGTGGCCCTCACGCCGAGCACCTCGGCCAGCGGCTGCGTGGCCATGGTGTCGGACTCGCACCGTGACGGCATCCGACCCCACATCGACAGGTACGGAACAGAGAACATCCTCACCCGTGGGCAGCACGTCGACGTGGACGTCACCGCCGCCGTGGACATCGAGTTGCAGCCCGGTCAGATGTCGCTCCACCACCCCCACCTGGTCCACGGGTCGCGCCCCAACCGAACCGACAGGCGAAGGGTCGGCGTGGCGTTCCAGAGCTACATCGGAGCCGCCGTCCGGCCCGGTCGCGGCGAGCACCACGTGCTGCCCATCGGCGGCCGGCCAGTGGACCCCTCCTTTGTGACGGTCCCGGCACCCGACGGCCTGTGCACCCCTGCGGGACGGGCCGTCCGGGCCGCCGCCAATGCCGCCCTCTCCGACGTCTTGTACGACGGCGCCGACCTGCGCCGTGACTACTGACCCCGCCACCCGACGACTGGAACCCCATGCCCATCCACTTCAGCCCCACCGAGATGCTCTCGCGCAGAGATCGGACAGCGGCAGCCATCGCCGCCGCCGGCCTGGATGGCCTGCTCATGTTCAAGCAGGAGTCGATGTACTGGCTGACCGGCTACGACACCTTCGGCTTCTCCAGCTTCCAGTGCATGGTCATGACGGCCGATGGCCGGGTGGCCCTGCTGAATCGGGCTCCCGACCGCGGCACAGCCGCGTACACGTCCAACGTCACCGACGTCCGTTGCTACATGGACGTCGACGGTATGAACCCGGCCGTGGACCTGCGGGAGATGCTCGACGACCTAAGCCTGGCCGGATCCCGGGTGGGCATCGAATTGGACTCATACGGCCTGAGAGCCGCCCACTGGCGCCTCCTGGAGGCGGAGTTGGACGGGTTCGTGACGTGGACCGACGCATCCACGCTGGTCCAGGAACTCCGCCGGGTGAAAAGCCCTCAGGAACTCGCCTACACGCGTAGGGCCGCCGAGCTTGCCGACGACGCCTGGGATGTGGCCATGGACCAGGCCGGCCCGGGAGCCTCCGAGGCACGGATCCTGGCCGACATGCAGGGAGCCGTGCTGGGCGGTGGCGGTGACTACGCCGGCAACGAGATGATCATCGGCTCGGGCCCGGGAGCGCTCATGGTGCGCTACACCTCCGGTCGCCGGGAGCTGGACGCCATCGACCAGCTCACGCTGGAGTGGTGCGGCGTTGAGCGGCGCTACCACGCGGCGATGATGCGGACCCTGCTGGTCGGCGCGGCATCACCTGAGCACCGGGCCATGCACGGTGCCTGCCACGAGGCCCTCCTGGCCTGCGAGGAGGTGGTCCGCCCCGGAGCGACCCTCGGCGACGTGTTCGCCACGCATGCCCGGATCCTGGACGCCGCCGGCTACCGGGAGCACCGCCTGAATGCCTGCGGCTATGGCATGGGTGCCGTCTACGCACCCGTCTGGACCGACTGGCCGATGATCTACGACGGCAATCCGCTGGTGTTCGAGCCGGGCCACGTGTTCTTCCTGCACATGATCCTGCTGGATTTCAGCTCCCAGCGGGCCATGACCCTCGGCCACACCGTGGTGGTAACCGACACGGGCTGCGAACGCCTCAGCCGGTCAGATCTGGGCCTGGTTGTGGCCTGACCGCCTGCTGCGGGGACCGGAGGACGGCTTCCACCGGCTCAGATAGGCGCCACCACCGGGTAGCCGATCATCGCCATGGCCTCGCCGAGGCCACCGTCGTACGTCACGACCCCTTCCAGGTCGTCTCCCAACTCCAGAGCGGCTGTCAGGTGCAGCGCATCCAGGCTTCGCATTCTCCCGGGCTCCAGCAAGGCCTCGCCTTGTTCGGGGGTCAGCACGCAGGGAACCGGATCACTCGTCACCAGCCACCCCGTAGCTGGGAGCGGCCCCCGGGTCTACGGCCCGGTCCAGGTAGGGCTGCATCTGAGGTTCGTAGTCGAGCCAGAGACGCCGCAGCACCGTCACTGGGTCTTCGTCGTCCCAGTCGCAACGCAGGTCCACCAGTGCGAACGGCTGCTCGTGGTGCACCAGCAGCGCCGCCGAATGCACCGGCCCCTCCTCGCCACCGGCGGCCAGGCCGGCCTCCAGCCCCTGCAGCAGGCGGTCAGCGAGGTGCGCTGCGGGATCAGACTCGAAGGCCGCACACATGGCGGCTGGTACGTCCAGCGATGAGAGCAGGTTGCCCGCCGCTATGCAGTGGTCTCCCTCCACCACCCTGTTGGTTCCCAGGATGTGGGCGCCGGTGAAGTGCCCGGTGCGTCCCGCCAGGTCCACGACGGCCAGTTGCCTGTAGTCGGCGTTGGCCCGCCCCTCCATGACGGCGGCCACGGCCCCAGCCGCCGTATCACCGGCTTCAAGGCGCTCGAAGACCCGCATGGCCAGCGTCGGATCGGTGATGTTCTGCGTGGCCACCGCTCCCACACCGGCCATGGCGTGCGGGCAGCGTGACCCGACGCAGATCGACGAGGTGGTGATTGCCACCCCGGTCATGTCGGTCCTGGCGCAGTGCCCGGTTATGGAGAAGGTCATGTCGGTGCGCTCCCGTATCCGGTGTTGGGGACCAGCCGGTCGGCCAGGTAGCCCATGAAGTGGTGCAGTTCGTGCTCCAACCAGCTGAGCGGCCCCGGTGTGGCCAGCGGAGAGCTGGACCCGGCGTGGAGTCCCTCCACCACCACCCGGTCCTCCTCGCAGACAGCGGTGAAGAACCCGACCATCTCAGCTATCCAGGCCTCCGGGTCTGTGAGCGAGGCGTGCACCTCGGGAGCCAGGGCGATCCCGAACCGCAGCTGGACCTGCCCGGTGCCCAGGGGCCGCAACGACAGATACCAGAGGTGGTCGGGAGCGAGGATGTACATGTGCGACGGGAACACCGTCGGCATGAATGTCGTGGTCCGCCACTGGCCCACAAGCCGGTCGTTGTCCGGGTGGGCCCGGCCGTACCGGGCGTTCTCGTCCTTCTCGAACATCTGGTATGTGAAGGCCTCGTGGCACTGGTCGGGGAAGACAACCGAGTCCATCGGCATCCAGGTCCCCAACGTCGCCCGGTGTGTGACCGGCAGGTGGTAGCCCTCCATGAAGTTCTCAGTGAGGAACTTCCAGTTTCCATCCCACACCTCGTCGACCCGGTGGACCGGCACGTAGTCGGCCACCCCGTACGGCGCAACAAACTCCTCAATGGGAGCCAGCAGGTCAGCCACCGACGGGATTTCAGGATCCAGCGTGCAGTAGATCCATCCCTGCCAGACCTCGGTGCGGATCTCAGGCAGGCAGATGTCCACCGGATCGAACCCGTCTGTGTGTTCCATGTGGTTGGTTCCCACCAACTGCCCACCCAGGTCGTAGGTCCAGGCGTGGTACGGGCACGTGATGCGTCGGGAGTTCCCGTCGCCCTCGACCAGGGTCATCATCCGGTGGCGACAGACATTGGAGAACGTCCGGACCCGACCGTCCGGGTCCCTCACGCAGAAAACCGGCCGGTCCGCGATGGTCCAGGTCAGGTGGTCGCCCACGTCCGGGATTGCGGCGGCCAGGCCGGGTGACACCCAGTCACGGGCGAAGACCCGATCACGTTCCAGATCACCGATCTCGTCGCTCTGGTACATGGCCGCCGGCATGTTGGTGGCGCTGGCCAGTGGGCCGTCGGCGACCGCCCGGAGGCGCGTCAGGGTCTCGACCGTCTCCGCGCTGGGGGGTGGGGCCGGGGGCGTCATGTGGATGGTCGTACCGGAGCTGACGTCAGTCCGGGATGACGGCTGTCGCCTCGACCTCGACCACCCACTCGGGTCGGGCGAGGGCCGATACGACAATGCCGGTCGAGCATGGATGCACGCCCTTCAACCACCTGCCCATGACGCCGTAGACGGCCTCCCGGTGGCGGATGTCGGTCAGGTAGACGACGATCCGACATATGTGGCTGAGCTCTGAGCCGGCCTCATTGAGGAGCATGGCGATGTTGGCCATCGTCTTTTCGGTCTGCTGCGCGGCATCACCTGCGTGCAGCGACTCGCGGGTGTCGAGGTCCTGGGAGACCTGACCGCGCAGGAACACCATCGTGCCGCGTGCCACGACGCCCTGGCTGAGGTCGTTGTCCAGGTTCTGCTCCGGGTACGTCTCCTTCGTGTTGAAGGGGCGGATTCGCTGGTGGGTGGTCATGGCAGTGGCAGCTCCAGGTCTCGGGACTGGGATTGTCGCGCGCTCATGCGCCGGCTGTGGCCTGACCTGTGGCGCCGGACCCCTCCTCGAACGGTGTAGAGCCGCCCCGGCCACCCTTGGCGGAGAACCCATTGCCAAGGGCCAGTTGCGCCAGGCGCTCCACGTACAGGTCGTCTCGGAAGTGGAGGGTGAAGGTCCGGGCGTCGCGCATCATCTGGCCCAGGGGGTAGCGCTCGTGGCAGGCCCTGGCACCGACCAGGTCGAAGCCCTCGTACGGAATGGACAGCACCGCATCCTTGGCCAGGTGCATGGTTCGCACGGCGTCGGCCTCGCACTCGTCGGGGTCGTCGCCCCGATCGAGTCGCGCCGCGGTAGACCGCAGGCAGGCCCTGGCGGCGAACAGTCGGGCGTCCATCTGGCCCAACTTCACCCGCACGGCCTCGGATCCGCTCAGATCGGGTCGCGAACCTATGTACTCGATAAGGAAGTCGAAGGCGCCCTGGGCCGAACCCAGGTGGTTGGAGGCGTACGCACAACTGAAGGTCCGCGGATCGCCGGTGATCCAGCCGCCGGGCGTTCCGACCACATGATCGTCCGGAACGAACACGTCCTGGAACTTCACCCCGCACGAGATGGTCGAGCGCATACCCAGCATCTGCCAGTCGTCCAGGAGTTCGACTCCGTCGGAGTCCACGTCGACCACGGCGAACACCATGCGACTCGCATACGAGGTGTCCCCCTCAATGGCGCACCAGACCATCAGGTACTTCGCTGTGGCGGCCACCGAGGCGAACCCCTTGCGAGCCGTCAGGCGGTATCCGCCCTCGACCCTGGTCAGCTCCGACTCCAGCACCTCGGCGCCGTTCTCGTAGAGGTGGGCCTCGGAACCCAGGGAGGCGCAGAAGGCGCCGTCCACGATGCGCGGCATGAAGTAGTCGCGCTGTTCCGCAGTGGAGTGCCAGGCGATGATCCCGGCGGCGTGGTTGTGCACCTGGATGAGCTGGGCCGTGTTGGTCTCCCATCGGGCCATCCGCTCCAGCACCTCGTACCACGGCCCATACCGACCGGGAAGCCAGAAACCGGCACCGCCATACTCGGTCGGCACGCAGAGGGCGTGCAGGCCGGCAGCCTTGGCCTCAGCGAAATTTTCGTGGGGAAACTCGACCGCCTCGTCCAACGACCGTTGGCGCTCACGCCAACCGGGTCCGAGCGCGTCGACGCGGGCCAGCACCTCGGCTGTCGTCGGCGGCTCCGGCCAGGGCAATGTGGCGGCGGTTTCAGTGGCGGTCACAGGGTTGCCTATCTCTCTGGGCCTCAGGCCTCTTCGGATCCGGTGCAGAACCAGTCGATTGTCTGCCTGAGCACCTCGGTACAGCGGTCGAGCTGGTCCGGGTCCACGAACTCGTCGGGTCGATGGGCGTCAGCGATGTCGCCGGGCCCGAGGATCACCGCCGGTACGCCCAGACGGTCAGCATAAAGGCCGGCTTCGGTTCCGAATCCGACCGAACCCGGCTCATCGGGTCCGACAAGGGCCCCGAGGGCGGCGACAGCAGCGAGGGTCGGATCGGTCGCCAGCGCCGGATAGCCGATGATGGCCTCGCAGGTGGCATGCCCTCCGACGGCTACGAGCCGATCGTGGACGACCCGGACCTCGGCCAGAACGCCTACCAGGAGGTCGTCAGGGTCGGTGTCAGCCCCATGGCGGACCTCGAAGTCCATGGTGCACGTCGGGGCCAGCACGTTGAGGGCCACACCACCGTGGATGGTTCCCACGTTGGCGCTGACCCCGCGCGATGGGTCGTTCACAGCACGGATGAGGACGGCCAGGTCCACGGCCTCGTGGATGGCGCTGGGTTCGACACCCGACCGGCTGGAATGCCCGGCAGCGGCTGCCAGCTCGAGGCGGTGGCCGACCTTGCCGGCGTGTGCATTGCAGAGCCTCATGCTGGTCGGCTCGCCCACCACCACCACGTCCGGGGCACAGGATCCGCCGGCAGCCAGGACGTCGAGCAGGCCACGCACCCCCACACAGCCGATCTCCTCGTCGTAGCTGAGGCCCAGATGCACCGGCGCCCGAAGGGCATCGACATCTGTGGCCTCCATCAGGACGAGAGCTGCGGCGAGGAAGCCCTTCATGTCGGCTGAGCCACGGGCACGCAGTTGGCCACCCACCTCGGTCAACTCGTAGGGGTCGGTGGCCCAGCCGGAACCTGCAGGCACCACGTCGGTGTGTCCGGACAGCAGTACGCCCCCGGGAGCGTCGGGCCCGAACCGCAGGTGCAGGTTGGCCCGCCCGGTCTCGCCGTGCACGACGGTGACCACGGCGCCGGCGGTAGCAGCACGGTCGGCGTACAGGTCGATCAGCTCGAGATTTGACGTCCGGCTCTCAGTCGGGAAGGCCACGAGGTCGGCCAGCAGGCCCACGAGGCTGCCGGAAGGTGCCTTCTCGGAGGTGGCCATCCCGTGGATTCTCCATCCAGCGGGCGCATCCGTCAAAGCGATGTCTCCAGCCCCCGGACAATCACCCTGCGCTCCATGCCCCAATGATGGCCCCAACCGCACGCCTACGCTGTCACCATGACCAGTCGCCTCCACGCTGCCGGAGCCGCCCAGGCAGATGCCTTCGCCGCTGACGGAGCCGTGCACCTCCGAGGCCTGTTCACCGACTGGATCGATGAATTGGCCGCCGGCGTGGCCCACAACGAGGCCCAACCCAGCGAGTTTTTCGACGACAACGGCACCACCGACGACGCCGGCCGATTCTGGGACGACTACTGCAATTGGTCGCGGATCGCCGAGTTCGAACGCTTCGCCTTCCGGTCTGGCATTGCCGACCTGGCCGCCGGGTTGATGCGGTCCGAGACGGTGCAGCTGTTCCACGAGCACGTGCTGGTGAAGGAAGCCGGAGCGTCCCGTCAGACCCCCTGGCACTGCGACGCTCCCTACTACTTCGTGGACTGTCCCCAAACGGTCAGCATCTGGATCCCGCTGGATCCCGTGCCACTGGAGTCAACCCTGCGCCTCATCCGCGGTTCGCATCTCTGGGAGGAACCGGTCCATCCCTTGGATTGGACGACGATGACCGGCTTCTACGGCGACGACGAGAAGACCCACAGCGGTGGCTTCCAGCCGACACCCGACCCCGACACCCAGTCCGACCGGTTCGAGCTCCTGGAATGGGCCTGCGAACCCGGCGACGCCGTGGCCTTCCACTACCGGACCGTCCACGGGGCCCGCGGCTCGTCGAACCTGCGACGGGCCTTCTCGCTAAGGATGGTGGGCGGCGACGCCCGATACGTCCAGCGGCCGGGCCGTACCTCGCCACCGTTCACCGGCCACGGCATGCTCGACGGCCAGCGCCTCCGCGAGGACTGGTTCCCGATGATGCCCCTTGCCGGGCGGGTGTCGTAGGTCTCTCTCAGCCCAGATCCCCGTCGACCGGCCTCCCGGTTGTCAGCCGTTGAGTGCCGCCGGAGTGAAGCCCCAAGTGCCACCCGACGAGGAACACAACTGCCACTGAGATCAGGATTTTCCGCATACCAAAATGATGCCCACAAAGGACCGCTTCCCCCCTGACCACTCCAGATTTCGAGCCACGGGGCCGAGTCCTTCGGTCATCGCCCCAGTTGACGACCTCCCGTGCACTGGCACCGGGCTCGTCCACGGGCCGGCACTGCGCTACCCGGTCGGGTACAACTCCACGATGGCTTCGTGCTCGATGGCGGCCACCAGGGAACCGTCGGCGCTGATCGTCACGTCAAGCACCGCCCGGGTGCCCGAACGGGTGTCGAAGCGGTCGACCACCGTGGCCTGCACGGTCGCTACGGCCCCGACCCGGGCAACGCCGTGGTGGCGGATCCGACTCCGGGTATGGATCCAGGCGCCGTCCACCAGGTGGCGTGTCATGACCCCGTTGGCGAGTGCCGGCCATACGGCGGGATGCACGATGCCGGCCTCCGCATAGAGGTCGAGGTCGTCACCGGCCCGTAGCCCGTAGTCGGCCCATCCACCGGTCAGCGGTTCGACGTGGGGTTCAAGCTGCTCATTCAGTGGTCGGCCCCGATCCGCCACTACCGACGGCCCCGGCCATGCCGTGCACCGGACCCGCGCATCGCCACCCACCAGGGCCATCACCTCGACCGATCCTGTTTCCGTCGGGGTCGCAGGCACGCAGTCGACCGGGTCACCGGCCTGCACCGGTGAGAGGAACTCCACCAGCGCCCCGCCCTCGGCCAGCCATCCAGGCCCCCATGCCTCGACGATGGGGCGTGTCACGTATGCGTAGACGGTCACCCCGGCGACGAGGGCCGCGTCGAACCCGGCGGCCCGTCCACCCTCATCGGTATGGATCGGGTTGGAAGCGTGCTCGGGCAGGTTCCTGGCCTGCACCGACCAGGTCTTCGGGTCCATGGGTTCGGCCCCCCTCTCGCCGGGTCGACGGTAGCCGTCGGCGAACAGCACGGAGGGCTACAGGGCACCGCCTCCCGGGAGGGTGCCGACGATGACCTAGATCAACTCGAAGCTCGACTAGGCACTGACGTCCTCGAAGTAGACGGTGCCCGGCCATGGAGAAACCCTCGCGTCATAACCGTCGTCGAAGATGGCGTTAGTCCACCGGAGGCCGTGACTTTTCTTGTGACCCACAGCCGCTACAGCGTCTCGACCGGAAAACCAGAAGGGCCCGGAACCGTTGAGATTCCGGGCCTTCTACTTGGTAGCGGGGGCAGGATTTGAACCTGCGAC
>CAJWFS010000057.1 GCA_913030665.1 uncultured Acidimicrobiaceae bacterium
CTGAAGACCTTCAACAACAACGAGGAGTTCCTGGTGGAGATCGCCAAGGGCCCGAGCATCGGCGCCTGATCGTTCCACAGGTTGCCTCCAGCCGAAACGCCTTCCAGACTGGACCCGTTATGAGATCCGACATCCACCCCAACTACCGACCGGTGGTCTTCCAGGACCTCTCCGAGGGCGTGAACTTCGTGATTCGCTCCACGGTCGAGACCGACGACACCATCACCCTCGATGACGGGGCGGAGTACCCGCTGGTCAAGGTTGAGATTTCGTCGGCCAGCCACCCCTTCTTCACGGGCACGATGAAGATCGTGGACACCGCCGGCCGGGTGGAACGCTTCGAGCGCCGCTACGGCAGGCGCCGCAAGGCCTGACCGCCCCGGCCCGATCCGCTTGAGCGGATCGTGAAGAATCCGTGACCCTCGATCCCGAGCGTCGCCAGGCCCTGCGTGGGATGAAGTTGCGCGGCCTCGTCGTCGATGAGATCGGCGATCCGGGCGACGAGCTGGTGGTGGACGGTGACCACTGCTTCGATGGCAGCCGCCTCTGGGTGCTGGCGTCGGAGGACGCCCCCGAACGGGCCCTGGGCGCTGCGGTGCTCCGGGCAGGCCGGCACGGTGGGGCACCTCTCACAATCTGCTTCGACGACGTCGAGGCAGCCGGCGTTGCAGCGAGGCGGGCGACAGTTCTGAGGCCCGTGCCCGAGATCCGACTGGTCGAGGGCCGGAGCCTCCTCCCAGTGCAGCCAGCCGAGGCGCCGGCACCTACCGACGCTGTACCACCACCGGACGGCTTCGTGGACCTCTGCCTTGGCGTCGGGGTCCAACCGCTTGTGGAGCACGGAATCTGGCGTGGCGAGGTCCTAGGCCTGGAGGTGGTCCGGGTCGTCGACGACCCGGAGCTGGGGAACCAGGTCCAGGTCGGCGTGGGGCGCTTCGACAGGGAGGCGGGGGTGCTGCTGCACGCCGACCAGCCGCAGGGCGAGTCTCTGGCTGCTGCCGCTGACCTGATCCGCTCACGTCGTCGTACCGGTGCCGGCGCGCACCCACTGGCCACCCTCTGTCGGGAACGCTGGCTGCGCCACGACCTGGTGGCCGATCCGTCGATCCTGGGGCTGGGCGACCTCGGGGCCGTGGACCCGGCGGACGAGCGACCCAACCTGCGTGACCCGGCACCGGCGCCTGCCATTGGTAGGGGGCCGGATGGGGAGCGGGTGCTGGTCGTCTGTTCTGTTGGCGTGGATCCGTGTGTGGTCTCGGCCGCAGCCGAGCTGGTGCTGCGGGAATCCCCGGACCGGATCGTGGTCGCCCTCCCCAGCCGGGACGCACTCCCAGCTGTCGAACGGGCGCTGGCCAGGTTGGTGGTGCCGACATCGATTCTCGGCGTCGCCTGCGGCTGGGACGTCGACTGAGGATTCCGGCCACTCGGTCGGGGCTTCGACGAACGAGCTTGGGGGGCTGGGTACCCTTCAGGCGATGCTGGAGCAGGTGGATGCCCTCGAGGCCGAGTACGCCGAGGTTGAGGCCCGGTTGGCCGACCCCGAGGTCATCGGTGACCCCGACCGGCTGAGGGACGCAGGGCGACGCTTCAAGAAGCTCAACGAGATGATTGCGGTGGGTCGACCCCTGAGGGAGGCCTACGGCGACCTGGAGGCCGCCCATGAGCTGGTGGAGTTGGCCGATGGGCCCGAGCGCGACCAGTTCAGGCTCGAGGTCGGGTCGTTGGAGTTGGAGATCGACCGCCTGGAGGAGGAACTGCGGGGCCTCCTCCTGCCTGCCGACCCCAACGACGGCCGACCGGTGATCTTGGAGGTGCGGGGGGCCGAGGGGGGCGAGGAGGCCAACCTCTTCGCCCGCGACCTCCACGACATGTACCTGGCGTTCGCCGCAGGCCACGGCTGGTCCGTGGAGCCCCTCATGGCCCGGGATTCGGACATGGGTGGATTCAGTGAGGTGATGGTCCTCGTCAAGGGCGAGGATGCCTGGACGCGCCTGAAGTACGAGGGTGGAGTGCACCGGGTCCAGCGCGTTCCGGTGACCGAGTCCCAGGGTCGGATCCACACCTCTTCGGCAACGGTCAGCGTGCTGCCGGAAGCCGACGAGGTCGAGGTCTGCATAGACGACAACGATCTCCACATCGACGTGTACCGGGCGTCCGGTCCCGGCGGGCAGTCGGTGAACACCACCGATTCCGCCGTCCGGATCACGCACAAGCCGACCGGGCTGGTGGTGTCCATGCAGGACGAGAAGAGCCAGCTTCAGAACAAGGCCAAGGCTCTGCGGGTCCTGCGTTCCCGGTTGCTGCAGATCGAGCAGGACCGCCAGCAGTCCGAGGCGTCGGAGGCCCGGCGTGGCCAGGTTGGTGGCGGTGGCAGGTCGGAGAAGATACGCACCTACAACTTCAAGGAGAACCGGGTCACCGATCACAGGATCGGCCTGACCCTCCACCGCCTTGACCGGATCCTCGCAGGAGACCTCGACGAGGTCGTCGACGGCCTACTCGCTGACGAGCGGGCCAGGCACCTCTCCCGGAGTGCCAACGGTGGGGGTTGACGGGTCGGACGGGTCCGCCGGTCGGGGAGTCCCGACTGGACACGACGCTGACGACCACGAGGGGACCATCAGTTGGCGTGAGCTCCTGACGGAGACGGCTGAGCGCATGGAGGCGGCAGGCCTTCCTCCCATGGAGGCGCGTTGGATTGTCGAGGAAGCATCCGGTGCCGGCGCTGACGAGGAACTGGATGGGCTGGTCACCGAGCGCGGCATGGCCCACCACGACACCATGCTCGCCCGCCGCCTGGCCGGCGAGCCGTTGCAGTACGTCCTGGGACGGTGGGAATTCCGGACCCTCGACCTGATGGTCGACAAGCGGGTGCTGATCCCAAGGCCAGAGACAGAGGTGGTGGCCGGCCTGGCACTCCACGAGGCTGAACGGATCGCAGCGGCCGGCGGCGGCGGGACGGTGCTGGTCGCCGACCTGGGTACCGGCTCGGGTGCCATTGGCCTGTCCATCGCCGCCGAGTGCCCGGAGGCGCTCGTCTGGTGTACCGATTCCTCGGTGGACGCGCTGGCCGTGGCCCGGGCCAACTGCACGGGCATGGGCCGACCGGCCGGCAGGGTCACGATCCTCGAGGGCTCTTGGTTCGATGCCCTTCCATCCGAAATGACGGGAGCGTTCGACGTGATCGTCTCCAACCCGCCCTACGTCGACGTGGCCGACGAGCTGCCGGCCGGAGTCATCGGCTGGGAGCCGTCTGAGGCACTCTTCGCTCCCGACTCCGGCCGCGCCGACCTGGAGTCCCTGGTGGATGGGGCCATGCGATGGTTGGCTCCCGGCGGAGTGTTGGTCCTGGAGATGGCTCCAGGCCAGACGATGGCGATGGCCGACCGGGCCCTGACGGCCGGCTTCGTCGAGGTGTGCGTCCATCTGGACCTGGCGGGACGGGAACGCGCCGTCGTAGCCCGGGTGCCGACGTGAGCCTCATCGATGCCATCGCCCACCCGGAGGTTGCCGTGGCCTCAGCGGTGGCCGCCCTGCGGGCCGGTCGACCGGTGGTCCTGCCCACCGAGACCGTCTACGGCGTGGCTGCCCTACCGGGGGACCCGGGCGCCGTCGAGGAACTGTTCGAACGCAAGGGGCGTCCTGGCGAACGGCTGGTGGCCGTGCTTGTGGCGGACCTGACGGCGGCCCGACGCATCGCCGTCGTGGATGCCACGTTCGAGGCGCTGGCCGCATCCTTCTGGCCCGGCCCCCTGACCATCGTGGCCCAGCGGCGTTCGGAGGCTGACCTCCACCTGGGCGACAGGTCGTCGACGGTGGGCGTGCGCTGCCCCGACCACGACCTGGTCCGGGCCATCCTGGCCGAGGTTGGCCCGATGGCCACGACCTCGGCCAACCGGTCGGGACAGCCCACGCCGATGACGGCCGTGGAGGCGGCCGACGCCCTAGGCGGGGACCTCCTGGTCCTGGATGGTGGCCGGTGTGAGGGTTCACCGTCAACGGTTGTGGACCTCACGACTGACCCGGCTCGGGTGCTGCGGCCCGGAGCGGTCAGGCATGCGGCACTGCTCGGGGTCGGGCTGGAACTCGGGCCCGATGGTGCCGCGGCCGACCGGTAGCCTCGCTCCCATGAGCACGATCGCCGTTGGTTCCGACCATGGGGGATTCACCCTCAAGGGGCGCCTCGCCGACGAGCTGCGTAGCCTTGGCTACGAGGTCATCGACCTTGGAACCCACAGCGACGATCGGGTGGACTACCCGGACTTCGGTGCCGCCGTGGGTCGTGCGGTGGCGGGCGGAGAGGCCGAGCTGGGCGTCTGCGTCTGCGGTTCCGGGATCGGCATTGCCATGGCGGCCAACAAGGTTCCGGGCGTTCGGGCGGCCACGGTGCACGACGCCACGTCGGCCCGCCTGGCCAGGGAGCACACCGACGCTAACGTCCTCTGCCTAGGCGAGCGCCTACTGGACCCCGAGGTCGCCTCGGTGGCCGTTCGTGCCTGGTTGGGAGCTGAGTTCGAGGGCGGTCGCCATGTCGGGCGGGTTGCCAAGCTGGCCGAGTTGGACGGCTCGGGGACTTGAGGGTTTCCGTGGCCGAGGACCGCTGGCACGCGGCCCGGCTCTCCGACGCGGGGACGGCGACGCCGACCGAGACGGTCGTGGAGCCGACCCTGGACGACGGTGACCATGATCGGTTCGCCCACTTCGCACGCAAGTCCGACATCGTGGAGTCGGCCGTCACGGGTCGGCCCATCGTGGCGCTCTGCGGGAAGGTCTGGGTGCCTGGCCGGAACCCGGACCGCTTCCCGGTCTGCCCGACCTGCAAGGAGATCTACGAGCGCAAGAAGGCGGGGGAGACGGGCGCCTGAGCGCCTGATCGACCGCCATGGGAATGCTGCGGACGTTGCGGGCCGTCGTGCGCCTCCGTCGCCCCGAGCGGAGACGGTCCGTGCGGAGGCTCCGGGCGGCGGCGAACGTGGATGACCTCCGCCGCATGGCCCGTCGTCGCCTGCCGGCCGGCGTCTTCGACTACATCGACGGTGGGGCCGAGGACGAGTCGGCGCTGAAGCGCAACACGGGATCCTTCGCTGCGGTGGGCTTTCGACCCCGGGTGCTGCGGGGGCTGGGTGACCTGGACACGTCGACGACCCTGCTGGGTCGCCCGCTGGCATTCCCGCTGGTGCTGGCCCCGACCGGCTTCACGCGGATAGCCGATCCGGCCGGCGAGCTGGCCGTGGTCCGTGCCGCCGGTCGGGCCGGCATCCCGTTCACGTTGTCGACCATGGGAACCCGGTCGATCGAGGAGTGCGCCTCGGTGGCCCCCGCCGGCGCCCGCCTCTGGTTCCAGGTCTACGCCTGGCGGGATCGGGACCTCATTCGCACAATGGTGGAGAGGGCGGCTGCAGCCAACTTCGAGGCGCTCTGCCTGACCGTGGACACGGCCGTACTGGGACGGCGTGAGCGCGACGTCCGGCGGGGCCTCACCCTGCCACCGGAGATCGGCCCCGGCACTTTTATCGACGGTCTCCGCCACCCGGGGTGGACGTGGCGCTTCCTGCGGTCCGATCCCATTCGCTTCGCCAACGTGGAGGGTTCCGACCGGGTCCGGGGCGATCCGGGGGACGGTTCCACGGCGGTCGACCTCTCCGCCTACATGGGCAGCCAGTTCGACCACGCCCTCTCTTGGAAGGACGTGGAGTGGTTGCGGTCCATCTGGGAGGGACCGGTGCTCGTGAAGGGGATACAGACCGTGGCCGACGCCGTGCTGGCCGTGGAACACGGAGTCGATGCGGTGATCCTCTCCAACCACGGTGGTCGCCAACTCGACGGTGCGCCGGCTCCGTTCGACCTGGTGCCGGAGGTGGTCGATGCGGTCGGCGGCAGGACCGAGGTGATCTGTGACGGTGGGGTCCGCCGGGGGAGCGACATCGTCAAGGCGGTGGCGGCGGGCGCGACCGCCACGATGGGTGGTCGACTGTTCCTCTACGCTCTGGCCGCTGCTGGCGAGGAGGGCGTGGACCATGTGCTGGAGTTGCTCCGGTCCGGGACAGAGCGCACGATGGCGCTGGTGGGGGCGTCGTCGGTGGACGAGCTGGGCGCCGAGCTGCTCGAGTGGAGCTGAGCGGGTGACCGCGCCCGCGGGTCCGATCCGGATCGGAAGGGGTGCATGCGGGTGAGCTGTCCCCACGTCCGCCTGGAGCGTCATCCCCTGGACGATCCGCACTACCGGTCCCGGTGCTCGGAGGCGCTCGCTGGAACGGGCGTGCTGGTGCTGGAGGGCTTCTTCACGCCGGAGGCCGTGTCGAAGGTCACCGAAGCCTCGGCACACCGGGAGGACGAGGCCTACTACGCCACGTCGGCCCACAACGTGTACCTGACACCGCCGGATCCCGGCCTTCCGGGGTCACATCCGTTCAACCGGCAGGTGGCAAGCAGCAAGGGCCTGCTGGCAGACGACCAGATCCCCGCCGACTCGGCCCTCCGCGAGGTCTACGGGGACGGGTCATTCCGTTCGTTCCTGTGCTCCGTGCTCTCGACGGAGGCCATCCACCCGTATGACGACGACCTGTCGTCCATCAACCTCCACTTCGCCTCGGAAGGCCAGGAACTGGGTTGGCACTTCGACAACTCCGCGTTCGCCGTCACGATGCTGCTGCAGGCTCCCGTGGAGGGTGGGCACTTCGAGTACGTGACGGCGGTGCGAGACGTCGACATAGGGGACATGGGGTTCGATCGGGTGGCCGACGTGCTCAACGGAACTGTCGAGGTGAAACGTCTGGCCTTCTCGCCCGGAGACCTCGTCGTGTTCCGGGGGCGCAACGCGCTTCACCGGGTGACGCCGACCCTCGGGGCGGCAACTCGCATGCTGGTCGTGTTCGCCTTCAACGACCGGCCCGGGATCGGGCTCTCGGACTCGGCGCTGCTGACCTTCTACGGGCGCACAGCCTGACGCTTCTCCGTCCGATCGGATTTGTGGTCGGTCACGTCGACGGCGCGGTGAAGGGTCTCCGCACCGTGGTGTCCCCAGGCCGTTCTGAGCCCCGGAAGGCGCCCACCACCGCTGTCCGCTCGGCGTCGAAGTGTGCGGTCGAGTTCGTGCCGAGGATGGTGCAGAAGGGATCGGAGGCACCGTCGGGGTCGCCCTGTGCCGTTACCTGGATCCGGCTGATCGAGGTGTAGTCGAGGCGGAATCCGGCGGCAGGGTTACCGGCCACCTCGGCCAGGATCGTTCGGATGGTGCCGCCGTGGCAGGCCAGCACGACGTTTTCGCCGGGCGGGCTGCGACACAGGGCGTCCCATGCGGCCACGACCCGGTCCCGGAAGGCCTCCGGCGTGTCCCAGCCGATCTCGTCGTATCGCTTCTGGCAGATCATCTCCCAGTACGACCCGCCTTCAGTGGGCAGCAATTCGGTGGGGAGATAGGTGTGCGACCGGAGATCGATCTCGTCGAACCCGGTGATGACGTGTGGGGTCAGGCTGCGGGAGGAGGCCACGGCCTCGACGGTCTGGATGGCCCGTCGCTTGGGGCTGGTGACCACGTGGTCGAATTCCTCGCAGGCCAGCCACCTGGTCAGGCGGTCGGCCTGCCAGCGGCCCAGATCGCAGAGCCCGGGGTCGGCAATGGAAGGCGAGTCGATGACGGTCTCTGGGCGACCGTGGCGGATGAGGGCTACGTGCACGGCCTCGGACGGTACTGGAGCGGCTCAGGCGGCCATACCGCCGGGAGCGGTGAGCACCCCTACCAGCATGTCGGTGAGGTTCGCTTCGTAGGCCCGGTCGTCCAGGGTGGGGGCCGGTCCGCCCTCCAGGGTCGTTGCCCGGGCGGCAAGCGATGAGGTCATGAGCTGGATCATGGCCACCAGACGGGCATTGCGTATCAAGGGTCCGTCACCGGCGCTTCCCGCCTCCAGGGTGGTCAGCGCACGCCCCAGGTGGGTCTGGTCGACTCCGGCGGGTGCCTCCTGCCACGTCGGGAAGAGGTCGGTCAGCTGGGCCACGATGCGCACGTAGCGCCGTCCACGGTCGTCGGCCAGTAGGGCGGTCATCGGTCGGACCAGTGCCGAGACCAGGTGGTGCACCCCGGTCCCGTCGTCGATGTTGGCCAGGAGCCGACCTCGATGGGCGTCGACGGGGTTGCCGTGTTCGGCCAGGATGGCTTCCAGCACGCCTTGTCGGGACCCGAAGTGGTAGGTGAGGGCCGAGGTGTTGCGCTGGCCGGCGGCCCGGACGATGTCGCCCACCGCCGCCTGCCAGACGCCGACCTCGGCGAACTGGCGTTCCGCCTCGACCAGTAGGAGGGCCCGGGTGGCGGTGCCATCACGGGCCATCGGGGGTTCGCGTGCCCTGCCGTTGCCCGTTGGCGCCTAGGCCAGGGGGAGTAGGGCTGTGGTCGGGATGATCGACACGTCGATGCCTTCGGGGATCGGGTGCTGGAAGTCGGGGAACCTGCGCTGGGCCTGGGCCCGGTAGCGGTCGGTGGAGTGGACGCGGTCGCCGTCGTGCTCGGGGATGACCTGGTCGCCGAACAGTTCGATCATCTCGAGGGTCTGGTCGTGGGTGAGGCCCTCGGCGGGGAGGCCGAACACCACCTGGTCGCAGCCGACGTTCTTGTAGCGGTTCAGCTGTTCACAGACCTCCTCGGGGTTGCCGCACAGCATGTAGCCACCGTCGATGGCCATGTCCA
>CAJWFS010000058.1 GCA_913030665.1 uncultured Acidimicrobiaceae bacterium
ACCCTGACGGCCTTCGGGATCCTCCTGAACGTCGCACGGCAGGCCCGGTGAACGTGGAGAGGACGCATGGTGACGGTCCACGTCGCGGTGGGATTCTCATCGCCGGTGGGGGAACCGCTGGACACGTCCTGCCGGGGCTGGCCGTGGCGGCAGCCCTGGTGGAGCGCGGTGTCGTGGCCAGCAGGACCGACGTGCACCTCGTGGGAAGCCGTAGGGGCGTCGAGGTGGATCTCGTTCCCGGGGCCGGGTTCGGCCTGACCGTCCTAGGCGGACGCGGCATCCAGCGTCGCCTGACTCCTGTCAACGTGGTGGCGCTGATGGGCCTGCTGGTCGGCTTCCTGCGTGCGTTCCTGCTCCTGGTGAGGGTCAGGCCGCGGGTCGTCCTCTCTCTCGGTGGCTACGCCAGCATCCCCTGTGGGTTGGCGGCGGTGGTGTTGAGGGTTCCCCTCGTGGTGGCCGAGCAGAACGCGGTGCCCGGTGCCGCCAACCGCCTCCTGGGAAGGTTCGCCCGGGCCTGTGCCGTGTCCTTCGCCGACACCGCACTTCCTCGCCCCGACCTGACCGGCAACCCGGTTCGGGCCGCTATCCGGTCGGCTGTCGGCAGTAGGTCGGAGGCTCGTGACCGCATCGGCGTGGACGACCGCCCCCTCCTGGTCGCCTTCGGTGGCTCGCTGGGTGCCCGGCGCATAAACCGTGCGATGGCCAACTTCGTGGAGGGTTGGAGTGGCGCACCGCTGGTGGTCCACCACGTGGTCGGAGATCGTGGGTGGGTGACAGGTGAGATGGCCACAGTGGTACCCGCAGAGGTCGAGTACTCGGCCGTCGCCTACGAGCACGACATGCCGACGCTGCTGGCCGCCGCTGACCTCGTGGTCTGCCGATCCGGGGCGACATCGGTCGCCGAGTTGGCCGTTCTGGGTATTCCGTCGGTCCTGGTTCCGCTGCCGGGGGCGCCGGGCGACCACCAGACGGCCAATGCCCGACACCTGGCCGGGACCGGTGGCGCCGTGCTCCTGCCAGACGCCGACCTGGATGGGTCGGCCCTGGAGGAGGTCCTCGGCGAACTCCTCTCGGACTCCGGACGTCGCGACGCAATGGCTGAAGCGGCGAGGTCCGTGGCCATACCGGATGCCGCCGACCGGGTGGTCGACCTGATCCTCAGGCATGCAGCCGGGCGGTGTGATGATGTCCGGGATGCCTGAGTCGCCGCTGGATCTGTCGATTCCCACACACGTCCACGTCATCGGTGTGGGCGGTGCCGGCATGAGCGCCATTGCCGAAGTCCTCTTGGCCATGGGACATACCGTCAGCGGCTCTGACCTGAAGGCCTCCTCCGGCCTCGACCGCTTGGCGGCCATTGGTGTGGACGTTCGTGTGGGACATTCGGCGGACCAGGTCGGCGAAGCCGCGGTGGTGACACGTTCCACGGCCGTACCCGACGCAAACCCGGAGTGTCGGGCGGCCCTCGAACGTGGCATCCCCCTCTTTGGCCGACCCGAGGTCCTCGGCGCCATCAGCGCCCTACGCCACACAATCGCGGTGGCCGGCACGCACGGCAAGACCACCACCTCCTCCATGCTGGCCCTGGTCCTCCGGGAGGCCGGCCTCCGCCCGTCCTTCATCATCGGCGGCGATGTGAACGAAATTGGTACGGGTGCCGCCTGGGACGGGGGGGGCCTCCTGGTGGTGGAGGCCGACGAGAGCGATGGTTCGTTCCTCGAGTTGTCCACGAGATTCGGGTTGGTCACCAACCTGGAGCCCGACCACCTCGAGCACCACGGAGGATTCGACCCGCTCCTGGATGCGTTCGACCGTTTCGTGGAAGCGGTGGATGGCCCGGTTGTGGTCGGGGTGGACGATGCGGAGGGTGCCGCGCTGGCCGCCCGTCATGGGACTGCCACCGTGGGTACCTCGCCTGGTGCCGATTGGCGCCTGTCAGGGGTGGTGGAGTCGTGGGAGGGCGTCAAGTTCACCCTGACCGGGCCCGTGACTGGGGCCTTCGTACTGGAGCTGCCGGTTCCAGGCCTCCACAACGCCCGGAACGCCGCGTCGGCGGCGTCTTTGGCGGTCCTGGCGGGGGCCACTCCGGAGGCTGTGGTGAGCGCTCTGGCGCGTTTCGGTGGGGTGGCCCGTCGATTCGAGCACCGCGGCCAGGCTGCCGGCGTGGTTCTGGTGGACGACTACGCCCATCTACCGACGGAGGTTGGAGCGGTGTTAGCGACAGCCCGGAGCGGTGGTTTCAGTCGCGTGGTTGCCGTGTTCCAGCCGCACCGCTTCAGTCGCACGGAGGCGCTCTGGTCCTCCTTCGGCGGTGCCTTCGACGATGCCGACGTGCTCTATGTGACCGACGTCTACCCGTCGGGTGAGCCGCCACGGCCCGGCGTGTCGGGCCAGCTCGTGGCCGATGCCGTGGTCCGGGATCGGCCTGGTGCCGATGTCCGCTATGTGGCCAGGCGGGAGGACCTGCTGGATGCACTGGTCGGAGAGCTCCGGGAGGGGGACCTCTGCCTGACCATGGGGGCCGGCGACCTCACAGCGGTACCAGATCAGCTCCGGACCAGGCTGGGAGCGTTCTGAGGTGGATGACCTCGAGGCGCTGGCGACGGCGCTGGCTTCCGCTGGCCTCTCAGAGGGCATCCGCAGGGACCATCCGATCGGCCCTCTCACCACCTACCGGGTGGGTGGGCCGGCATCGATGTTCGTTCGTCCTGCCGATGCCAATGAGTTGGAGGCGATCGTGGGAGCGGCGACCGCCTGCGAGGTGGAGATCCTGGTGGTGGGGCTGGGTTCCAACCTGCTGGTGTCGGACGGGGGCTTCGCCGGGCTTGCGGTCCAGTTGGGCGCCGGCTTCCAGTCGATAGGGGTATCGGGAGAGATGGTCACCGCAGGTGGTGCGACCAGCTTGCCGGTCCTGGCGAGACGGACTGTGGCTGACGGCCTGACGGGCTTCGAGTGGGCGGTCGGGGTGCCCGGCTCGCTCGGAGGGGCGGTTCGCATGAATGCCGGCGGACACGGTTCCGACATGGCGTCGGTCCTGGAGGAAGCGACCACGATCAACCTCCTCACGGGCGTCAGGAGGGTACGACCGGTCGACAGCCTTGCACTTGATTACCGGACGTCCGACGTGGGACCAGCGGACCTGGTGACCTCGGCTGTCCTGAGGCTGGAGGCTGCGCCGGACGGAGCGGGCGAGGAGATTCTCGCCGGGATAGTCCGGTGGCGGAGGGAGAACCAGCCGGGCGGACGGAACGCAGGCTCGGTGTTCACCAACCCTCCCGGAGACTCGGCCGGCAGGCTCATTGACGCTGCAGGCCTGAGGGGGCACAGGTACGGGTCCGCCGTGGTCTCGGAGCGTCACGCCAACTTCATCCAGGTGGATGACGGAGGATCGGCCGATGACGTGGGTGGCCTGATGGACGAGGTGGTCCGCCGCGTCCTCGACGTACACGGGATCCGGCTGCATGCCGAGATCGTGATGGTCGGGTTCAGGCGATGACCGATGGGGACGGGGTGGGTCAGGACGGTGTCGAGGTCGAATCTGGGGATGAGGGAGGTCCGACGGCGGACGCACCAGCCGGATCCCGTCGAGTCTGGTGGGTGTGGGCCCTCCTCGCCGTAGTGGTCGTCCTCGTGGGTGCCTACGCATCCACGCGAAGTGGACTCCTCGACGTCGACGAGCTGATGGTGCATATCGACGGGGACCGCCTGGACCCTGCGCTCGTCGAAGCCGTGTCGGGTGTCAGGTCGGGGTCACCCATGTCCTCTGTCTCGCCGGAGGCCGTGGCACGTCGGGTGGCCGTCCTGGCGTGGGTGGCCGACGTGGAGGTCGAGCGGGACTGGCCCGGGACGGTCAGGGTCTGGATCGTTGAGCGCGAGGCGTTCGTGAACGCGGTGGACCTCGACGGCCACAGGGGGCTCCTGGACCGTGCGGGCACGGTTCTCGAGGTTCCGGCGTTCGATTCCGCCCTCCCGACCGTGAGAGTGGACAGCCTCGGCGTTCCCGGCACGCGGATGACGGATATAGACCTGCTGCTGGCAGCGGCCGCCGCTGTGACACCTGATCTGGGGAAGTGGATCGTCGCCCTCGTTCCGACCGGGAGCGGGGTGCGCGTCGAGCTGGTCGGCGGGGTGGATGCCGAGCTCGGGCTGGGTGACGACTTCCATGATGAGTTCCGATCCCTGGCGACGGTGCTGGCATGGGTGGAGTTGTCCTGCATCGTCTCGATCGACGTGTCGCTCCACGCCAACCCTGTCGTGCTGCGCGATGAGTACCGGTGCTCCTGAAGGTTGTCGTGTCGGGTTGACGATCCATGACCACGCCCCGTAGTCTTCTGACCACTGATCGAGGTTGAAGGCGAATAACCCTCAACCTTTACCTGAAGGTACGGGAGTGGCCCGGGTCAGGTCGAACGAGGGATCGAGACGGCACCGATGGTGGGTAACCCGCAGAACTATCTGGCAGTGATCAAGGTCGTCGGGGTCGGCGGCGCTGGCGTGAACGCCGTCAACCGAATGATCGACGCCGGCCTCAAGGGCGTCGAGTTCATCGCCGTCAACACCGATGCACAGGCACTACTCATGAGCGATGCCGACGTCAAGTTGGACATCGGCCGGGACCTCACCCGAGGTCTGGGGGCTGGTGGGGACCCCGAGATCGGGTTCCAGTCGGCTGAGGCCCACAGGGGCGAGTTCGAGGAGGCGCTGGAGGGCGCCGACATGGTCTTCATCACGGCTGGCGAGGGGGGTGGTACCGGTACCGGTGCGGCTCCGGTCATCGCCGAGGTCGCCAAGGCGATCGGAGCGCTCACCATCGGCGTCGTGACACGGCCCTTCGCCTTTGAGGGCAGGCGGCGTTCGATCCAGGCCGAGCAGGGCATCGTGCAGCTCAGGGACGTGGTCGACACCCAGATCGTCGTGCCCAACGACAGGCTGCTCGACGTATCCGACGAGAAGACTCCGTTGCTGAGGGCCTTCGACACGGCGGATGAGATCCTCCTCCAGGGTGTCCAGGGCATCACAACGCTCATCACCACGCCGGGGCTCATCAACACCGACTTCGCCGACGTGAAGTCGGTGATGCAGGACGCAGGTTCCGCCCTGATGGGTGTGGGCCAGGCAACCGGTGAGGGCCGTGCGCTGAACGCGGCCCGCAAGGCCATCTCCAACGCCCTCCTGGAGTCGTCGATCGAAGGAGCGCGAGGCATCCTCCTGAACATCTCGGGACCGAGGGACCTCGGTCTCTTCGAGGTGAACGAGGCGGCCGGCGTGGTCCACGGTGTCGCCCATCCCGACGCCAACATCATCTTCGGGGCTGTGGTCGACGATGAGATGGGCGGTGACGTGAGGGTCACGGTCATAGCCGCCGGGTTCGACCGCTGGGACGGTGACCGTCCCTCGGCGGCACCGGTCAGGCCAATCCCGGGCGATGACGCCATAGTCGACGTGTTCGCCGCGGGCGGCGACGGCCTCGACGTTCCGAGCTTTCTCAAGTAGGGGCCGATGGCCCGGGAACTGGCCCGACGGAGTCTCCCGTCGGGCCGGACCGCCCGGGTCGTCATGTCCGAGGCCGCTGACGGTGACATGGCCGTCGGCGGCCCGGAGAACATTCTGCTCAGCCAGTGCCACGCGCTCGCGCCCGGAACTTGGACGTGGCTGGAACAGGTGCACGGCACGTCGGTGGTCGAGGTACTCGAAGCAGGCGGCGGTGCCGGTACTGCCGCCGACGCGGCGGTGACCGTGGCGAGCAACGCTCCCATCGCGGTGCAGGTGGCCGACTGCGTACCGATCGCCCTCCTCGGGTGTGACGGGGTGGCCGTTGTGCACGCCGGGTGGCGTGGTCTACGCGACGGGATCTTGGAACGGGCGGCCCACGCCCTCTCCGCTATCACCGACGGCCCCTTCCAGGCGGTGGTGGGGCCACACATTGGGGCCTGCTGCTACGGGTTTGGCGACAGGGACCTGGATGACATGGCCGACCGCCTGGGACCTGCGGTCCGGGGACGGACGAGGGACTCACGGCCGTCGCTGGACCTCGCCGCCGGGGTGGAGTACGTCTTGGACACCCTGGATGTGGTGATGGCCGTAGTAGACGGCACCTGCACCTCCTGCGACGAGCGCTACTGGTCGTACCGTGGCACCGGTACCACGCGTCGACAGGCCATGGTGGCCTGGATCCAGCCAGAGGAGGGATGACGGTGCCCCGACTGGACCATGACCAGGTCGTGGACAGGATCCTCTCGATGGACGAGCGGCTCCGGGAACTCAGCGGTGGCCGGACCCGCCTCCTGCCCGTCACCAAGGCCTTCGGGCCTGAGACCGTCCTGGCCGTCCTGGCCGCCGGCCATCGGGCGGTTGGGGAGAACTACGCACAGGAACTCCTCGCCAAGCACGAGGCCCTCGGGGACCGCTCCGTCGAGTGGCACATGATCGGGAACGTGCAGCGGAACAAGGTCCGTCGACTGGTCGGCCCCGTGGCCGTGTGGCAGACGATCGATCGACCGGCGTTGGCCTCAGAGGTGGCTCGACGAACACCCGGTGGGCGGATCCTCGTACAGGTGGACTGCCTGGACATGCCCGGTCGGGGTGGGTGCCCTCCGGGCGAGGTGGAGTCCCTGGTCTCCGTGGCGTTGGACGCCGGCCTGGATGTGGCGGGCCTGATGTCCGTCGGGGCGGCTGGAGATCCGACAGCCACTCGGGAGGTGTTTCGGACGGTTGCCAGACTGGCCGACGACCTGGGGCTCGAGGAGCTCTCCATGGGCATGTCCGATGACTTGGAGTCGGCAGTGGAGCACGGTTCGACGATGGTCCGCATCGGCCGGGCCCTGTTCGGGGACCGTGCTACCGGCGACATGACCTGAGGAGTCGGGTCGATTGTGCCCTCACCGGCGCGGGTCGGCCCGGTACGATTGCATCTGACGCTCCGGTCGACCGTGGGCGCCGGATGAACGGGTGTAGATGAAGAAGCTGATGATGTGGCTGGGCCTTGGCCCGGACGAGGCCTACGAGGGCTACGACCCCCACGGCGACGAGCCGGTGCTGCGCGGCCCTCTTTCCTCCACCGAGTTCGCCGAGGCCCGCGCTGTCGCCGAGACCGGTGGAACGGTGAGCCCCATGCACACCAGGACCCCGGTCTCCAGGTCGGTGCGTACCCTTCCAGCCGAACCGACGGGCACGGTGCGGCCCCTGCAGCCGGCGGTTACCGCCAAGCCCACGACGGTCTCACCGACCTCGTTCGACGACGTCCAGCCGATGGCCGACCGCTTCATGGCGAAGCAGCCGGTGATCGTGAACCTCCAGGGCGTCGATGCTGACCTCTCCCGACGGATAATCGACTTTGCCAGCGGCGTCTGCTACGGCGGCGTCGGTCAGATGGAACGGATCACGCATCAGGTGTACCTGATGACGCCGTCGGACGTGGAGGTGTCGGAGGAGGACCGCCGGCGCCTCGCCGACTGACCGGGGTCCAGCATGGTCATCGTCTGTGGGCTCCTCCAGCTCTACGTGCTACTGCTGGTGCTGCGGGTCGTCCTGAGCTGGTTCCCCATTTCCCCTAACGGCCCCTTGGAGACCGTCGCCGGCTTCCTGTACATGCTCACGGATCCGGTACTCGGCCCGTTGCGGCGACTCCTTCCGCCGGTGCGTATGGGGGGCATGGCCCTGGACCTCTCCCCGATCGTGGCGTTCTTCGGCCTCTCGGTGCTGCGGGGAGTCCTCTGCGGCTGATGCAGCGCACCGGAGGTGACCTCAGCGGAGCACGCTCCGGTTGTAAACTCTGATGATGGACGAGAACCTCCTGCACGACCTGGATCAGGTGCAGTTCGGGACCAGGATGCGGGGCTACGACCCGACAGAGGTGGACGCCCTCCTGGAGCGTGCACGACGCGAGGTGGACGACCTGAGGACGGCATTGCGCCGGGCCGGCGAGCGGGCCGATCTGGCCGAACACCAGCTTTCCGACGAGTTGGAGGCCGTGCGTATGGCCCGGGCCGAGGCAGAGGCCGGCATCGCCACGGCTGCAGCGGAGGCGTCGGCGATCCTCTCGGAGGCCCGCGCCGAGGCGGCTGACCTGCGAGCGGCGGCTGACATCGAGATCCGTACGGCGATCCAGGATGGGCGTACCCGGATGCTTGACGAGGTCGCCTCGCTGGAGGCCGATAGGGACCTGCTGGCTGAGGGCATCGGGGTCACGGCGGAACACGTGGCGGCCCATCGGGACCGCCTGCTGGGAGCCGTGGAGGACATGCGGGCGGTGCTGCTCGACGTTGAGGAACGCCCGGACCCGGTGCGCCAGCCGAAACCGGCCGCTGCCCGGCCTCCCACCGGACCGCACGAGACCACCGTCGACCAGGCTGCGGTAGCTGTGACGAGGCTTCATCCCGTTGCGCCCCTGGTCGGCGACGAGGACGACATGAACGCCTTCTTCGCCGACGACGGGTCCTGACCACCCGTACGATCCCACTGGATCGGATGATCCACCGGTACGATCCTGCGCCCACCGGCTTCTGGTCCGGTTGACGACCGTCCCTGGGACGGACTCCTCGAGGAGGTGCTGATGGCTACGAAGACCACTAAGAGCGGTAAGGCGCCTGCCAAGAAGGCTGCCGTAGCCAAGAAGGCGCCTGCCAAGAAGGCTG
>CAJWFS010000059.1 GCA_913030665.1 uncultured Acidimicrobiaceae bacterium
CACCTGAAGGCCAAGCTCCAGGAGTTGGGAACGGACCTGATCGTGGTGAACGCATCAGCGGGTTTCGGCTTCGGCCAGGACCCAGTGATCGAGTCCGCCGCCGTGGGCCGCGTGAGTCGACTCCCCGACGTGGTCGCCGTCACGGGGACCCGGCAGATGTCGGACATCGTCACCGTGCCGTTCGCCGGAGCGGAGGACTACTACAGGGCATTCCCCGTGCCCGTCATCGCCACCGGCCTGGACCTGCCGTCGACCCTCGAGGTCCCGCTCGTGAGCGGACGCTTCCTGAACGAGTTCGACGAGTCCTCTGGAGCCAGGGTGGCGGTGATCGGCCGGGACCTGGCCGACGAGTACGGCTACCTGCGGGGCGAATCGCGTACCATCGAGTTGAACGGCCTGCAGTACGGCGTGGTCGGTGTGCTCGACTACGTGCTGTTGGAGCCGTCGATGGATTCGGCTGTGTTCCTCACCTTCGCCACCGCCATGGGCGACTGGGGGTTGGACGAACCGGATCCCAGTCGCCTCTACGTGCGTGCTCCCGTGAATACGAGGCTGGTGGCCCAGGAGATTCCAACGGTGGTGAGCCTCGGGGGCCCCGACGGCGCCAACGCGTCGGTGCCTACCGATCTCCTCGACGCACAGTCACAGGTCGACGAGAGCCTGAACAACCTGACCAAGATGATGGGTGGGTTGGCGCTGATCGTCGGGGGCGTGGGTATCGCCAACGTCATGTCCATATCCGTCATCCAACGTTCCTCGGAGATCGGCATTCGTAGGGCCCTGGGCCACAGCCGGAGCACGATCGCGATCCAGTTCCTGTTCGAGGCCCTGGTGGTGGGAGTCCTCGGGGGAATCGCGGGTGCCGGCGTGGGAGCCGGGGTGGTGTGGGGCGTAGCCGAGCAGCGCGGATACACGATGGTGCTTTCCGTAGTCGGGCTGGCCGGCTGGGCGCTCGTATCGGTCGGCGTGGCCGTGGTGGCCGGCCTCTACCCGTCCACCAAGGCGGCCAGGCTGGAACCCCTCGAGACCCTGCGGCTGGGCTGAAGTCCACGGCGCCGTGGTGCGGGCGGGTACCCGTACCCGCGGCTCCTAGCATCCGGGTGATGAGCATCGACCTGGACCGGTACGGGTGGAGCGGCGGACCGGTGCCGACCGATGGTCGGCTGGGCCGCATCGTGCGCGTCGATCGCGGCGAGTGCGACGTCATTGCCGCCGAAGGTCGGGTCCGGGTCATCTCGGACTCGCAGCGCGCCCAGGACGTGTTGGCGCCGGCGACCGGCGACTGGGTGGTGGTAGTGGATGATCCCGAGATGGGGCCTGTGATCGGCCGGGTCCTGGGGCGGAGCAACACGGTGTCGCGCCGGGATCCCTCCGAGGCGGTGGTGGAGCAGGTACTCGTCGCCAACGTGGACCTCGTCCTCATCGTGCACGGCCTGGATCGACCGCTGCCGCCCGGACGACTCGAACGCTTCCTCGTGGTTGGTTGGGACAGCGGGGCCGAGGTGGCCGTGGTACTGACCAAGGCCGACAGGTATGAGGCGGAGGCAGTGGAGGTGGCGGCCGTGGTCTCGGCCCTGGCTCCGGAGGTCCGGGTGCTGACCGTGGGCATGGGTTCAGGTGCCCATGAAGGGCTCCGGGAGGTGGCGGCGCTGATGGGCCCGGGCAGGACGGTGGCCCTGCTGGGCGAGTCGGGTGCCGGCAAGTCGACCCTGGTGAACGCCCTGATCGGCGATGACCTGCTGGAAACCGGAGAGGTCCGCTCCAGCGACTCGAGGGGCCGCCACACCACGGTCAGCCGCGAACTCATCCTCCGGCCCGCCGGGGGTCTGCTGATCGACACGCCGGGGATCCGCGCAGTGGGGATCTGGGACGCCGAGGAGTCCCTGGCAAGGGTCTTCGGTGACCTGGAGGAACGTGCCGCCGACTGCCGGTTCAACGACTGCGCCCACCTCTCGGAGCCGGACTGCGCGGTTCTGGCCGAGGTGGCGGCCGGCCGGGTCGACGTCAGGAGGGTCATCCGCTATAGGGCCCTGCGCTCGGAACTGGAGGTACAGCGGGAGCGCGAGGTCGACCGGAGTCGACGTCGGGCCGGAGGGCGACGTCCCCGACGTTGATCCCGCCGGGTCAGCCGTCGGCCTGCTGGCCAGCTTCCTCGGCTGCGAGTGCTCTGCGATCCAACTTGTCACCGGAGTTGAGGGGAAGCCTGTCGACGATCCGGACTGCCGCGGGCAGCTTGTAGGAGGACAGGTCGGATCTGCCGTGGGCGACCAGTTGGTCCAGCGTGGGCGGTCGGTCGGGGTTGCTGGGTACGACGACCGCAACGCCGATCTCGCCCAGCACGTCGTCAGGGCGCGGTACCACGGCCACCTGGTCGATGCCGGGGTGGGTGCCCAGCACGGCTTCGACCTCAAGCGGGTACACGTTGTAGCCACCACGGATGAACATCTCGGAGGCTCGTCCGGCCAGTCGATGGCAGCCGGCCGGGTCCACGCTGGCCAGGTCGCCGGTTCGGAGCCATCCCTCGACGAGGGTGGTGGTGGTTCCCACCGGATCCCCCCAGTAGCCCGACATGGCGCTGGGCGTCCGGAGCCACATCTCTCCGACCTCACCGGGCTGAACCGGTAGGCCGTCGTCTCCCCTCACCTCGGCCGCCACCCCGGAACGTGGCCTGCCGACCGTGTGGAGTGCCTCGTCGTCGTCGGCCTCCAGGGATGTGCCCAGCCCGATGCCGCCGGACTCCGTGGACGAGTAGCGGATGGAGTACGGGGCGTCGAATCGCCGCCGAGCCTCGTGGACGAGTGCCGGAGGTGAGGGGCCGCCACCCACCACGATGGCGCGGATGCTGGACAGGTCATGGTCGTCGAACTCGGGGTGTCGGAGCAGCAGGGCTATCTGGGCTGCCACCCCGTTCACCGCCGGAAGGCGATGGTGTTCCAGCAGGTCGAGCAGGCGCCCGGCGTCCCACCGGTCCATGACGTGGATGGTGGCGCCCGAGGCGAGCTGCCAGGGGAGCTTCGTCATCACGCCGACGTGGGCGAACGCCGTTCCCGCCACCAGCTGTCCGCCGGATCCCCAGGCCCCGCCCGTGTCCATCTCCGCGATGGCTGCAAGCTGGCGGTTGGTGAACCAGGCGCCACGTGGGTCGCCTGTGGACCCCGATGTGAAGCAGATGCAGACTGCACGCTCGGGGTCCTCTGCGAGGTTTGGGACGCTGTAGTGGGTCACCCGGAGTGCGTCCAGCATGCGACCGGGGTCCTCGGTCGGGATGAGGAGCTCCACCTCCAGATTGTCCGGAAGGCCGCCGGCGAGGGCTTCGGTGGCCAGGACAAGGGTCGGGTCTACCGTGGCGGCCACGAGGCCCCGTTCGCGGGCCCGGAGTCGGGGGTTGGCGCCGGCGGTGACGGCTCCGATCTTGGCGGCGGCGAGATAGGCCACCGCGTACTCCGGGCCTGACGGGAGCGAGAGAAGGAGGACGTCGCCCTCACCCAGGCCGCGCTCCGCCAGGCCTGCAGCCACCTCGTCGGATATCCGGTCGATGTCCGAGTAGGAGATGGATGCACCCGACGGCAACCGGAAGGCGGCCCGGTCGCCGAAGCGTCGGGCGGCCTTCGAGATGGTCAGCGGCAGCATCCGGGTGGAGGGCTGGTGCTCAGCCGTCGAGGAGGTCGAGGATCAGCTCGGATGGTCGGGCGATGATGGCCCGCCCGCCCCGGATGCCGATGGGGCGTTGCATCAACGCCGGGTGTTCCAACAGGAGGTCGACTACGGCCCCTCCGTCGAGCAGCCGTGCCGGGTCCACGTCCAGCTCCTCGAAGGTTGCGTCCCGTCGGACCAGGTCCGCCGCCGGGCCGTCCAGGAGGCGGAGCATCGATTCCAGGGCCGTCCGGTCCAGTGGGTCCTTCAGGTACTCGATGGAGTCGAACTCGACGCCGCGCTCCTCGAGAATGCCGAGGGCGCCCCTGGACTTTCCTCAGCCCGGGTTGTGGTAGAGGAGGAGTCGGTCAGCCATGGGCGGGACGGTAGTACGTGGCCCGTCTCCGGAACGGCCACCGGACTGGGTTGATCGGCCGGAGGCAGCCTAGGATCCACCATGAGCGTTCGTCCGGGTTGACGACTTGATCGTCGAGCGCGGAATCCCACCCTGAACCGAGGAGTCGATCGAGCATGGGTCGTCGTTCCGATGCCATCGCCAGGTTCACCGAGGAGGCCGAGGCCTCCGGCCTCCAGGTGGAGGTGCGCAGCTATCCCGAGGGAACCCGGACAGCGGCCGATGCGGCGGCGGCCGTGGGTTGCCACGTCGACCAGATCGTCAAGTCGCTGGTGTTCATGGCGGACGTCAGACCGGTGCTGGTCCTCTGTTCCGGGGGCCGGCGGGTGGACGAGGAGCGCCTGGCCAGCTACCTGGGCACCGAGATACGGATCGCTGGAGCCAGTGAGGTGCGGGCCGCCACGGGGTTCGCCATCGGTGGGACCCCACCGCTCGGTCACATCGTTCCACTCCGGACCGTGGTGGACCCACACCTCATGGACTTCGACGAGGTCTGGGCGGCCGCCGGGACTCCCAACTCGGTGTTTCCTGTGAAGCCCAGGGACCTCGTGCAGGCCACCTCCGGTGCCGTGGTCGGGGTCACCCGCTGAGCGACTGGCGGACTCCCGGGGTTCGGTCCCCGAAGACGTAGTCCAGCGGAACCGCCGTGGTGGACTTGAGCTCCTCCATCACGAAGATCGTGCGGACGTCGAACAGGTCCACGCGGCGGATGAGCCGCTTGTAGAAGGCGTCGTAGGTTGCGATGTCCGGAACCAGCACCCGGAGCATGTAGTCGACCTCGCCGCTGGTGCGCCAGGCGGCGACGATTTCTGGGAACTCGCTGATTCCGGTTGTGAAGCGGTCCAGCCAGGCCGCCGAATGGTCGTTGGTCCGTATCTCGACCAGGGCGGCCACGCTGAGGTTGACCGCTGCCGGATCCACCAGGGCCACCCTCCGGGTGATCACCCCCCGCTGTTGGAGCCGCTGGACCCGTCGCCAGCAGGAGGTGCCTGCCAGCCCTACGGCTTCGCCCAACTCGCTCGCCGAGAGCGCCCCGTCCTCTTGGAGCAGGCGCAGCAGATCCCGATCGATCTCATCCATGAAGAGAGAATAGTGCATAAATAGATAGTAAAGAGCGTGATCAATGCAAAAATGGTTGGAGCGAGAGCGAGAACGCAGGATGCAGTTGTTTGGATCTGCGTACGATCTGTTCATGGCGATCATCGATGTCTTCACCGAACACCCGGCCTCCGTCGGCGAGTCCTGGGCGGAGCACGCCCGTTTAGCGCTCTCGACCTCGGGCCTGCTGGCAGGGGCGGCACTGGCTGCCGCTGTCCATGCGGTGGTGCCTGCCCTCTTCGAGACGACGGCCAGCCGCACCATCGACCGGTTGCATGCCCTGGTGCATGGATCCCGGGGCGCAGGTGCTGCCATGATCGACTCCGTGGAGGCCATCAGAGGGTGAACCCGGCATGAGTGGGCCGCTCCTCGTGGAGGTGACCCGCGGCGGGCGGGCCGAGAGTCTTCACGAGGTGGACGTCGTCCTCGTCGATACGTCCGGCCGGATCGTGGAGGCATGGGGTGACGCCACCCGCCCGGTCATGCCCCGATCGGCCATCAAGCCGATCCAGGCCCTGCCGCTGGTCTCCACCGGCGCCGCCGACGCCTTCGGCCTCACCGATGTCGAGTTGGCCCTGGCGTGTGCCAGCCATGGAGGCGAGCAGCGCCACGTGGATGCCGTCGCAGGGTGGTTGGCACGGCTGGGCGTGGACTCTTCCGCCCTCGCTTGCGGGGCACAGGTTCCCAGCTCCGCCCCGGCCGCAGCCGTCCTGGCCGCCGCCGGTGGCGAGGCCACGGCGGTACACAACAACTGCTCGGGAAAGCACACGGGGTTCCTGACGGTCCTGTGCCACCTGGGCCTGCCGCTCGACGGCTACCTGGACCCTGGCCACCGGCTCCAGGCGGACCACGTCACCCCGTGGATCGAACGGACCTGCGGCGTGGACCTGGCGGCCGCCCGTCCTGGAGTGGATGGCTGCGGTATTCCGGTCTGGTCGATGCCCCTGGACCGACTGGCCTCGGGATGGGCGACCATCGGAGCCGAACCTGTCGACTCATCTGCCCACCGCCTGCTATCGGCGATGCGGAGCGAGCCGTTCCTCGTGGCCGGTAGCGCCCGGGCCTGCACGCGCCTCATCGGGGCTGCCACAGGTGCGACGGTGGTCAAGGCTGGCGCCGAAGGCGTCTTTTGTGCCGTGGTCCCGGCTGATGGCATCGGGTTGGCCCTGAAGGTCCGCGACGGCGCTGCTCGGGCGGCCGAGGTGGCGGTGGAGTGGATCCTGGCCCGCTGCGGCCGCCTCCCGGATCCGGTCCTGTCGCGACTCGTGAACCACTCCGGCGTGTACGTCGGTGAAGTGCGGGTCGCCGGTTGAGCAGTGACGTCAGGTCGCCATGGTCCGGTGGCCGCCCCGTTCATGGCGTTCCCTAGGGTTGGTGACGGATCTTCGTATGGACGAGGCAGGAGCGGTCGGGTTGATGAGTAGTTGCGAGGGACGGGTCGTGATCGTGACCGGTGCGGGTCGGGGTCTTGGAAGGGCTCATGCCATGGCATTCGCGGCGGAGGGGGCGAAGGTCGTCGTGAACGACCTGGGCGTCTCCCGGGACGGCGAGGGTCCGGCCGGAGGACCTGCCCACGAGGTGGTCGCAGAGATCCGGTCGATGGGAGGCGAAGCTGTCGCCAACGGCGCCGACGTGGCGGACTGGGGAGAGGCTGAAGCCATGGTGGCCCAGGCGATCGATGCCTTCGGGCGCGTGGACACGCTGGTCTGCAATGCCGGTTTTCTGCGGGACCGGATGCTGGCCAACATGAGCGAGGAGGAGTGGGACTCGGTCACGCGTGTGCACCTGAAGGGGCACTTCGCTCCGGCCCGCCATGCCATCGCCCACTGGAGGGACCTCTCCAAGGCCGGGGTCGAGGTGGATGCGCGTGTCGTGATGACCTCCTCCGGCGCCGGCCTGATGGGAAGCATCGGGCAGGGGAACTACGCAGCGGCCAAGGCGGGTATCGCCCTGCTGGTGGTACAGGCGGCGGCTGAGTGGGGTCGGTACGGCGTGCTAGTGAACGGCGTGGCACCTGACGCCCGTACCCGCATGACCGAGGGTGTCTTCTACGAGTCGGAGGCGCCGGACGGGTGGGACGACAAGGACCCTGCCAACGTCTCGCCGCTGATGGTCTGGTTGGGAAGTGCCGACTGTGACGTGACCGGCCGGGTGTTCGAGGCTTCGGGCGGGAGCCTGAACGTCTGCGACGGGTGGCAGCACGGTCCGGTGGCCTCTGTCGGGGATCGCCGCTTCAACGTGGCCGAGGTGGGCGAGGCGGTACACCGTTCCATCCGGGATGCCCCAGACCCGGCTCCGGTGTTCGGCAGCGGGGGCTGACCCGACCTGACCGGTCGGCAGGTCGGATTCCTGCGGCCACGCCGCGGGTTTGCCCGGTTACGGGAGGGGCCCGGCTCCGAAGGTCAGTTCGCCGATGCTCCGATGCCTGCCTCGTCGGCAGCGGTACGGGTGAGGGCCTCGCCCAGGAGTCGGTGGGATTCGTCGGCGTCCACTCCGAGTTGTCGCAGTTCGAACGCAAACCGGTCCGCAGCGCCGGCGAGTCGTTCCCGGCGCTGGCGCAGTGGCTCCGAGTGCGGTGGTTCTGCGGACACGAAGGTGCCGCGTCTGCCCTGTCCGACCAGGGTCCCGTCGCGTTCCAGCTCGCCGTAGGCCCTGGCAACGGTGCCGGGGGCGAGTCCTAGCGTTTCGGCAAGGTGGCGGACCGTGGGAAGCCTGCATCCCGGCTCGAGGTGTCCGACGGCGACCATGACCGAGACCTGGGCTCGGAGCTGTTCGTAGAGGGGAACGGCGGCCGTCGGATCCAGCCGCACCACCAGGCGACGACGACGTCCCGAGGCATCGGTGAACTCGGCGATCGATGGTGTGGGCATGGCGGTCAGTTTAGTGGGGTGATTGAGTATCGTACTGATACAAATAGGCAGTAAGTGTAATTAAGTGCCAAATACTTGCCATCTTTAATGGTACAAGCCATGATTTGTATCAATCATTGGCGCCGACAGCGGGGCTGACGAATCACCTACCGGAGGCGGGAAATGAAGTTGGTAACGGCGGTAATCAAGCCCTTCAAGCTCGACGACGTGAAGGACGGCCTGGCCACGCTCGGGGTGCAGGGAATGACGGTGAGCGAGGTGCAGGGGTTCGGCCGCCAGGGTGGTCACAGCGAGACCTACCGGGGGACCGAGTACAAGGTCCTGTTCACGCCGAAGACCCGTGTCGAGGTCGTGGTCGACGACGACCTGGCCGACCGCGTGGTGGATGCCATCGTGGCCGCAGCCCGCACCGAGAAGATCGGTGACGGCAAGGTCTGGGTGACCGACGTGGGCAACCTGGTCCG
>CAJWFS010000060.1 GCA_913030665.1 uncultured Acidimicrobiaceae bacterium
CAGGCTCGTCGAGCGTCAGGGTGAGGTGTTCGCCGACCACCTCGTCGAACGCACCGACCATCCAGGCAGTGTCCAACCGGCCGTCGACAGCATGGAAGGGACGATCACCCGCCGTGAAGGTCACCGGGTTGCCATAGCCCGAGGCGTCGACGCGGATGCCGGTCTGACGTGCCACGGTTAGCGTCCCGGTCCGCACGGGCAACACGTCGAGGCGCTGGTCTGAGAGGTCGCCCCCGTCCGCATCCTCGTCCCAACGCTCCGTGTAGCCGGTTGTCTCCCTGATGGTGCCCCACCGCCGTCCCTGCAGGCGGTTCGTGTCGGTGATGACCAGACGGGCGTTGCTCCCCAGCGATGCTGCCCGAAGTTCGGGGTCGTCCAGGATGGAAGCGCTGAACAGGACGGGTCTCCCGGCCTCGAGGAGGCCCTCGCCCGCTGCGGCCACGAGGCCGTCTGCATCACCGGATAGCACGATGCTCCTGGCGGGATCTGCGATCCGCAGGATCGGCTGGGCATCCACTACGGGAAGGATGATGGCTGGCGCCGGGTGCTGGGATCCGATCGGCCTGGAGAGCGTGTGCTGGTCCAGCAGCGGCCTCTCCGGGCCCGCCACGTTGGCTGCAGGAGTGCCAAAGGAGACAGCGGGTCCGAAACCGGGTGCGTCACGCAGGTCCGCCCAAAGGTCGTCCGGTCGGGGCGTGCGGAAACGCTCGAACTGGAGGTCCGACCGAAGCACGACGTCGCCCACCCCCATCAGGCGCGCCAGCGGGGCGAGGCCGTCCGGGTCCAGCCGGCCCTCCTGGACCTCTGTGTCCAGGGCCACAAGCAGGGCGGCCGAGGCCGGCGAACCCTGGGGGATCAGTTCCCGTGCCACGTAGGGACGGTCCATTAGGCCCGGGAGCACTGGATCACCTGAGTTGCCCCAGCGGTAGGCGGCGAAGTCGGACCCGGGTAACTCCAGGACGCGTGTCCCCGGGCTGCCGGCTTCGAGGTACCCGGCAGCCTCGTGCCAGTAGCCGGGGACGTCCTCGGGCCTTTGGACGAGGCTGCCCAGGATCTCCCCCTGCCAGAGAGGCGAGAGGTTCGCTACCACGAGGACGCAGAGCAACGCTGCGACGGGCTGCTCCCAGCGGGGACGCCAGCGCGCCATCGCAGCCACACCGGCTCCCAAGAGCATCGAGGTGCCGAGGATTGACAAGGGGAGCGCCCTGGGGGTACTCCGCAAGGCCAGGCCCGCATCCGTCAGGGTGAGTTCCCGGAAGAGGCGGCCCAGCGGCGAGGGACCGTCGTAGGGGTGGGCGCCTATCCCAACCAGGAGACCCAGCACAATCAGCATCAGGGCATGGCCTCGGTGTCGGAAACGCACGACCGCCGCCGCCAGCAGCGCTAGGAGCGGCAGGGCGAAGGACAGCGGCAGGGCCCACCGCGTATAGGAGGTGGCCGGCTCGATCCATGCTCCGAGACGCCCCTGTCCGTAGAAGTACCAGTAGCCGAGACCCCTGAACAGCTCGGGCGCGGTGGCGGCATCCGAAACAACTTTGTAATTCTCGGTTAGGTGCAGCGTCGGAAGCCCGTACCGGTCCTGGATGGCGAGGCCGACCATCCACCAGATTCCGGTGGCGGCGAACGCCGCCCCGATCCGTGCCGCTGTTCCCAACACCCGTTTCCATGGCGCCGAGCCCTCCATCGCGCACCACACCAGCCATGCCACCGGCCCGATGCCGACCAGCAGCAGTGAGCTGGCGTTCACGCCGCCTACCGTCAGCGTGACGAGTCCGAAGACCGCGGCATGGCGCCAGCCGGGCGTCCGGAGCGCCCTCACCGTAAGGCCCATCAGCCACGGCAGGCCGGCCCACGGAAGCAGGATCACCGAGTGCCGGTCCGCGTAGTTGAGGAGGTAGGGGCTGAGCATGTAGGCCAACGACGAGACGAGCAGAGCGGCACCGCGCCAGCCGAGCGTTCGCAGGAACCAACGCATTCCGAGGCCGGCGGCCAAAAGCACGGAACCCAACCAGAGCCGCTGCGTGATCCAGTCGGGCAGGCCGATGGCCTCTCCCAACCAGAAGAACGGGCCCACCGGCCACAGGTAGCCGATGTTCTGGTGGGTGACCGTTCCCATCGCCACCTCGGGCTGCCACATGTAGGAAGCACGTGCAAGGAGCCGTCCAGGATCGAGGTACAGGTAGGCCTTCGTGTCGGCGGCCACGCGACCCACGTCATTGGCCAGGAGGGGCAGGTACGCCGTCGCCGCCAGCACCAGGGTCTGTACCCGGCCTCGTCCAAGCGTGCCGGCCCCTCTCCTCATCGGCCCGGGACCGTGGACGCAAGCACCCGGAACGCCTCGGTGGCCGTTCGGTCCCAGTCGAAGCGTGTCGCGAACGCAACGGCTCCTGCCGACAGAGCGGCTCGATGCCCCTGGTCGCCGGCAACCGCCACCAGCCCGGCCGCCATGTCCGATGGCTCAGCCACGAGCAAGCCGGACCGGCCGTCCAGGACGGCGTCGCGGTGTCCGGCTACGTCGCTGACCACGGCCGGGGTACCACACGCCGCCGCCTCGGTAATCGTCATCCCCCAGCCCTCGCTGATCGACGCGCTCGCGACGAGAGTCGCCCTCCGATAGGCGTCCAAGAGGGCATCGTCTGTAACTCGGCCGCAGAACGCTACCGATGAGGCGATCCCCAGCTCCGCCGCCAGTCGACGCAGGGCGTGCTCTTCCGGACCCTCACCGATGATCTCCAGGCGGAGCCCCTGAACGGACCGGAGCGCCTCCGCGTAGGACCTGATGAGTGCGTCTACGCGCTTGGACGGCATGAGGCGGCCCACGCTGAGGACCAGCGGTGGCTGTTCAGGAGTGCCCCCCGGCACGTAGCGGTGGTGGATTCCCGGTTCGACGACGTGAACCAGGTCGCGCCGGTGGCCAAGCCCGGCTACCAGACCTTCGGCCGAGGAGCGTGAGAGGGTCACGACGGGCGTGGATCGGTAGAACGGCGGAGCCAGTCGACGTTCCAGCAGGGATCCCAATCGGGCCAGGGTGGGGGAGAGGACGAGGGGCCACATGGCGCTGTGGTCATGGTGCTGGATGACCATCCGCGGACCCCGACCCCAGATGGGGGTGAGGAAGGGCACGCCGTTCCAGACCTCCACCAGGGCGTCCCGCCGCCCGTGACGTCTGGCCAACTCCTCGAAGACGCTCCCGGGAAAGACCCGGTACCTGCCTGACTTCCTGACCACCGCGTAGCCATCGCGGGCCAACCGTTCGGGCATGCCGGCCACCGCCGAGGTACGCAGTACCACCTCCAGGCCGGCAGTCGACCAGCGCTTCATAACTTCGTGGGCGTGAAGCTCGGAGCCTCCGGCCTCCGGGTCGTCAAGGTCCCTCCAGGCCAGCACGTGGACCCGTCGGATACCCGAGCCGGAGATCAACTCCTGCAGGTCCCCGTGGGGCAGGGCGGGGCGGTTCGCCAGGCGGCGCCGGTCATCGGACATGGCGGCCGAATCGTACCGGCCGCCTCGCCACAGCCCGGGCCGGGGGTTCTCCGGTGGCAGACTCGTCTCCACCCATGCTGTTCCCGACGATCACATTCGCTGTCTTCATGACACTCGTATTGGCGGTACACACGGTGCTGCTTCACCGGCCGACGGCCTGGAAGGCGACGATGCTGTTGGCCAGCTACGCCTTCTACGGGTGGTGGGACTGGCGGTTCCTGTCCCTGATCTGGATCTCCACGATCGTGGACTTCCTGGCCGGTCGCGCCATCCACGCCTCCTCAGACCCGGGCCGACGTCGCCTCTACCTGTGGATCAGCCTCGGCACGAACCTCTCGATGCTGGGGTTCTTCAAGTACGCGGGCTTCTTCGTGGACTCCTTCGTGGGAATGCTCGGCGACCTGGGAATGGAGGTGTCGGCAGGACCCCTCGGGATAATCCTCCCGGTCGGCATCAGCTTCTACACGTTCCAGACGATGTCCTACTCCATCGACGTCCACCGACGCGTCCTGGAACCGACGGACAGCCTCCTCGACTTCGCCCTGTTCGTGGGCTTCTTCCCGCAGCTGGTGGCCGGTCCGATTGTGCGGGCCAGGGACTTCCTTTCACAGCTGGCCACCAACGACCGCTCACCGATCGACACGACCCGCGCCATACGCCTGATCCTGGGTGGCCTCTTCAAGAAAATGGTCCTGGCTGACGTCCTGGCGAGCAGCCTGGTCGACGGCGTCTTCGCCGATCCCGGCGGGGCCACCGGCCTCGAGACCCTGCTGGCCGTCTACGGATACGCACTCCAGATCTACGGTGACTTCAGCGGCTACAGCGACATCGCCATCGGGATCGCCCTGCTCCTGGGGTTCCGATTCCCGGTGAACTTCGACCAGCCCTACCGGGCGCTCAGCCTCAGCGACTTCTGGCGGCGCTGGCACATCAGCCTGTCCTCCTGGTTGCGCGACTACCTGTACATCGGCCTCGGCGGCAACAGGCGGGGGAGGGCCCGCACGGCACGCAACCTGATGGCCACCATGCTCCTCGGCGGCCTCTGGCATGGAGCCGGCTGGACGTTCATCCTCTGGGGCGCGATCCACGGAATCGGCCTGGTCATCGAACGTTGGATCACGGAACGGTGGCTGTCTGAGGAACCCGGCGGGGTTGCTCGCCTGCTCCGATCGCTGGTGACCTTCCACCTCGTGTGCGCCGCCTGGGTGTTCTTCCGCTCGGTCGATGTGGAACGTGCACTGGAAGTGTTCGCTGCGCTGGGCGGGTCATGGGCATCGGTTCCCGACCTGTCCAGCGGGGTGGGCCTGCTCCTCCTCGTGGGACTCCTCACCCAGGTGGTCAGGCCGGGCCGCCTCGACGGCCTCTGGGAAAAGGCGGGAAGCCTTCCTGTGGTGGTCCAGGCAGCAGGGATCACACTGTCAATCCTGTTGTTCGACGCCCTTGGCCCTGACGGCGTGGCCCCGTTCATCTACTTCGCCTTCTGATCCCGGAACCAGGGCGCTCCGGTCGCCGTGGACACAGGCGTGTCCTCGGAATCAGTGTCATGGAGCGCCGCTAAGCAGTGGCTCAGACCACGATGCCTCCGGCGCGCAGTGCCCGTATCTCCTCGTCGGTTCGCCCTATTCCGGTCAGGATCTCGTCAGAGTCCTGTCCCTTGGAGGATGCCCGCAGTCGCATCTCGACCGGCGTCTCCGAGAACCGGGCTGCAGGGCGAGCCTGGCGGACCGTGCCGGCCTCCGGATGCTCCCAGGTCACGATCGATTCGTTGTGGACTACCTGGGGGTCGGCCAGGACCTCCTCCCTCTCCAGGATCGGTCCGCTGGGTACGTCTCCCTCGAGCAGGCCGGCGAGGGCGTCGGCGACCGACATCGAGGCGAAGGCCTCGGCTGTCATCTGGCCGTAGTCCAGGAGGTTCTGGGGGTCCTCGGCGAAGCCGTCCAGGTCGTACCTGGGATCCTCACACCACTCCGGATGGCCGACGGCCCTGCTCACGCCGTGGATGTGCGCCGTGGATGCAGCAAAGTAGATGATCTTGCCGTCCAGGCATTCCGTCAGCCGGTACACCTCGGCCAACGTCAGGCCAGGGGTGACACCGTCGCCGACCATCGTGAGGTCGACCATCGCATCGGACCAGAAGAAGAACAGGGTGGCGTCCAGCATCGGTATCTCCACGTGCTGGCCCCCGGCTCCCCTCTCACGCGCCAGCAGGGCGACGGTGACCGCCTGGGCGACCGTGAGAGCCGTGCTCTTGTCTGAGACGATGTTGCGGACGAGGTCGGGGAAGGGGATGTCGGGGTTCACCTGGTAGGCGACCATCCCGGTGAGCCCCTGGATGACCGGATCCAGGATCGGCCTGTCGGCGTAGGGGCCGGTCGGACCGAAGCCGCTGATCGACACGTAGACCAGGTCCGGGTTCACCGCCCGCAGGTCCTCGTAGCCGATTCCCATCCTCTCGCAGACGCCGGGCCGGAAGTTCTGGACGAACACGTCGGCGGTCGCCACGAGGTCCAGGATCACCTGCCGTCCCTCTGCCCGGTGCAGGTCGACCGCCAGGGAACGCTTCCCACGGTTGTTGTTGAGGAAGAAGGCCGAGAATCCTCCTCTGGCGAAGGTCGGTCGCCGCAGGACGTCCTGGCCGTCGACCGGCTCGACCTTCACGACATCGGCGCCCTGGTCGGAGAGCAGCATGGTGGCCATGGGCCCGCTGACGATCTGGGAAAGGTCGACTATCCGGTATCCGTGGAGCGGTCCCGGCATGGTTCCCCCTCGAGTCCGAGACGGCGATCGTAGTCCCGGTGGGCCTGCGGGCGAAGGTGCAGGTGCCCTCAGGCAGGCTGGGGCCGGCCCTCACGGCGCCCGGATACCAGCATGATGGCGACCACAACCGTCGGGACCAGGCCCACCACCACGCCGATTCGGGCGAGGTTCTGGAAGCCGGCCACGGCGACCATGAAACCCGATCCCAGGCCAGCCAGGCCACCGGAGGCGGTCATGCAAAGGTCGGCCAGGCCCTGGATCCCGACACGGTTGGGACCATCGAAGGTTCGGACCAGCAGGGCCGAACCGGCTACGAGGCCGCAGCACCAGCCCAACCCGATGAGGAAGAGGCCCAGGTAGACACCCCGGGAGTCGCTGGCCTCAGCGCCCGCCGCAAAACCAGCCCCCAATGCTAGGAGGACTCCGCCGGCAGCGATGACGGTCCGGGCGCCGAATCGGTCCGCAGCCCCGCCCACCAGCGGTGAGAGGGCGTACATGCCAATGATGTGCAGTGAGATGACGAAGCCGACGACCTCCAGGGCGTGGCCACCGCTCCGGAGGTGCAGTGGGGTCATCGTCATGATGCCGACCATGACGACATGCCCGGCCACCATGGAACCCACGGCAAGTCGGCCGCCTGGCGTCGTTACCAGCGGGCGGATGAAGGACCGCAGGAGCGGACGCTCGGCGGTATTTCCGACACCACCGGACATCACCAGCGGATCGGGTCGCAGGTACCTCAGGACCACGAAGGCAGCCACACCGAACAAGATGACCGAGAGGAGGTAGGGCCCAGCCAGTTCCTGGAGACCGATGAAACGGGCCGCTGACTTGGCCGGTCCGAAGGCGAGCATCGGCCCGAGAACGGCGCCGACGGTGGAGGCCCATACAAGTGTTCCTATGGCGCGGCCTGCCTCCGGAGCCATGTCGGCTGCGGCGAACCGGGCCGCCAGGTTGGCCGCCTGTCCGATTCCGATGCCGGCCATCCCAGGCACCAGGAGTAGGTACCAGCCGCCGATAGTGGCCACTACGCAGGCCGTCGCACCAGCCATGCCCAGCAGGTATCCGACAGCCATACCAGGGCGGCGTCCCCTGGCGGCCATCAGCCTGGCCAGTGGAATGGCGGCAAGAGCGGTGCCGATCGTCATCCCGGCCGCCGCTAGGCCTCCCAGGGTCTCGCTGCCGGAGAGCTCCTCGCCGAGGATGGCCGAAGCGCTGTAGGCGCCGGTCATGCCCGCTCCCGCTGGGATGAGGCCCCCCATGAGGGTTCGTAGCGTTCGCCGCTGGAGTTGCTCGCGCTCTCCGGCATCCATGGCCGTTAGCGGCGTGTGCTCCACCGGAGAAGCGTACGGCCGGGGGATCCCGACGGACGTACCCGGCGGCTACCGTCGGCGCGTGCCCACATTCGCCTGCTTCGACGTGGAGACGACAGGACTGGACCCTGATGGCGGGCGGGTCATCGAGGTTGCCGTGGTCCGGATCCAACGGGACGGAACGGTTGTAGGGGAGTGGACCACCCTCGTCGACGCCGGCGACACGGACCTGGGCCGCATCGACATACACGGCATCAGGCGGCCATGGCTGGCTGAAGCGCCCGGGTTCGGAGCCATCGCCGGCGACCTCGCACACGAGTTGTCCGGCTGCGTTCCAGTGGCCCACAACGCCAGATTCGACGTCGGCTTCCTGCGAGCCGAGTGGAACCGTTCCGGGCTCGGGTCGCTTGACCTGGACGCCGTGGACACCCTCCAGATGGCCCGCCAGCTCGGCTACCCGGGGCGCCTGGCCCGGCTGTCCGAAGCGCTGGGCGTTCCTCTCGTCGACGCACACCAGGCCCTCGACGACACCCGGGCCCTGGCCTGCGTGCTGGTCGCCATGCTTGACCGCGGCGGAGTGCTCCCATCTCCGCTGCCTGCCTTCTGGCCTCCCCTCCTGACTCCGGTGCCATCCGGCGTGGTGGCGCTTAGACCCTCGCCGGTGGCCTGAATGGAACACAAGGGGATACCTCACGCCCCCGTGCTGCTGGTGGCGTTCCTGTTGGCGACCTCGTCGGCCTGCAGTTCACCGGAGCTGGTCGTCACGGACAATCGCGTCGCCATGGTGCGAATCGGCACGGTCGCTCCATCTGTCACGTCTGCTCCGACCACCACCGGGTC
>CAJWFS010000061.1 GCA_913030665.1 uncultured Acidimicrobiaceae bacterium
AGGGCATGACCTACGAGCTGATACCGCTCAAGAACCTCGCCGACCAGTCCATGTTCCTGCCTGACGGGTCCACCGTGTCGGTGACCTGCTCACCGGCCAAGACCATCGACGACACGATCGACCTCTGCGCCCATTACAGCAGTCAGGGCTTCACCGTCATCCCACACCTCGCCGCCCGGATGGTGGAGAACGAAGAGCACGTCGAGCGCATCGTCCGGAGGATCAACGAACTCGGCATCAGGAAGGTGTTCTGCATCGGTGGTGATGCCGAACCTCGGGGACCGTTCACCGACACGGCCGGATTCCTCCGGTCGTTCCTGGACCGTCGACCCGAGATCGACGCTGTCGGTGTCGGGTCGTACCCGGACGGACACTCGACCATCCCGGACCAGGCACTCATAGCCGGCCTGGTCGAGAAGCAGGAGATGATCCGGGAGGCAGGCCTCGAGGGCTACATGGCCACCCAGATGTGCTTCGACGCCACGACGATCGCCGACTGGCTGAAGGGCCGACGTGACGCCGGCATGGACCTTCCCTGCCACCTTGGCGTACCCGGGGCGATCGACCGGACCAGGCTGCTGACCATCTCGATCCGACTGGGCATCGGACACTCGGCCCGGTACCTGAAGAAGAACTCGACGTCGGTGATGCGCCTCCTCTCGCCGGGTGGCTACAACCCGAGCAGGCTCATCGGTCCGCTCTCAGGAGTGGCCGAAGAACTGGACATCGTCGGAATCCACTGCTTCACGTTCAACGCCGTGGAATCCACGGAGGACTGGCGCCAGAAGGCACTGCAGAAGCTCGTTTAGGCCCGGGCTGGTAGCGGGCCCCCGCCGTAGGGCAGGATCCCCAACGTGCCGCACGGCTCCCACCCCCACCTGCTCTCTCCCATCCGGGTGGGGACACTGGAACTCCGCAACCGCATCGTCCTACCGGCGATGGACCAGAACAACTGCGACGACGGCCTGGTCACCGACGAGACCATCGCCCACTACGAGGAACGGGCCCGGGGCGGGGCGGGCCTCCTGATCCTGGAGACGTCGGCCGTGGCGTACCCCCACGGAGCTACGTCCCGCCACCAACCGGCGCTGTCACACGACGGCGTGATCGACGGGCTGGCCCGACTGGCCTGCGCCATCCACGTCCACGGCGCCCGGATGGTCGTCCAGGTGAACCACCACGGACGGATCTCCGGCGTGGACACCGCCGAGGGTCGGCCCTCGCTGGTCCCGAGCCTGCCTGTTCCGGAGGTGGACGTTTCCGAGATCACGGTCGACACGACCATGGACGAGCTCATGGGAATGGCGACGCTGACCGGCGGCAAGATGCCCACATACGAGGAGGCCTCGGCCGAGGCGCTGAACCAGGTGATCGAACGGTTCGCCGACGCCTCGGCCCGTGTCCAGGCCGCCGGAATGGACGGCGTGGAAGTACACGCCGGCCACGGGTACCTCCTGGCGACGTTCCTGTCACCCGCCTGGAACCGCCGCACCGACCGGTTCGGGGGATCCACCCAGCACCGGGCCCACCTCCTCACGGACGTGGTGTCAGCCATCCGCCAGCGGTGCGGGCCCGACTTCACGATCCTGGTCCGTCTGGACGGTCGGGACTATGCCATGACCGACGGCATCACCCCGGAACTGGCCGCCCACTACGCCGCCCTGGCCGTCAGAGCTGGGGCCGACGCCATCCACGTGACCGCCTACTCCACGACGGCCGGCGGCCCGGGTTTCACCGATGGGCCCCTTCCCTGGCTGGAATGCCAGTACGAGGACCTAGCGCGGACGGTGAAGGCGGCCGTGGAGGTACCGGTCATAGCCGTGGGCCGCATCGGTCCCGATGACGGCGAGCGGATTCTGGCCACGGGCGGCGCCGACCTGGTCGCCATGGGTCGCCAACTCCTGGCCGATCCCGACCTGCCCATGCGGCTCTCTGCCGGTCGTCCCGACCTGGTGCGACCGTGCATCAACTGCTTCGTATGTGTCGCCCAGAACTTCTGGTCCGGGAAGCCGGTATGCGCCGTCAACGCCCGCTTGGGGCACTACGACGAGTCGCCCACCGGGCCCGCCGACATCCGTCGCCATGTCGTGGTGGTCGGTGGTGGGCCGGGCGGCATGGAGACGGCCCGCGTGGCCGCCGAACGCGGCCACCGCGTGACCGTTCTGGAGAAGTCCCGCCAGTTGGGCGGCACGGCGCTCTTCTCCTCGCTGACCACCCCTATGAACGGCGAGCTGGTCCGCTACCTGGTCGCGTCGCTACTCGAACTCGACGTGGATGTCAGGACCGGAACCACGGCGACCCCGGAGATAGTGGCGGACCTCCACCCGGATGCCGTTGTCGTCGCCACCGGCGCCGTGCGCAACCGGCCGGACGTGCCGGGGGCGCAGCTCCCTCACGTCCTTTCCGGCGACGACCTCCGAAGCCTGCTCACGGGTGAGGGCGACCTCGGCGAACGACGACCGGGTGCCCTGGTCCGACTCGTCCTCTTCTTCGGCCGATCCCTGGGCCTGACCGCCGACATGGGCCGGGTCAGGTCGCTGTCGAGGCGGTGGATGCCCATCGGGCACCGGATCGTGGTGGTGGGCGGCGGCCTGGTCGGGGTCGAGTTGGCCGAGTTCCTGGCCGAGCGCGGCCGGGCGGTAACTGTGCTGGAGGAGGGTGACGACCTGGCGACGGAGATGGCCCACCCCCGACGGTGGCGGACCCTTCACGAAGCGCGCCGCCACGGGGTGGCCTTCCAGACCGGTGCGACGGTCACAGGCATCACCACCACCCACGTGGAGTACCGGCTGGGTGATGGGACCTACAGGGCGGTTGCCGACACGGTGGTCCTGGCCGGTGGAATCCAGCCTGATGCATCCCTCGGCGAGCGGATCCGGGAAGCCACCGGACTCGATGTGGACGTCATCGGCGACGCCGCGACGACCGGATACATCCAGGGCGCCATCCTCTCCGGCAACCGGGCTGCCAACGCCCTCTGACCCACGATCTCCAACCCGCCTCGTCCCGGCGGAACCCCGCTCGGTAGCGTTCCCTCCATGACCAGCCAGGTGGCCGCTCCGTCGTGGAATCCGTTCGACCCGGACTTCCTCACCGACCCGTACCCGCACTACGAGCGCCTCCGGGACGAGGACCCGGTCCACCGCACCCCGATGGGCATTCTCATCGTGTCGCGCTACGAGGACGTGAACCAGATCCTGCGCGACCCAGCCACCTCGGTGCAACGCTTCGAGACCTCGGAACTCACCCCGGAACACATGCTCCCGCTACGCGACCGGCAGATGGAACGTGTCCCTTCCATCTTGGGACTGGACCCACCCGACCACACGCGCCTTCGCAAGCTGGTGCAGCGCACCTTCACACCCCGGGCCATCAGCCGGATGCGGGAACAGACCACGGCCATCGTGGACGACCTCCTAGACGAGCTCTCCGGTCGTGACGAGATCGACCTCATCGCCGACTATGCCTTCGTCGTCCCGTTCGCCGTGATCCACGCCATGCTGGGGCTGCCGTCCGCAGACGTGGCCCAGGTCCGAGCCTGGTCGCATGCCCTCACCCAGACGCTGGAGCCGTACCTCACCCCCGAACAGGTGACGGCGGCCCTCGAGGCCGGCGACCACATGGACCGGTACCTCAGGGACGCCATCGCCGCCAAGCGACGCGAACCTGCATCGGACCTCCTGACCGAGCTGGTCCTGGCCGAGGAGGAGGGAGACCGGATGTCGGAAGCAGAACTGCTCTCCATGACCTCGCTTCTCTTCGTGGCCGGACACGAGACCACCGTCAACCTGATCGGCAACGGCATCCATGCCCTGCTCCGCCACCCCGAGCAGTTGGAGCTGGTACGGACCGATGGGTCCGTGGACGAGACAGTGGCCGACGAGCTGCTTCGCTACGACAGCCCGGTCCAGACCTCCGGCCGCCGGGTCATGCACGACGTCGAGGTGGCCGACCAGGTCATTCCCTCCGGCGAGATGGTCCTGACCGCCCTCGGCAGCGCCAACCGGGACCCCCGGTTCTGGGGTGGCACCGCCGACGAGCTGGACGTGACCCGAGGTGACGCCAACCGGCACGTCTCGTTCGGCAGCGGCGTACACCACTGCCTGGGAGCGGCCCTTGCCCGCATGGAGGGCGAGATCTCCATAACCCGACTGGTGCGGCGCTTCCCGGACCTGGTGCTCGCCGACGAACCGACCTTCAACGCCCGGATCATCCTCCGCGGGCGTGAGGTGCTGCCAGTCAGGCTGGGCTCGGCCGCCTGACCCGACCGCTGTCACGGCGCAGGGCCGGCGAGCCGTCCGGCTTGCCCGGGCAGGCCAGCGCACAGAACAGGGCTCCCGCCAGGAACGTGCAGGCCATGAACGTCCACGCCCGGTCGAAGGCGACCAGCGGCCCGTCGGTCAGGCCGGCGGTGAACACTGTGATGGCGATCGAGACGCCGGCAGCGAAGCCCACCGATGATCCGGTCCGCAGTGCGGCGCTGGCCGTGGCGAACCGGGCGCTGGGGACGTCACGCAGGCCCAGGGAGGCGAACGTGGCGAACGAACACGCCACGCCCACAGAGAGGAACATCTGGGCGGGCAGCACGGTGGTCACCCACGAGGACTCCATCGTCACGGTGAAGTACAGCCAGGCCGGACAGCAGCCGGCCGACAGGCATCCGATCACCACCAGGGTGCGGTGGCCGACCCGGTCGGCCATGGATCCGACCGGCCCACCCATGAGCGCCGCCATCGCCGGGCCGGGTACGACGCCGAAGCCGGCGGCCAGCGCCGACCAGCCCCAGAGATCCTGGAGGGTCAGCGTGTTGAACAGAATCACGGCGATGAACGCAGACGAGAAGAAGGTCTGGCCCACCGCTGCCGACCAGAAGGACCTGATCCTGAACAGGGAGAGGTCCAGCAGCGGGTTCGGATGCGTGGTGGACCGTCTCAGCAGCACCGCCAGGAGCACCAACCCGACGACCACGACGCCGATCGTCCGACCAGAGCCGTAACCCCATTCCTGTCCCTGCACCACGGCCAGGAGCAACATGGCCACGCCAATGGTTCCAGCCGGGACACCGACCAGGTCGTAGCCACCCCGGGCATCCGGGTCCCTGGACTCCCTTACGAACCTCGGGGTGGCGATCAGGATGGCCAACCCAATCGGCACGTTCACCAGGAACACCCAGCGCCATGTCAACAGGTCGAGGATGACGGCGCCGATCGAGGGGCCGATGGCCGCACCCAGGGCAGCCGAGGCGCCCCATATCCCGATGACCAGCGAACGCCGTTCCGCCGGGAAGTCCGGTAAGACCATCGCGAGGGAAGCCGGGCTGAGTATCGATCCACCGATGCCCTGCAGGACGCGTGCTGCAATCAACAGCCCTGGGGTGGGGGCGGCTCCGGACAGGAACGACCCCGACACGAAGATCGCCACCCCGATCTGGAACAGCTTGCGCCTGCCCTTCTGGTCGGCAAGGCGACCGGCCAGCAAGAGGAACGAGCCGACGGCTATCGAATAGCCAGAGAGCACCCAGGAGAGGCCCGCCTCCGATGCGCCAAGCTCCCTCCGGATCGTCGGAAACGCCACGTTCACGATGGAGACGTCGATGACCGTGAGCAGCGCCGCCATCGTCGACACGCTCAGGGCGATCCACGCCCGGCGATCAACCGGTGGCAACCCCTGTTTGGACGACATCCGGACCCCTCTGTGGCCCGGGTCCGGACCTCCTGCGGTCCGCACGACGCTAGGTGTCGTGGGCGGCCTACGGCGAAGCGGACTCGCTGTCGGCGGAGGCCGGTGGCCGACCGTCCAGACGGGCCTCGAAGAGGGCATTGGCAACATCCCAGAGGCGGTCGTCGACCGTCTTCAGGTGGCCCATGACGTCGGCCAGCGGTACACAGGTGATGAGACCCGCCTGCAGCGCCACCATGTCGCCCAGCCCACCCTCGTGCACGGCGTCGATGGATGCCACGCCATAGCGGCTGGACAGCACCCGGTCGTAGGCGGTCGGGCTCCCCCCGCGCTGGACGTGGCCGAGGACCGTCACCCGGGTCTCGTATCCGGTGCGTTGCTCGATCTCGGAGGCCACGACCATGCCGATGCCACCCAGCCTCTTGTGCCCGAACCGGTCCACCTCGGGTTCGGCCAGTTCCATGGTGCCGGGTGCGGGTCTGGCACCCTCGGCGACGACAACGATCGAGGCGTACCGACCCCGTTCGTGGCGCTTCCTCACGATGTCGGCCACGGCGGCGATGTCGAACGGGTGCTCGGGTACCAGAGTGACCGTGGCCCCACCGGCGATCCCGGCCCACGTGGCGATGTGGCCAACGTGACGGCCCATCACCTCCACAACCATTACCCGGTCATGGGACTCGGCGGTGGTGTGGAGCCTGTCGATGGCCTCGGTGGCGATCGACACCGCCGTGTCGAACCCGAAGGTCTGCTCGGTGCAGGGGATGTCGTTGTCGATGGTCTTGGGCACCCCGACGACAGGGACGATGCCCTCGGTATGGGCACGGTGCGCGGTGGCCAGCGAGCCTTCACCGCCGATGACTATCAGGGCGTCCAGCCCGACGTCGAGCAAAGTCGCCCGGGCCCTCTCCACGCCGTCGTCGGTCATCCAGGGGTGGACCCGCGAGGTACCGAGCATGGTGCCGCCCCTGGCCAGGTAGCCGCGCATGGCCTCGACGTCCAGCGCCTGCCAGCGACCCTCGATTACCCCGGCCCACCCGTCGTGGAAGCCGACCAGGTCATCGCCCCAGTGGCGCTCACCTCGACGGACCACAGCTCGGATGACTGCGTTCAGGCCGGGACAGTCGCCGCCGCTGGTGAGAACCCCGACCCTCGCCATGGCCTCACCGTAGCCCCCGGGCCGGAACCGGCCGCCCGGAAATGCGTCAGCTCGGACCGCGGCGGTAGACCCAGCCGACCGGCTCGGGATATCCGGCCCAGACCCGCTGCCTGAACACCTGGTACAGCGGGCCGACCAGCATGGCGAACACCAGGGTCCCAACGCCGTAGGACCCGCCGAGTGCTCCTCCGCCGACCAGGACGGTGACCTCGAGGCAGGTACGGGCAGCCCGGATGCTGAGGCCGGTGTCGACCAACGCCGTCATGAGCCCGTCGCGCACGCCGGTCCCCAGGCCTGCCCCCAGGTAGAGCATCGAGCCGAATGCGACGGTCAGGGGGGCCGCTCCGACCAGGACCACCCGCACCACCATCGAGGACGGTGGTTCCACTACCGCCAACAACACGTTCACCGTCGAGCCGATAATCACCACGTTTGCCACCGTCGCCGGTCCTATGGCCTGGCGGACCACCGCCACCAGTCCCAGCAGCAGCAGGCCCAGCCCCGCGATCACGGTGCCGGGCTGCCGGTCGAGCAGGCCGGCCAGGGCATCGTGCAGGACGTCCCACGGGCCAACTCCCAGGTCGGCCAGGAACAGGGCACCGATCCCCACGCCGAACATGACCAGACCTAAGAGGAGCACCGCAACCCGGATGGTGGTCTCCCTCATCAGGTCATTCTGGTGCCGACGCCCACGGCTCGGACGCACCGTGGCCGGTCACCCGGCACAGGCCTACTGACCCGTGCGGAACCGCTGGCTCGGCATGGGCCTGCCGGCCCGACCGGGACCGGGCAGCCCGACCGATTACAGGGTCGGACCGCCCGGAGTACCCGGAGGGTCGGGGGTGACGGAGCGCGCCCTTCCCGGGACTACTCGCCGCCGGGGTTCAGGGTTACGTCGACCCGACGCCAGTTCTGGCCGGTCGTATCCACGCCACGGGCCCTCAACAGCGCCACGGCCGCCTCCGCGTACTCGGTCGTGTAGGCACCCGAGTCCGGTGCAGAGGCCAAGATGGCCTCACTGGTGGCCACGTCAATGGTCTGTGACCAAGAACCTGCGTCCATCACGCCGGCACCGCCGGGCGAGGGCCAGATGAGGCCGTTGATCTCGTTCATCTGCCAGGCTTGGTGCGAGGCACCCAGGGCCGAACCATTGTCGAGCACGATGTCGACGCACTTGGCGCTGTTGTCGCGGCAGTACATCCAGCCCTCCAGCGAGGCTGCTACGAAGCGTGTCGTGATGTCGGCGTAGGCCGCGTCGCCGAGACGGGCGCCGTCGGCCCAGATGGCGTCCTGGAGCATCGCCGTGCCGACGTCGTTCCAGTTGATGACCGACATGTCGGCCGCGGTGTAGAGCGCACCGGTGGCCGGATTCGTCGCCTCCAGTATCTGGGCATACTCGTTGTAGATCATCGCCTGGGCGGCGTCTATCTCGCCCTTGAGCAGGGCCA
>CAJWFS010000062.1 GCA_913030665.1 uncultured Acidimicrobiaceae bacterium
GCAACGGCATGCACCGGTACAACAACCAGGACCACTCCATGTACACCGCCATGCTCACCGTGGAGAACCTGCTGGACGACGGCAGCGGACCACGTCACGACATCTGGCAGGTGAACGTGGAGGAGGACTACCACGAGGAGCTCCGAACGCCCGAGGCTGACGGGGCTTGACGGTGCCGTTCCGCTCCCTCCGTACCGACGAGGAGGCGACACGACGCGATCCCGACTTCACACGTCGCCTCGCCCTGATCGTCCTTCTGGGCCTCGTCCTGAGAGTCGCCTACGTCCTGCTGGTGGAGCGGGGCGACCCCCTCTCGGGTGACGGCGTCTACTACCACGAGGCGGCGAACCTGCTGGCCGACGGCCTGGGCTTCACCGAGCCCTACCGGTACCTGCACGGTGGCGCCCAGGAGCTCCTGTTCGTCGCCGACCCTTCAGCGATCACGGCCAGCGCCAACACGGCGCTACCCGTCGGGCATGTGGAGCCCACCGCCGGCCACCCACCTCTCTGGGTGCTGGTCCTCGGCTTCTCCTCGATGCTGGGCCTCACTGGCGTGACGGCCCACCAGATGCTCGGTGCGATCGTCGGAGCACTCGGGGTGGCTGCCGTCGGGTGGACCGGCCGGACCCTCGACGGGCCGCGGACCGGCCTGGTGGCCGCCGCCCTCGCCGCAGTCCATGCCTGCCTCTGGCTGAGCGACGGCCTGCTCATGTCCGAGACCCTGGTGGTCACCGGAACCGCCCTCCTGGTGGGGTGTGCCATCCGGGCGCACAGGTCATCCGACACCCGATGGATCCTCCTGCTGGGCCTCGTCGGCGGCCTGACCGCCCTGGTTCGAGCCGAGATGCTGGTGGTCCTGCCCCTCGTGGCCTGGCCCGTCCTGTGGACGCCCGGAATCGCCGCCCGACGCCGACTGATTCGCTATGTGGCGATCGGCCTCGTGGCCGGGGCGGTGCTGGCGCCATGGACGGTTCGGAACCTGCGTGCCTTCGAGGAACCGGTCCTGCTGTCCAACGGCCTGGGAATCCTCCTGGCCCAGACCAACTGTGACGCCACCTACTACGGGGACAAGCAGGGGTCGTGGGAGTTCGAGTGCGGCCTCCCGCAACCACTCAGGAGCGACGGCACGCCGGGAGACGAGTCGGAGCGGGACATCGTGTACCGGCAGCGGGGCCTGGAGTACATGGCCGACCATCCAGGACGCCTCGTCAGCCACGTCGTTCCGAAGCGTGTGGGACGGTTCTGGGGGGTCTACGCCCCGATCCAGCAGCTCCGCGCTGACATCCTCGTGGAGGGCCGGGAGTTCAGGCTCTCGGTCCTCGGCCTGGTGCAGTTCTACGTCACGGTCCCACTGGCGGTGGTCGGAGCAACCTGGCTACGACGACGCAGCCAGCCGCTTCTGCCACTCCTGGCCGTGCCGCTGATGGGGACGGTCGTGGCTGCCCTCACGCTGGGCGCCACCCGCTACCGGGTTCCCACCGACGTGGTCCTCGTGCTCCTCTCAGCGGTCGCCATTGCCCGTTTCCGTGACTGGCGAGGGTCGTTGGAGCCGGGACTTAGGCTTTCCTGATGGCTCCCGCCGTCACCGTCACCCTCGACGTCGAGGACCTCCGCCCGGACCACGACCTTCCGGAGAGGGTCGTGGCCATGACCGACCTCGTGCTGGACATGCTGGCCGACGCCAAGGTCCGGGCGTCCATCTTCGTGGTCGGCGAACTGGCCGAACGGCGGCCCAGACTCGTACGTCGCGCTGCCCGCGACGGCCACGAGATCGGCCTCCACTCCTGGGCCCACGTCCCGATCCAGACACAGCAGCCTGAGGATTTCCTCGCCGACATCCGACGCGGGCGGACACTCCTGCAGGACCTGTCCGGACAGGAGATAACCGGCTACCGAGCACCGATGATGTCGCTGGTCCCGGCATCCTCGTGGGCGGTTCCCCTCATAGCCGAGGCCGGCTTCACCTACTCCTCCAGCGTCCTTCCGGGTCCCAGCCCCCTCTACGGGTGGCCCGGACTGCCACGCCGGCCCTTCCGGTGGGCCGACGGTCCGATCGAATTCCCTTGTCCGATGGTGCGCCTCGGCCCGATCGACCTCCCCTATCTGGGCGGCACCTACCTCCGACTGCTTCCGGTTGCCGTGAGGCGGTTCGGGCTGCGCCGTGCCGCTTCGGACGAGGCCCTGTGGGCCTACTGCCATCCGTGGGAGTTCGACACTGACGAGGCCTTCCACCCACACGACCACATCGGCACCCTCGCCAGCCGCATCGCCTGGTTGGGACGTTCGCGCATGGGACGACAGCTGGGTCGGATCCTCGGGGAGCCGGTGGCGTCCCCGCTTACCGAGGTGGCGGCCGGACTCGCCGGAGACGACCTTCCGGTGGTGGACCCGAGCCGACCGCCGGCGCTCGGCTCGGTGGCACGTTGGGCCAACGGTCGACTCCGTCAGCGGTGAACACCTGGAGGAACAGGGTCCGGCTCCCAGAGACCTTCAATGGGTGGCTGGCGACGATCACCTGCGTGGGCCTGCTGGTCCGCCTGGCGCACCTTGTCCTCATCGCCGCCGACAACCCCCTGAGTGGCGACGCAGCCGGCTACCACCTGGCGGCCAACCTCTTCGCCGACGGCCTGGGCTTCCCGGAGCCCTTCCGCCACTACTTCGGGGCCATCGACGTGATTCCCCTGGGAACCGGCGACCTGGTCGTGGAGACACCGATCGGCCACCTCGAGCCGTCCGCGGGACATCCGCCGGTGTGGACGATGCTTCTCGGTGCCTTCGCCTTCCTGGGCTTCACCAGCGTCCTTCAACAGCAGGTGGTATCCGTCGTGCTGGGGGCGCCCGCAATCGTCCTGATGGGCCTACTCGGGCGGGAGGTCCGATCCGAGCGCGTGGGCCTGCTGGCCGCCATCGCCACCGCGGGCTACGCCTTCATCTGGGTGAACGACGGCCTGATGATGGCCGAGACCGCTGCTATCGCCATGGCCACGGCAACCATGCTCGTGGGCGTCCGCTTCTGGAAGGATCCCAGCCGTGGCGCCGCTGTGGTCCTCGGAGTCGTGGGCGGCCTGGCGGCGCTCACCCGGGCCGAACTGGTCCTCTTCCTCCCGGTGGTGGCGGCCGTCGTGCTGGTGCGGTCACCGCTCCCGTGGCGCGAGAGAGTCGTTCGCTACACCTGTTGCGGAGTGGCCGCCCTGGCCATCTGCATGCCGTGGTTCGCACGCAACATCGCGACGTACGACGCTCCGGTGTTCCTCTCCAACGGCATCGGCACCGTCCTCGTCCAGGCCAACTGCGATCCGACCTACTACGGACCGGACCTCGGGTACTGGCAGATCTCATGCGGCAACCCGCCGCCCTACGGCCCGGAGGGCCAGATCCTGGGCGAGTACGAGCGTGACATGGTCGTGAGGCAGCGGGCCGTCGATTACATCGCCGCTAACCGGTCCCGCCTGCTGACCGTGGTCGTTCCGGCCCGGGTGGGTCGCATGTGGGGCGTATACGAGCCCATCGGACAACTCCGCCGCGACGTCCACGTGGATCGACGCTCTATGTCCGTATCCCTGCTCGGCCTGGCCCAGTTCGCCCTCCTGATACCGCTGGCGGTAGCCGGCATGGAGCTCGTCCGTCGACGCCGCGGGCCGCTCCTTGTCCTGGCCGCCTGGATCCCGATCGCCACATTCACGGCAGCCACCACGTTCGGCAACACCCGCTACAGGACCGCGGCCGAGACATCCCTCGTCATCCTCGCCGCCGTGGCGGTAGACGCCCTCCTGGACCGGCGCCACCCGGGCCTGACCCGGCCGGGTCAACCGGTGGAAGCCTCACAGCCTCCCGGCGGATCGTCGTAACGGGCATCGCCCGTCCAGTCGCCCTTCCACCAACCCTCCGATGACTCGGCTACGTCTAGCGTGGCCCGAAGGGCCGCCAGCACCAGGTCTCCCAGGAGAGCCGCTCCCCCGGGACAGAGATGACCGTCGTCGCGACCCCCGCGCACCTTTCGCACCTGGACCGGTAGGCCCGCCAAGCCGATCCGGAAGCGAGTGAAGCCCCCGTCCGGGCCTCCCAGGGCCTGCCCACTGTCCAGGTAGAGGACACGCCCACGGCGACCCGCAAGCGCCTCGAACTGTCGGTTGGCGACGTCACGGGCCTCCTCGATGCCCTCCGACGGTGGTGTCGGCGGCATGCCCAGCCAGATAACCGTGGCCCCCCGGTCGAGCATCCGATCGGCCACCTGGTCCAGACGCCGACCGTAGGCATCCGGATCGGCGAGGATCTCGCCCAGGTCCCACCCGCCCAGCATCACCACGACGACGTCCGGCCCGTCCCGGAGCGCTTCGTCGAGGTACCCGTCGAAACCCGGCTGCAGAAGCCCCACACCACCGAAGGAACGCGTGTCGACCCGGATGCCTCCGGTGGATTCCAGGGCGGCACGGATGCCGGGGTCGGCGTCGAACGCCACGCTGTCCCCGATACTCACGGCCAGGAGTCGGTCCTCACCACCGGTGGCTACCACGGCGATGGAGGCGGCTGCCGCCAGCAGGAGGACCGCCATGACGAGCCACCTGCCGAGAGCGTGAGCGTTCATCGTGGACCCGTGCCGCCGGGCGTCGACATCGGGGACCGGGAGCATGGGAATCGAGAGTACATGTGCAGCAGGGACCGCTCTGGAGGCCACAGGTAGGCTGGGCCACCCATGTACCGGTCCCCCACCCGACAGAGGTCGCCACGACGCCGGTGGACCACCGTGGTCGTCATGGTCCTGGGAATCTGGATCGCAACGGCCCCGTTCTCCCGACCGCTCCCCGGTGGAGCGCCATTCTCCTTCGAGTCCACTCCGGAGGTCGACTGCCGCACTCCACTGGTCGGCGCCTTCGCCGGCGATGCTCCCAGCGCATACGTGTACACCTCGCCCAGGCCGGTGGCCGGTGACCCGATGTCGCCCACCACCCTGGAATGTGGGGGCAGGGCCCAGTTCCGCCTGGTGCTCGGCACCACGCTGCTGATAGTCGCCGTCGGTCTCCTGATCGTCGACCGGCGTCGTGGCGGCTGAGGTCGTCGTGGAGGACCTCAATCCAACCGTCACGCTACTCAACGAGGTGTTCGGCTTCGATCCCCCCATCGGCGTCGGCCACCTCGAGTGGTACTACCGCGGCAACCCCGAGGGTCCGGCAGCCGTGGGTCGGATGGACGCCGATGGGCGACAGGTGGGCAACTACGCCCTGATCCCCCTCAGGTTCCAGTCGGCCGACGGGAGGAAAATCCGCCTGGGTCTCGGCGTGGACCTCTGCGTCCATCCCGACGCCCGTGGAAGCGGTACGTACCGCCGGACGGTGGAGGACAGCTACCGGGCGGGAATCGCCGGTGGGCTGGACGGCATCCTCGGGGTGGCAAATGCCCAGTCCGTGCCACGGATGGTGGAGACGATGGGATGGTCGGCCCTGGAGTCACTTCCTGCCCGGCTGCTGACTCCCCGACCCGGTGGTGAACGGCTTTCCCCCGTCCCTGTGGACCCCGCCCTGCTGGGGGGCGGTCTACTCGACGAGCTCCTACCCGAGCCGACCGGGGGCCCATCCAGCGGCCACGCCACGATCTGGAGCGCGGAGCTCCTGCGGTGGCGCCTGGCACGACCGGGAGCGACCTATGTCCTCCACGTCGGCAGGGACGTCGTGCTGGTGAGCTGCACGACAATGGTGGGACCGGTCCGGGTGGCAATCCTCCTGAAGGCGATACCTCGTCGCCCGCTCCGTAGACCCCTGCCGTCTGGTTCCCTGGCGGCGGCCCTGGCCAGGCACCACCGGACCCCGTTCGTGCTCCACTGGGGGGCCAACCCGGGCATCCGCTTCTCAGGCCTCCGTGTGCCAAAGCGCCTTCAGCCCAGCCCACTGGGGCTCGTCTTCCACCGCCTGTCCACCGGTGACGGGTCCCCGATCGGTGACGACGGCCTCACCCTCACGTCGTTCGAGTTCCTGGACTTCGACGCCTACTGACCGGGACCAATCGCCGGTCGGATCAGGCAACCGGAACGGGCGGTACCGTGGCGGTGTGCGCACCGCGGTGATCATTCCCGCCTTCAACGAGGCCGATGCACTACCCGGGGTGCTGGCCGGGTTGGCCCGTCAGAATCCTGACCACGACATCGTGGTGGTGGACGACGGTTCAACGGACGGCACGGCGATCGTGGCCCGGGCGGCCGGAGCGACATGTCTTCGCCTTCCCTTCAACCTCGGCATAGGCGGAGCGCTCAGGCTGGGCTTCCGCTACGCCGTGGAGCAGGGCTACGACCGGGCATACCAGTTCGATGCCGACGGGCAGCACGACGCCTCGCAGGTCGAAGCACTCCTGGCCGGGCTGGACGATGCCGACATGGTCATCGGGAGCCGGTTCATGGGGGTCCGGGACTACCGGGTGGGGCGCAGCAGGGGGATGGCGATGGGCCTCCTGCGTCGCCTCGTCAGGCTGATCTGCGGTCAGGCCTTCACGGACACCTCGTCTGGCTTCCGAGCGTTCCAACGTCCCGTCCTGGAGCTCTTCGCCATCGAATATCCGGTCGAGTACATGGAGTCCGTGGAGGCCCTCGTGCTGGCTGTCCGGCGCGGCTTCACCGTGCGTGAGGTGCCTGTGGTGATGCACGACCGGGCCGGTGGCAGGGCATCGAACCGCAGCCTCCGCCTCGCCTACCACTTCGTCCGGCTCCTGATCGTCCTGGTCGCCGGTGGGACCAGCCGGGGTCGCAGGGCCGCATCGTGACCGGCCAGACCCATGCCCTGCTGGCCGGCCTCACCGTCGTCGCCGTGGCGGTGATCGTGCGACTGGTCCGGCGCCAGGTCTTGAAGGCCAAGTACACAGTCCTGTGGCTGACGGTCGGGCTGGTCCTGGCCGTCACCGCCTCGGTTCCCACCCTTCTGGACAGGGCTGCCGACCGGCTGGGCATCTGGTACCAGCCCACCCTCTTCATGCTCCTGGCCATCGGCTTCCTAATGCTCCTGGCGATGCACTTCTCCTACGAGCTCTCCCGCATGGAGAAGCGGATCCGGGCACTCGCAGAGGAGGTGGCCCTGCTGAGGGGGCCGGAGGACGAGAACCGGCGGGCACCGGACTGAACCCGCTGTCAGCCGACAGCCTCCAGCCAACCGTCCTCCACGAGCCGCCGTTCGAGTTGCCGGGCCAACAGGTCCGCTCCGATCTCCACGAAGTGCACCCCGTGCTCCTTTCGGAGCCGGACCATTCGACCCTCATCATCGGGCATCCGGTCGCGGTAGGCGCCGGTCTCATCGCCCAGGACCTCCATGGAGTCCAGGTCCGAGGCTCCTGATCCCCAGGCCGAAGTAGCCGACGCCCAGACATCGTTCAGCCCATCGGTCAGGAACCGTGGGTCCCGCATGCGAGGTGTCGTCCACCAGTAGACGTGGGCACCATCGGCCCTCCAGTGAGACATCGCCTCGTCGGCCCGTTCGGCCAGGACTTCGGCCCATCGCAGCGACCCGGGCACTAGGCCCTCACCATCTAGGACGTGGCCCTCGAACTCGTTCGCTCCGATCATCACGACGACCACGTCCGGACGGAGTTCGGCGATGAGGCCGGCGTAGTCGGCGAGAACGTCATCCTCCCAATCCCAGTGGGGAACGGTGAAGCCGAAGCCGAGAGCGCCGCGCCCCTTGACCACCACGTCGGGGCGCCGGTCGAGAGTCCGTTCCATCCCCCGTTGGAGGTCGAGCATGAGCGAGTCACCAACGGCCAGGATGCGGAGTGGGTCGTCGGCCGAACCCATCCGTACCGCAGGGAACACGTCAGCTACTTCAGTGGTGGACGCCACCGCCGACACAGAAGCAGTGGTTGTCACCGACGCTGTAACGGTCGCCTCCGGAGTTTCAGCATCCTTCGTCAGGGCGTTCGGGGCAATCAGGTCCAATGTCGTGGAAACCACCGTCGCTCCAGAGTCCCCCGTAGTTGGCGGCACCTGAATCGTGGTGTTGGTCGTCGGGTCCCGGACCGCCGGGGCGAAGGTC
>CAJWFS010000063.1 GCA_913030665.1 uncultured Acidimicrobiaceae bacterium
ACCGGCAGCGGTGACGACATCGTCATCATCGAGAAGTCCCAGGCGGGCGCCGGTCCCTCGGGGATTGCCTGTGGCGTGGTGCGCAACAACTACTTCCAGCCCGCCATGCGCGAGCTGATGGCCCACTCGGTCGAGGTGTGGGACGCCAACGCCGAGGCGTTCGAGTACCACCCGGTCGGCTACCTCCAGATCTCGTACGACGAGATGGGCGAGGACGTGGCCACAATCCACGAGCAGCAGAAGGCGATCGGTTACGAGTCGGAGTTCATTGATGGCGTGGCGGCCACCCGCGAACACATGAAGGGCATCTTCAGCGACTGGCGTGCAACCGGCGTCAGCAGCGTGCTGCACGAGAAGAAGGGCGGCTACGCCCACAACATGGCCACGGTGAACGGCCTGCTGGCAAAGGTGCAAGCCGAGGGCGTGAACATCGTGTCCGACACGCTGGTCACCGAGATGGCCGTCAACGGTGGGGCGGTCACCCACGTGGTCACCAGCCGCGGCCTGGTCGCCGTCGACCACGTGATAGCGGCGGCCGGACCGTGGGTGCCCAAGCTCTGGGAGATGCTGGACCTGCCCGACACCACCGACATCGTGTCGGGGGGTACCACCCACAACGTTCCCACCTGGAAGTTTTGGGCCCTTCAGGAGGGCACGCTCGACGTCGACCCCGACTACCTCATGAACAACGACGGCTCGATGCCGCCGGTCGTGCACGTGGATGCCGATGCTCCGCTGTACGACGAGGACGGCAACCTGCTGGTCGATGGCAAGTGGGGCGTTTACTACAAGCCTGATTTCAACTTCGGAGGGGTCCAGGGCGGGTACATGCCGTACCCGGTCGAGAAGCCCTGGCGTGACGTGGCCATCGACCCATACGGTCCCGCCAGCCCCGATTTCGTGGTGGGTGAGGACTTCCGGGCCGTCTGGGCCGCCGCCCTCTCCCACTGCCAGGAGCGTTTCGAGGGCAAGGCCCACCTGATGAGCAAGGTGCCGTCCGGTGGCATCGGGGCGTTCACCCCGGACAGCTTCCCGGTCCTGGACACCTTCTGCGAGAACGTCTACGTGATCGCCGACTCCAACCACGGCTTCAAGATGATCGGGTTGGGCGCCCTGGTCGCCAAGGAACTTTGTGGGGACACGCAGACCCTCCTGGAGCCGTTCCGGTACAGCCGCTACGCCCTGGGCAAGCTGCATCCGGTGAGCAACTCGCCGTATCCCTGGAGCTAGGCGCGGCCTCCCGCCACGGGGTAGCCGGCATCTAGTCTCCGGCCTGTGAGCGGTCTAACCCGGGAGGGCTTCCCCCGACAGCACGCCCGGACCCGCCGGTTCACCTGCGGTGCACCGCGGGACGTGAAGGTGGCCGACGACGGGTCGCGGGTGCTCTTCCTGCGCTCGGGATCCGGAGACGACCCGGTAAATGCCCTCTGGCTGCTGTGCCCTGATACGGGCGACGAGAGTCTGGTAGCGGACCCGGCGAGCCTCCCAGGTACGCAAGACCATGGTGAACTGCCGGCAGCGGAACTGGCACGGCGCGAGAGAGCCCGCGAGTCGGCGTCTGGCATCGTTGCCTACGACGCCCTGGACGACCTCTCCCGGGCATGCTTCGCCGTTGACGGTCGGGTGTTCCTGGTCGAGGTACCCGCACCGGGAGCGCCTACTGGTGGGCCTGCCGGAGCTGGAAATGTTCCCGGGGTTGAACCCGGGCCGTCGCTGGCGAGGATCGTGGAGCTTCCGTCTTCCGGGGATGCATTCGATCCCCGGCTCAGCCCCGACGGGTCGTCGGTGGCCTACGTGTCCGGCTCGTCGGTTCATATCACCGGGGCCGGAGGAGATCGTCGCCTGGTGGGAGGGTCGACACCCACCGTGTCGTGGGGTTCGGCGGAGTTCATCGCAGCTGAGGAGATGGGCCGCTCCCGTGGCCACTGGTGGTCGCCGGACGGAGGGCGACTCCTGGTGGCGCGGGTGGACACGGTGGACGTGTCGGAGTGGTGGATTTCGTCGCCCGTGGACCCGTCGGCTCAGCCAAGGGTGATCAGGTACCCGGCAGCCGGGTCCACCAACGCAACGGTCGTCCTGGCGGTGGTGGGAATGGACGGGACCACGACTGAAGTGGACTGGCACGTCGACGGAACGTTCGAGTACCTGGCCGGCGTGGCCTGGCCGGTCGGAGGGGCGCCCACCGTGGTGGCCCAGACCCGTGACCAACGGACCCTGGCAGTGCTGGAGGTGGATCCTGCCACCGGAGCCACCACCGAGCAGGCACGCATCGTGGACGACCACTGGGTGGACCTCGTGCCGGGTACCCCACGGCTGGAAGACGGTGCCATCGTCACGGTGGAATCCAGGGACGGCACGAACCGCCTGGTGGTCGACAGAGCCGACGGGGTAGCCGTCTCGCCTGACGGGCTGCAGGTGCGCTCGGTGGCAGGCCTCACCGGCGACGGCGCTGTCGTGGTGCTGGCGTCGAGTGACCCGCTGGACGTGGAGGTGGTGCAAATCGCTCAGGACGGCGCCACCGTGTTGGTGGCTGGCGGTGAGGGCGTGCGTTCAGCAGCGGTCGGAGGCGGTGTGGTCGTGGTCTCGACAGCCACCCTGGAGGGCTCCTCGATGGTTGTGCTGCCAGGCGGCCATGTGATCGCCAGCCACGCCGAGGAACCGGTGGTGAGGCCGCGGCCCACCTTCCACAAGGTCGGGGACCGCTCCATACGGGCCGCAGTGCTGGTGCCGGACGGACACGATGGATCTCCCCTCCCGGTGCTGCTGGACCCCTACGGTGGGCCCCATGCACAGCGGGTCCAAAGGGCACGTGGACAGTTCTTGACCTCGCAGTGGTTTGCCGACCAGGGGTTCGCGGTGGTCGTGGCCGATGGCCGGGGCACACCCGGGCGTGGACCCGCCTGGGAACGGGCGGTGTATGGCGACCTGGCGGCTCCGGCTCTAGACGACCAGGTGGATGCCCTCCACGGGCTGGCGGCTCTGGACGACAGGCTGGACCTGGGTCGTGTGGCGATCCGGGGCTGGTCGTTCGGTGGCTACCTGGCAGCCCTAGCGGTGCTGCGTCGGCCCGACGTGTTCCACGCTGCGATCGCAGGCGCTCCGGTGACCGACTGGCGCCTCTACGACACCCACTACACGGAGCGGTACCTCGGTGATCCGGCGTCGGAGCCGGAGAACTACGCCCGTGCCGACCTCTGCGCCCAGGCGGCGCTGTTGGAGCGCCCGCTGCTCCTCATCCACGGCCTGGCCGACGACAACGTCGTGGTGGCCCACACGCTGCAGTTCTCCCGGGCCCTGCTGGAGGCCGGTCGGTCCCACCGGGTGCTGCCGCTCTCCGGGGTGACCCACATGACTCCGCAGCCCGAGGTGGCGGAGAACCTGCTCCTGATGCAACTGGAGTTCCTACGCGAGGCCCTTGTCCCGACCGGCTGATCTCGTGCACCTGACGGGACCTGGCTGGTACCGGGCACCGGACAGGAACCGGCTGGTCCCGGGCCCGGTCGGTGCCATCGTGGTCCAGGAGAGGGTCGTCGGGTAGTTCGGCCATCCTGTTCGGCCAGTTAGCCATTCAGCCTGGCTAGACGGCGGTCCAGCCGCCGTCCACGTACAGGACGTGGCCGGTCAGGTAGGAGCCGGCATCCGATGCGAGCAGCAGCAGGGCGCCATCCAGCTCGTGGGGCAGGCCGCCACGGCCCATCGGGGTACCGGCCGAGACGTAGGCACGGCCTGCATCGGTGTGGAACATGTCGTCCGAGTTCATCTCGGTCTCGAACCAGGCCGGGGCCAGGGCGTTCACCCGGATGCCCCTGCGTGCCCATTCCACGGCCAGTTCCCGGGTCAGGTTGTGCAGTCCGCCCTTGGCTGCCGCGTAGCCGGGGACCCGCAGCTTGCCGCCGGCTCCGGCGCCCAGGACCGAGCCGAGGTTCACGACCACGCCCGGATGCTCCTCGGCGATCCACCATCGTGCGGCCCGGCGGGCCAGCTCGTAGGGGGCGACGAGGTCGACGGCCAACTCGTGCAGGAAGCCAGCCAGGTCGTCATCGACGGCTGGTACCACTCGAGATATACCGGCGTTGTTGACCAGGACGTCGATGCGCCCGTAATGGGCGACGGTTGTGTCGATCAGGGCCTGCGGGCCGTTCTCGTCGGTTACGTCAACGGTGACGGCCAAGGCATCTGGCAACTCGTCGGCCAGGGCGGCGATGCGTTCGGTCCTACGGGCGGCGAGCACGACCCGCGCACCCACGCCGGCCAGGACCCGGGCGAAGCGTTCGCCCAGCCCGGAGCTGGCGCCGGTGACCACGACGACCCGCCCGTCCAGCCGGAACCGGTCCAGGGCAGCGGCAGGGGCGGGGCTGCGGTTGCTGTCGGCTGGGTTCACGGCGGCGAGCCTAAAGGGCGCTGGCGGCGACGATCCGACCGGCGTCCAGCTGGATGACGCGATCGGCGATCCCGGCCGCCTCCACCGGGTCATGGGTGACCAGGAGTGTGGCCGGACGGTCGTCGGCTCCCAGAAGGCCGTGTATGCGTCGACGTGATGCAGCATCCAGCGCGGTGGACGGCTCGTCCAGGAGGAGCAGGCTTGGGGAGCCGGCCAGCGCACGGGCGACTGCGACGCGCTGTGCCTGGCCGCCGGAGCACTCTGACGGCCTCCGGTCGGCGATTGATCGCAGGTCCAGGGTGGCCAACAGGTGGTCGACGCGGTTCGGGGTGGCTCCGGGGCTGAAGCCCACGTTGGCGGCCACCGAGAGGTGTGGGAACAACAGTCGGTCCTGCGGGACCCAGCCGACGGAACGGTCGTGGGAGGCCACGTGGCCAGGGTCGGTGGCATCGTCGACGGTGAGACCGTCGAGCTGGAGTAGTCCATGGTCGAGGCGTTCCAAGCCGGCCAGGAGCCGAAGCAGGGTGGTCTTGCCGGCTCCGTTCGGGCCCACCACCGCCACGATCTCGCCGGGCTGGACCGAGAGGGCCATGTCCATGCTCAGGTCGCCCCGGATCAGTTGGCCAGCCAGATCTACTGCCGGAACTCCGGGTGCGGTCGGGACTACGAGCGTCCTGGGGCCACGCGTCCGTGCAGCGAGAGGCGCGATGCTCCCGGACGGGCTGGCAGCCTCCGGGTGGTCTGCAGCCCGTCGCCCCAAGTTCGGCGACATGTTCATCGGGTGGGTAGCCATCGGTCGCGGGTGGGGAGCAGCACGACCAGGGAGACGGCTAGCAGGACGAGGCTGAGGGCGAGTGCCGCCTCCGGGTCGGATTCCAGGGCCTGGAAGGTGGCCAGGGGCAGGGTGCGGGTGCGGCCTGGCAGGTTTCCGGCGAACGTGATGGTGGCACCGAACTCGCCCAGTGCACGGGCCCAGGCCAGGGCCAGGCCGGCACCCATGGCGGGCAGCAGCCGCGGCAGGGTGATGCGGCGCAACACCGTCAGCGGTGGTGCACCGAGGGTGCCGGCCATCTGCTCCAGGTCGTCGCCCATCGTGCGCAGGGCGCCCTCCACGGTCATCACGTAGAACGGCAGGGCGACGAAGGTGGCGGCCACTACTGCTCCGGCCATCGTGAACGGCAGCGTGATGTCGAACCAGCGGTCCAACAACTGGCCAACCAGCCCCCGACGACCGAGGGCGAACAGCAGGGCCGTGCCGCCCACCACCGGTGGCAGGACCATGGGCAGGACGACCAGGGCCCTCACCAGTCGCCTCATCGGGATGTCCACGCGCACCAGCATCCAGGCCAGCGGGGTGCCAAGCACCACGACGATGGCTGCCGCCATAGCGCTCACCGTAAACGAGACGCGCAGGGCATCGAGCACGGTGCGACGTCCGAGCAGATCGTCGAGCGATGACCATGGAGCGCGTTGCAGGAGGCCGACCACCGGAAGGGCCAGGAATGCGATGCCGAGTACCGCCACGACCAGGACCGACCTGGGTGCCTGGGTTGGGGTGCGGCTCATGACGATCCGGGAGGTTGGGCCTCCCGTGCGAAGCCGTGTGTGGCCAGCACGTCACGTGCATGGTCCGACTCCAGGAACTCCAGGAACGGTCTGCCTCTTTCGGTCATGGCAGCCGCGGTGTAGATGACGCACGGGCAGGCTGGGGGTTCCTTCCAGGCCGCGATGATCCGGGGCTCAGCTGCCACGTCGGTGGCGTAGACGATCCCCAGATCGGCTTCGCCCAGGGCCAGTCGGGCGACGACGGCCCGGACGCTGGGCTCGTACGAGTCGATCGGGAGGTCTCCGTAGCGCTCGAAGCTGGTGTCGCCGCACGGAACGCCGATCACGCAGGCCACGAGGATGGTGTCGGTCCGTTGGAGGTCGGCCGGTCCACGGATGCCGGCAGGGTCGTCGATGGGCACGGCCACCACCAGGTGGTTGGAGGCGAACCGGGCCAGGACGGCGATCGGAGTCCGATCTGGAGTCAGCAGGTCGAGTAGGGCGGCATCGGCGGTGATGAACACGTCGGCGGGGGCACCGTCGCGCAACTGTGCGGCCAGGTGGTTGGAGCCGCCCACCACTTCGACGAGCCCGGAACCCCCGGCTGACTCCCACGCGGTGGCCAGGTCGCCGATCACGTCGGTCAGCGAGGAGGCGACGAAGACGGTGAGCCGGTCGCTGTTGCCGTCGTCATCGAGAAGGGAACAGCCCCCGGCGGCCAGCAGTCCCACGACGACGAGTCGCATGAAGGCTGTACCGGGCAGCCCCAGGGCCGGCAGGTTCACGGTTTCCGATCAGCGGGGGCGTTCGACGACCACGTTGGTGGCCTTGACGACGGCGACCGCCAGGACCCCGGGTTCCAGGCCCAGGTCGTCGACCGCCTCGGCGGACAGCAGCGAGACCACCCGGTGGGGACCGGCCTGGATCTCGACCTGGGCCATCACCCCGTCGCGAACTACGCGGGTGACCAGACCTGTGAAGCGGTTGCGTGCCGACAGCACCGAACCCCCGGCTTCTTCCGTGGCGGCCTCGGCGGCCAGTTCCTGGGACAGCCGTGCAAGATCCGGTCCGTTGATGGTGCGATGGCCGCCGGTCGTCCGACTGGTTGCCAGGCGCCCAGCGTCGGCCCAGCGTCGGACGGTGTCTGGGCTGACCCCCAGCAACTTGGCGGCTTCGCCCATTCGAAAGTGGTGCATGCTAGAAAACTAGCTACTAAAGACTGTAAATGCGATGTTCAGTGACCATGAAAGAGGTGTCCGGGCCGGTACCCGGGGCTAGTGTGCGGCCATGAGCCAGCCGGTCACCGCAGACGACGTCTCGGCCCGGCTGGAGGAGTACGGGACGAGCGCATTCCTGGTGACGGTTGGTGGCGACGGTTCACCGAAGGTGGTCCACGTGCCCGTCCTGTGGACGGCTGGGTCGTCCGGTGGGAGCCTCGACGGGACCTCCAGTCAACCTGCGGCCGGTACGTTCCGCTGCACGCCGGGTGGTGGGACCCTTCGCAATCTGGTTCAGCCCGGCCCGGTCACGCTGGTTTTCCCGCCACCGGAACCGGGTGCCTACAGCATGCTGATCGACGGCACGGGTCGTGTCGTGGAGGGCGTGGAGGACACCGCCGGCGTCTTGGAGGTCTCCTTCGGGGGAGGGGTGCTGCACCGCCCGGTGCCCGCCGATCCGGGCGACCTGGCTCGCTGCTGAGAGCTCGTCGCCAGCGACACGCCTGAGGACCGGAGCCGGCAGCCGGGACCGGGGCCTACTCGTCGGCGACCTGGTGCCCGGGTTCCACCTCGGTGCAGGTGACCAGCTCGGGGCCTTCTCCAGCGGGCCAGACCGGGCTGGGGATCTCGCCGGTGAGGAGCGGTCGTTCGGTGCGCTGCCGGGGATCGGCGATCGGCACGGCACCCAGGAGACGCTTCGTGTAGGAGTGCCGGGGGTCCCGGAACACCTGTTCGCGTGACCCGAGCTCGACTATCTGGCCCAGGTACATCACGGCCACCCGGTGGGCGATGCGTTCGACCACGGCCAGGTCGTGGCTGATGAACAGGTAGGACAGCCCCATCTCCTGCTGGAGTT
>CAJWFS010000064.1 GCA_913030665.1 uncultured Acidimicrobiaceae bacterium
GAGTACAGCTCGCTGCGGTTCTCCCTGTTCTTCCTGGCCGAGTTCATGAACGTGATCACCATGTCGGCCATCGCCGTGACCCTCTTCCTGGGTGGCCCCGCCGGCCCGATCCTGACCGACACCCTGGGCTGGGTGTGGCCGGTGTTCTGGTTCAGCCTGAAGGTCTTCGTCTTCCTCTTCTGCTTCGTCTGGCTTCGGGCCACGTTGCCCCGCCTCCGGTACGACCAGCTCATGGACCTCGGCTGGAAGGTCCTCATCCCGGTGGCCCTCGGCTGGTTCCTCCTGATCGCCACGATGAACGTCGCCGATGACCTGGGTTGGCCGATGGTGCCGGTGGTGCTGGCCGGCGTGGCCGTTCTGGTGGCCGGAGCCGCACTGCTGGCTGGCGCCATCGCGAAGGCGCGCGGCGATGCCTTCGCCGAGCTGGCCGACGAGGGGGTGGAGGGCTGATGGGTTACTTCAAGGGCTTCGCCGTCACGTTCCGCAAGCTGTTCGAGAAGCGGGTCACCACCTCGTACCCGCGCCAGAAGCGGGCCAAGCCGGACCGCCTCCACGGCCGCCACGTCCTGAACCGGTACGAGGACGGCATGGAGAAGTGCATCGGATGCGAGCTCTGCGCCGGCGTCTGCCCGGCCAACTGCATCTACGTGAGGGGCGCTGACAACCCTGAAGACGCCCCTGTGTCGCCAGGCGAGCGGTACGGCTTCGTCTACGAGATCAACTACCTCCGCTGCATCCACTGTGACCTCTGCGTCGAGGCCTGTCCGACCGAGGCCATCACCGAGACGAAGATGTTCGAGTTCTCGTTCACCAACAGGTCCGACGCCATCTACACCAAGGCCGAGCTGCTGGTGGACGCCGAGACCGGGCGCCCCCGCCAACTCCCGTGGGAGGACTGGCGCGAGGGGGAGGACGAGATGACGTCGGCCTGGATGCGGGCTACCTCGCCCAGCGGCGACGTGACCTATTCGGGTCGGGTGGCCTGGTCGGGCGAACTCGGCTACGGCGTCCGGGCGCCCGAGGTCGAACAGGTCGGCGACGGTGACGACGGCGAAGTGGATGAGGGGTCGGCCTGATGGACGCCGCCGTATTCCTGATCAGTGCCGCCATCGTGCTGGCCGGTGCCGGCGGCGTGCTGGTGGCCCGGAACCCGGTCCACGCTGCGTTGTTCCTGGTGCAGACACTGTTCGGGGTGGCCGTGCTTTTCGTGCTCCAGGACGCCACTTTCCTGGCCGCCGTCCAGGTCATCGTCTACGCCGGCGCCGTGGTCATCCTCTTCCTGTTCGTGATCATGCTGCTGGGAGTAGATCGTGCCGAGGACCTCGGCGTGGAGCCGATAGTCGGGCAGCGACCCGTGGCGGCGGCGGTGGGGGCTTCCCTGCTGGGGATGCTCCTGATCGCACTGCTGGTCTCCGTGGACGGGCCGACCGGTGCCCATGGTGCCAACGCCCCGTTGGGCGATGCCGCCGACAACACGCGTCGCCTAGGAGAGGCGCTCTTCACCGACCACGTCTTCGCCGTCGAGCTGACGGCCATCCTGCTGACGGTGGCGGTGATAGGTGCCGTCGTGCTGGCACGCAGGGTCCGCGGCCCGCTGGCACCCCTTCCCATTGTCGTGGTCGCCTCGGTGGCTGACGATGGTGCGCAGGGCGATGACGGTCCGCCGGACGTGACCGAGGCGACCGGTGGCGACGACGAAGGGGAGGGTGCCTGATGGTCGTGACCACCTCCTGGTACCTGGCGCTGGCGGCGGCCCTCTTCTCCATGGGTGCCGTCGGGCTGCTCACCCGCCGCAACCCGCTCATCATGATCATGTGCGTCGAGCTGATGCTCAACGCCGTCAACCTGACGTTCGTCAGCCTTGGCTCCGAGCTGGGTGACCTGGGGGGGCAGCTGTCGGTGTTCTTCGTGCTCGTCGTAGCGGCCTCCGAGGTGGTGGTCGGCCTGGCGGTGATCGTGGCGATCATGCGCCGCCGACAGGGCGCCACGGTCGACGACCTCTCAGTGCTGGCGGGCTAGGGCGGTGCTCGACCTCGTATGGCTGGTTCCAGCCTTTCCGCTGGCCGGCTTCCTAATCCTCACGTTCGGCGGACGCCGTCTGGGCGAACCAGCTGCCGGGTGGCTGGCCACCGGCGCCATGGCCGGGTCCTTCCTCGCCACCGCCGGAGCCTTCTACGACCTGGCCGGTCGGGACGTGCACGACCGCCGGTCCGTCACCACGCTGTTCGAGTGGGTGCCGGCCGGTGACCTGACTGTCGACATCGGGTTCCTCGCCGATCCACTGTCGCTCACCATGTGCCTGTTCGTAACGGGCGTGGGAGCCCTGATCCACCTCTACTCGATCGGCTACATGCACGGTGACACCGGCTTCCGCCGCTTCTTCGCGTACCTGAACCTGTTCGCCTTCGCCATGCTGATGCTGGTCCTGGGCGACAACCTGCTCCTCACCTTCCTGGGTTGGGAGGGAGTGGGTGCCTGTTCCTACCTGCTCATCTCGTTCTGGTTCACCGACGAGGCCAATGCCTCGGCCGGCAAGAAGGCCTTCATCACCAACCGGATCGGTGACTGGGGCTTCATGGTGGCCATCTTCATGACGTTCGCCACCTTCGGGTCGGTCGCCTACGTGGACGTGTTGGACACCACTGCGGCAGGCACGGTGGCCACCTCGACGGCCACCTTCATCGCCCTGATGCTCTTCGTCGGGGCGATCGGCAAGTCGGCCCAGTTCCCGCTCTACCTCTGGCTGCCGGACGCCATGGCGGGCCCAACCCCCGTCTCGGCGCTCATCCACGCCGCCACCATGGTCACCTCGGGGATCTACCTCCTGACCCGGGTGAACCCGATCATCGCCGACGCCGCTGACTGGGTGCCGACGCTCATTGCCTGGACGGGGGCCGGTACGGCCCTGTTCGCGGCGACGATCGCTGTGGCACAACGCGACATCAAGAAGGTGCTGGCCTACTCGACCATCAGCCAGCTGGGGTACATGTTCCTGGCGGTCGGCTGTGGTGCGTACGTGGCGGCTGTGTTCCACATGGTCACCCACGCCTTCTTCAAGGCCCTCCTGTTCCTGGGCTCAGGTTCGGTCATCCACGGGATGGACGGGGACCAGGACATGGCCCACTACGGCGGCCTCCGTCGGTTCATGCCGGTAACGGCCGGGACGTTCGTGGTCGGGTGGCTGGCCATCGCCGGGGTACCGCCGTTCGCCGGGTTCTGGTCCAAGGACGAGATCCTGGCCTTCGCCTGGAACGAGAGTCCCCTGCTCTGGCTGGTCGGGCTGGTCACAGCCGTGCTGACCGCCTTCTACATGACACGGCTCGTGATCCTCACCTTCTTCGGACGCCACCGGTATTCCGACCCGCGGCCGGATGAGGTGGAGGAGGCATGGGCCTCTGCGATCGCTGCCGCCGATGAGGCCGTGGTGGCCGCCTCTGCCGCCCTGGATGCAGCCGTTGCGGCCGCCGAGGCTGCGACCGACGAGCCGGGCGCAGCCGAGGCCCTGGTGGCGGCAAGGGCGGCCCACGAAGCGGCGGCTCTGGAACGCGGAGAAATCGTGGCCTCCGCCGAGGAGCGCCCCGAACTCCCGGCCCTCGCCCTGTACGGCGCACCCGAGGTCGGGCCGGTGGCCGACCGGTTGCCCGATGAGGTGGCCACGAGGTCCGGCCATCACCCGCACGAGTCGCCCTGGACCATGGGGCTGCCTCTCGTCGTGCTGGCCGTCCTGTCGGTGCTGGGTGGCCTCATCCAGCTGCCGTTCTCCGCTGCCACGAAGCGGCTGGAGGGCTGGTTGGAGCCGACCCTGTTCGGCAACGAGGTCCACCTCTCCGTGGGAACCGGCACCCTCTGGGTCCTCGCCGTCGTCGCCGTGGCCGGTGGTGCCGTCGGCATCCTGGTGGCCGTGGCCGCCTACCTGCAGCGCCGGGTCGACCACAAGGCCTTCGAGCAGCCCATCCTCGCCGACGCCTGGCGTTTCGACCGGCTGGTGACGAACTTCATGGGTGGACCTGGCCGGGCCGGTTTCGAGGCGACCGCTGACTTCGACTCCACCGTGGTGGACGGTGCGGTCGAGTCGGTGGCCACCATGGTCAAGGCCGAGGCACGACTGCTGCGACGCTTCCACAACGGCCTGGTGCGCACGTATGCAGCCGGCATCGGCGTGGGTGCGGTCGGCCTGGTCGTCTGGTTCCTCTCAAGGACATCGTTCTGATGGCGGTGCTGGCGGCGGCCGCAGACGTCCCGTTCGCGGTCCTACCCGCCCTCCTCGTGGTGCCTGCCGCGGGTGCCCTGCTGGTGGCAGTGCTGCCGCGCCGCCGCCCCGAACTGCTCAAGCTGGTTGCCGTGGCCACCTCGATGGTGGTGGCCGCCATGACCGTCTGGCTGCTGGTCGCCTTCGACGTCGACCGCGGGGCCGACATGCAGTTCGAGTTCCGCCAGTCCTGGATAGCAGATCTGGGCATCCAGTGGCTGCTGGCCGTGGACGGCATCTCCCTGTTCCTGATCGTCCTGACCGGGTTGCTCTTCCCCATAGTCCTGCTGGCGGTCGATCCGGGCCACGACGACCGGGCCTATTTCGCCTGGATGCTGCTGTTGGAGGCAGGTGTCATCGGCGTGTTCTGCGCCATGGACCTGATGGTCTTCTTCCTCTGCTTCGAGGTCGTGCTGGTGCCGATGTACTTCCTCATCGGTCGCTGGGGCCACGCCAACAGCGCGTACGCAGCGACGAAGTTCTTCCTCTTCACTATGGCGGGCTCGGCCCTGATGCTGATCGGCATCCTCGCTCTGGCGTTTCTCCATGCCGACGCCACCGGCGGAAACCTGACCTTCGACCTGGTGGAGCTGGCCGAGGCCCAGAGCCTGGGCACCACGACAGCCCGCTGGGTGTTCCTCTCCTTCGCCCTGGCGTTCGCCGTGAAGGTGCCGATCTTTCCGCTTCACACCTGGCTGCCTGATGCCCACACCGAGGCCCCGACCGGCGGTTCGGTGATCCTGGCCGGCGTCCTCCTGAAGTTGGGTACCTACGGGTTCCTGAGGTTCGGGCTGTACCTCTTCCCGGAGGCCTCCCACTTCTTCGCTCCCGTGTTCCTGACCCTCGGCCTGGTGGGGATCATCTACGGCGCGGTGGTGGCCACGATGCAGCGCGACCTGAAGCGCCTCGTCGCCTATTCGTCGGTCGCCCACCTGGGCTTCATCGTGCTGGGCACGTTCGCCCTGAACACGGAGGGCATCGAGGGCGGGCTGCTCCAGATGGTCAACCACGGTGTCTCCACAGCGGCCCTGTTCCTGCTGGTGGGGATGATCTACGAGCGGCGCCACACCCGCCGAATCGACGAGTTGGGCGGCCTCCAGAAGGCGGCCCCGGTCCTGGCCGCCGTCTTCACGCTGGTCATGCTGTCGTCCATCGGCCTGCCGGGTCTGAACGGTTTCGTGGGAGAATTCCTGGTGCTGGTGGGTACCTTCAACGCCCACCGCTGGTTGGCCGTAGCGGCCACAGGTGGTGTGGTCCTGGCTGCTCTCTACCTGCTCTGGGCCTACCAGCGCGTGTTCCACGGACCCGCCGAGGGTGGGAACGCCGAGATGCCTGACCTGAAGCTCCGGGAGGGCCTGGTGCTGGCCCCGCTGCTGGTCCTGATCGTGGCGATGGGCGTGTATCCGAAGCCGGTCATCGAGCGGATGGAACCGTCGGTGGATGCCCTCGTCGCCCACATCGAGATCCACGTGGACGGGTTCCACGAGCCGACCAGCCGGTTCGGCGCCGACATAGGGGTCGGCGAAGGCGGCGACGATGCCGGAGACGACCACTGATGCCGCCCCTGGTCACCCCCGAGGTCATCTGGTGGGCGCTGCTGCCGTTGCTCGTCCTCTCCGGAGGTGGGTTCCTGCTGCTGACCATCGCATCGTTGGTCAGGCGCCTTCCCGAGGCACTGCCCCAGGCGTGGACCGTGGCCACCGGTTTGGTCGTGCTCATCGCCACCGTTCCCATGTGGGACAGGGTCCAGTCGGACGGTCCGCGTTCGTTCCTGGGCGGGATGGTGGCGGTGGATGGTTCCACGGTGCTCGTTACCGCGATCCTCGCCATGGCGGTGGTGGCCACGGCCCTGCTGGCCCGCCCGTACCTCCGGCGCGAGGACCTTCCCGGCGTGGAGCTGTACGTGCTGCTGCTGATGTCGGCGGCCGGCGGCGTGGTCATGGCGTCTGCCGACGACCTGATCGTCCTCTTCCTGGGCCTGGAGATCCTGTCGATAGCCGTGTACGTACTGGCGGCCCTGCACCTCCGGCGGATCGAATCCCAGGAGGCGGCGCTGAAGTACTTCGTGCTGGGAGCCTTCGCCTCGGCCTTCCTCCTGTACGGCATTGCACTCATCTACGGAGCCACCGGTTCGACCCGGATGGCACGCATCAGCGGGCACCTTGCATCGACAGTCCTGGTCCAGGACGGCATGCTGCTGGCCGGGATCGCCCTTCTACTGGTGGGCCTGGCCTTCAAGGTGGCCGCCGTGCCGTTCCACGCCTGGACCCCGGACGTCTACCAGGGGGCACCCAGCCCCGTCGTGGCGTGGATGGCCGCCGGCGTGAAGACAGCCGGGTTCGCGGCGATGCTGCGGGTCCTGGTCGTGACGCTGGGTACGCACGCCTCGGACTGGCGGCCTGCGGTGGCGGTGTTGGCCGCCGCCAGCATGGTTGTCGGAGCGTGGGTAGCGGTACTCCAGACCGACGTGAAGCGGATGCTGGCCTACTCGTCGATAGCCCACGCCGGGTTCATCCTCCTCGGCGTGCAGGCAGCCAGCGAGAGGGGTACCTCAGCGGTCTACGTGTACCTGTTCGTATACACCCTGCTGGCCACGGGAAGCTTCGCGGTGATCACCACGGTGGCGGGCAGGGGCGATGCCGCCCACGGCCTGGGTGCCTACAGGGGTCTGGCACGCCGCCAACCCGTGCTGGCCGGCGCCTTCACCGTCCTCCTGCTGGGCCAGGCCGGTGTGCCGTTCACCGGTGGCTTCGTAGCCAAGCTGGGCGTGCTGGCCGCAGCGGTAGAGGGACGCACCTACTGGGTGGCCATGGTGGCCATGGCCGCCGCAGCCGTGGCTGCATTCGTCTACCTGCGCATCCTCGTCGCCATGTACCTGGAGGACCCGGCGCCGGACACCGACGACCGATACGAGGTGCCCACCGGCACGAGGCTGGTCATCGGGGCGGCGTGCGCCGGGGTGCTCCTGATCGGGCTGGTCCCGGGGTTCCTCCTGGACATCGCCTCCGACGCCGTTCCGGTCCTGGTGGGGGGCTGAGGAATGGCACGTGGGAAGGCCAACGAAGGTACCGGTCCGGCCTTAGTGATTGCGTGGTCGTCCGGTAGCCTGCCCGGGACGCCCGGCAGGTCAGCTCGTCCGTCGTCCCCCGTCCGCTCGACTCACTAGGTTCCCCACCCGTGTCCGACTTCCTTCGCAGCTGGTTGATGCTGGTTGTGTTCGGTGGCCTCGCCGTGCTGCTGGTCTCGGCCTTCCTGGGCCTCGGCAGCCTGCTGCGCCCGGCTCGCGATACCCCACAGAAGCTGATGACCTACGAGTCCGGCGTGGATCCCTACGGCGACATGTGGAGCCAGTCCAACATCCGCTACTACGTGTTCGCTCTGATGTTCGTGCTGTTCGACGTGGAGGCCGTCTTCATCTTCCCGTGGGCCACCCGCCTCGAGGTATACGACGTGTTCGGCCTGGTCGAGATGGCCATCTTCATATTCATCCTGGCCCTCGGGCTGTTCTACGCCTGGCGCAAGCGCCTGCTGCGGTGGA
>CAJWFS010000065.1 GCA_913030665.1 uncultured Acidimicrobiaceae bacterium
CTGGGCCACGCTGTCGTCGCCGTACTCGAAGAAGACCTTGTCGTACAGCTCCTCGGCACGCCGGAGCCCGACCGTGGCGTCGATCGTCTCGTCGCCGGACACGTCCAGTTCGCCGACGAACTCCTCGAGGAACAGGCGACGGAGGCTCTTGTCGGAACGCGAGTAGCGGGCGAAGAGAGCACCCTTGACGACCTCTGGGAGGTTCACGAGGGCGAAGACCGGCAGGTCCAGGTTCGTGAAGTAGCGACGTAGGACGTCTGCCTCGTCCGGGCTGAACTCCTCGGCGGCGTAGGTGGTCACGGGCGCCGAACCTACGTCGTCTAGGTGGGTACGGCGCGGACGCCTAGCGTGTGCTCGAACTGCTCCCTTGCCGTGTGCAGGAGGGATCCCTCGGTCCAGCAGTCCACGACGGTCATGGCCATCGCCTTCGCACCATCCAGGACCGCCATGTCGGCTTCGGCGCTCGCTGCGAAGCCTGCGAACGCCTCCGTGTGGATCGCCGTTCCGGCCGGGGCCGACTTGATCATCGGGTGAATGGACGGCACTGCGTAGCTCACGTTGCCCATGTCCGTACTGGCCACTACCTGATGTTCGACCGCCGGCAGGACCGTCCGTCCGAGCAGCGCTGCGTTGGCCGTATATCTGTCCAGGAGAGCCCGATTGTCCAGGACCTCCGCATAGGACGGCTCGATCCACTCGATCTGGATCCCGCAGCCGGCCGCCTCGGCCCCGGCCCGCAGGCAGGCGGCGAGACGCAGCTTCAGGTCCTCCAGCCCTGACCTGCTGGGCGACCGTGCGTACCAGTTGGCACCGGCTCGCACGGGCACGATGTTCGCCTTCTCGCCGCTGTCGGTGAAGATCCCGTGGATCCGCTCGTCCGGAGCGATGTGCTGGCGGAGCGCAGCGACGTTCACGTATCCCAGCACCGCTGCATCAAGGGCATTCAGGCCCTTCTCGGGTGCTGCAGCGGCATGTGCCGCCCGGCCCGTGTAGGAAACCACCGCCTGCTGGACGGCGAGGCTCGTGATGTTCTCAAGGTCGGCGTCCGCAGGGTGCACCATCAGGGCCGCGTCAACGCCATCGAAGGCGCCGCGCTCCAGCATGAACACCTTGCCGCCACCGCCCTCCTCGGCCGGTGTCCCGAGGATTCGGATCCTGCCGCCCAGCTCCTCGGCCACGACAGCCGCCGCCAGGCCTGCGCCAAGTCCTGCAGTAGCGATGATGTTGTGCCCACAGGCATGACCGATCCCGGGCAGAGCGTCGTACTCACATAGGACGGCCACTACCGGTCCGGCAGTGCCCGCTGATCCCTCAAATGCGGTTTCCAAGCCATAGGCCGAGCGGACGACGTCGATGCCCTGCCCGGCCAGGACGTCGGTCAGGAGGTCGTGCGCCGCATGCTCCTGGAATGCCAGCTCAGGATTGGCGTGGATCGCCCGGGAGGTCTGGATCAGGACGTCCGCCAACTCGTCCACGCGGTCGCAGACCGACCGCCGTGCACCCTCCAACTGGTCTGCTGCCGTGTCTCCCATTAGCCGGAGACTATCCGAGGAGGTCGGGTCGAAGAGGAGCCGGCTCACACGGCGAGGCGCAGTGCCTCCGGCTCGATGCGAACCGAGAGGTTCCGGACACGACCCATCGTCTCGCCGTCCAGACGGACCGTGAGCGGTCGGTCGAACGTCGCTTGGACGGCCGGGATCCGCTGGTAGTCGATGTCCGGATGTGGAACGTGGTCGCCTCGTCCGAGGCGTCGCCAGGCGGCCAGCCGGTCGGCGTGTCGCAGGGCGCCGTCGAGGACGTCGAGAAGACCGTCGCCCGGATGGGCCCGGGGCGCCAGGTTCCAGTTTCCGTGGTGTGCCGCATTGGCCGCCACCCACCAACGTCCCATGCCCCCCGGGGACCGGGCCACCAGGTGTGCAGCGAACCAGTGCAGCCTGCCGTCGAGCAGCACGGAACCGATGTCGACCACGACCCGGGTGCCCGTTCCGCCCGGAACCGCCTCGCCGCGCCCGCCCAGGGTGCGGCAGAGATCTCCCCCCCGAAGGGCCACGAGAGGAATGGGCCTGTCGGCCCGTCTGGCGGCGGTGATCACGGCCCGGAGCTCAGCATTGGTGGACACCACGACCGCATCGGCGGGCACGGATCCACGACCGCCCCAGTCCCTGCCTCTCTCGACCGTCACCCGACGTCACCCGTACCATGTCCGACGTCTCCCGAAGGTGCACCGTTGGACATGGCCACCACCCCTCGGACCAGCCGACCCCCGGCAGCATCGGCCACCTTCGCCAACGCGTCCGGCGCCACCTTCGAAACCTGCCGGAGGAGGTCGGCCACCAGGCGGACGTTTCGCACGAACTCCCCGCCTGTCATCTCGGGATCCAGGACATCCTCGAGCTCGCCACCGCCAGACCATCCGTGGATCACGTGTGCGAATCCCGGATCCGGCGGCAGTGCCGGATCCATCCCCAACTCCGATTCCACTTCTGCGATATCGGATGCCAGCCTCCGGATGTCTGCGAACCGCGACCCGAAGTCACCTCCCAGTCGAATGGTGGACGGTTCGCCGGGGCCACGCTTCCGGAACGTCAGGGTCGAGACCAGGGCGGCGAGCATTTCGGGCGAGACGCCGTCCAGGAGGCCGGCTGCCATCACCTCGACCACCAGCAGGTCGGCCTCGTTGTGGATCGCCGTCAGAGGCCGCCCCCTCTGCGTCAGGGCCCAGCCGTCCGCCAGCCCGCGCTCCTCGAGGACCCGCAGGGAGGCGTCCAGGCGTTCCGTCAGAGCGTTCTCGGCGGGTACGAGAGCAATGCGGCCAAGGTTCCGCTCCAGCCGAGCCAGGCGTCGCAGAGCCCCAGGGTCCTGCCCGGACTCCCGGGCGAACGGCCGCAGGCGCTCCATGGCGGCCCGCCGGAACTCCGGCCGATCGGGTGCGAAGGGTGCGGGTAGGTCAACCTCCCCCACCCTCACCGGGAGGCGTGCCAGCTCAGCCGGATCCACCGTCGACATGCGGCCGGACTGGTCCAGGCTCTTGAGTCTCAGCCGTCCACCGCCCCTGTGTGCGACGGAGAGCACAAGGTGAATGAGACCGTCGTCGATGACCACCACCTCACCGGGCCGAAGCGACGCCGGTTGCACCGGTTCGCCCTGCACCGATTCCGGCTCCGCCAACCCGGACCTGATGCGTCGTGCCTCCAGGCGCATCTCGTCGGAGCGACGATGGCGCTTCGCCTCCTTCCGATCCATCTGGAACTGTGCAAAGGATCGTGCCAGCAGGTCGTCGGCCTGTTCTCGGGTACGGCCCACTATCAGGTTCGCCACCATGTTGTAGGTGGGTCGGAAGGCGGATCGGAGGACGAAGTCCGTGCTGCCCGCGAGGCCTGCAACCCGGTCGAACGGCACGAACGGGGACCAGCAGACGATGGCGTGACCCTCGGTGTCCATGCCACGTCGTCCGGCACGCCCGGTGAGCTGCGTGAACTGGCCCGGCGTGAGGACCTCGTGGGTCTGGCCGGTGAACTTGGTCAGCCTGTCGATCACCACGGACCGGGCCGGAAGGTTCACACCGAGGGCGAGGGTCTCTGTGGCGTAGACGATCTTCAGGAGGCCCATAGCGAAGAGTTCCTCGGTGACCTCCTTGAAGATCGGGACCAAGCCTGCATGGTGTGCCGCCACACCCCGTTCCAGGCCCTCGGACCAGCGATCCACACCGAGGGCCTCCAGGTCGGCGGAAGGTAGACCTTCGAGTCGGGCAGTCACGTGCTCCGATACCGCCGCAGCCTCGGAACCGCTGTTCAGGCGAACTCCATCTCTCAGGATGGCGTCACGCGCCTCGTCGCATCCGGCCCTGCTGAAGATGAAGTGGATCGCCGGTAGGAGTCCGTGGGCGGACAGTTCACCCAGAACCTCGTCCCGCCGGGGAGTCACCCAGCGGGAACCCTTACCCCGCCCGCCACCCTGCCTGTTCCTGCGCTCGTTGTCGAAGCGTCGCCCATCTGAGTTGGGAGAGCCGCCACGGTGTGTCGCCATCCGGTGCAGGCGACGCTCCCGGCCGCGCTCGGCCACCAGGTAGTGGGTGCGAAGCCGTACCGGGCGCCTGGTCTCCACGATCACGTCAGTCGGCCCCCTCACAGCCGTCAACCAGTCGCCGAGTTCCCGGGCATTGGAGACCGTCGCAGAGAGGGCCACCATCCCGACCTCCGGTGCGAGGTTCAGGACCACCTCCTCCCAGACGGCCCCGCGGTAGGGGTCCTCCAGGAAGTGGACCTCGTCTAGGACCACCCAACCGAGGTCGAGTGTCGCCATTGACCCTGCATAGAGCATGTTGCGGAGTACCTCAGTGGTCATCACCACCACCGGGGCATCAGGTGACACGACCTGGTCGCCGGTCATGAGGCCGACACGTCCGTCTCCGAGACGTTTGACCAGGTCCCGGAACTTCTGGTTGGAGAGGGCCTTGATCGGGGCCGTGTAGAACGCCCGTCGTCCGGCGGCGAGTGCCCGATCGATGGCGTGCTCGGCCACGACAGTCTTCCCGCTGGACGTCGGGGCAGCCACCAGCACCGACCTTCCGGCATCCACCGAGGTCATCGCCTCGACCTGAAAGCGGTCCAGTTGGAAGGGGCGTCCGTCGATCACCGGGTGCGGGCCAGGCGAAGGCGACGGTTCCGCAGCAGTCCCAGGAGGATGGCCAACTCGTAGAACAGGAGCATTGGTACGGACAGGATGAGGAGCGTGAACGGGTCTCCACTCGGCGTGAGTACGGCCACGAGGGCCACGATGCCGACGACCGCGTAGCGCCGCGTGCGACGCAGCCCGGCAGGCGTGACCACGCCGATCAACTGCAGGAACACGAGCACCAGCGGAAACTCGAAACCGATGCCGAAGGCAAGCATCATCTTGACGATGAAGCCCAGGTACTTCGATGGGGAGAAGACGCTGACCAGGTCCGGGCCGCCGATCCCGATCAGGAAGTCGAGGGCACGCGGGATACTCCAGTAGGCCAGTCCACACCCCGTGGCGAACAGCAGCACGCCCACCACCACGAAGGGGATCGCCCAGCGACGCTCCCCGGCTTGCAGGCCGGGGACCACGAACCGCCAGGCCTGCCAGAGCAGGACCGGCATGGCGAGGGCCACCCCGCCGTAGCCGGCCACCATCATCCTCACGCCGAACGGCTCCAGTGGGTCCGTGACGAGGAGCTCGCAACCATCCCCGAAGGCGTTCGATCCGGCGCCCGATCCGCGGATCTGACAGTAGGGCTGGAGGAGGAGGTCCAAGATCTGCGGGTAGAGGATCCAGCATGCGACCGTCCCGACGGCGATCGCAGCCACCGCACGGATCAGGCGCCGACGGAGTTCCTCCAGATGCTCGAGAAGGGGCATACGGCCATCGAAATCAGCCACCGTCTGGCCCCGCCGGCCGTTCCGGGTCCTCCGGCGGCGCTTCGGCGACGCTCCTACCGCGTTCCCTGGCCAGTGCCTCGATGGAAGGGTCATCGACCAGCTCCCTGACCTCCTCCTGGAAGGCCCCCGCAACCCGACGCACCTCCCTGGTCATCGAGCCGACACGCCGCGCCACGACCGCCAATCGGGCCGGACCGAGTACCAGCAGGCCGAGCATCAGGATGATCAGGACCTCGGCGCCTCCGATGTTGCCCATGATCGGCGCCTATCGACGGCCGACCGGGCCGACGTCAACACTGAGGTGACGCGCCGAGCGGACCAGGTCACGGACGGCAACGGACAACCGTCCCAGTCGGGAGAGGGACTCGGCAGCCAACACCAGATCCCGGGTCAGGACGAGGGAGAGGCGGGCAACGGCGACGACCGCCGCAACGAGCCCGAAGGCGACCAGGATCCAGGCACCGTTCACGGCGTTGAGCCTAGGCGTAGTGGCTTCGTACGACGGCCCCGATGAAGGGCAGACTGAACACGTGTCCCATTCCGCTCAGAGGCCCGTCGAGCCGATCCTGTTCGCCCACCGGGGAGGCCGTGCGCATGCTCCGGAGAACTCCCTCCAGGCCTTCGAGACAGCGATCCGGATGGGCGCCACAGGTCTCGAGAGCGACGTGTGGTGCACGGCCGACGGGGTTCCGGTACTGCACCACGATCGGCGGGTCGGCTCGGCTCTGAGGCGTCGCCCGATCCACTCGTTGGCACGAGGCCAACTTCCCGACGGCATCCCGACCCTCGCCGACCTCTACCGCCGGGTGGATGGTGGCGTTCCCCTGTCCCTGGACATCAGGGACCTGACAGCGATCCCGGCCGTCCTGGAGCTAGCGCGTCAACACGACGCCGTTCGGTCGCTCTGGCTGTGCCACCCGGAGATGAGCGTTCTGGCCGACATCGGCGAGGCCGCAAGGGACGTGATCCTGGTCCACTCCACTCGCCTGGATCGGATCAACGAAGGGCCCGAAAGGATGGCGGCGAACCTGTCGGGTATGGCGATCCATGCGGTGAACCTGCCTGAGCAGGACTGGAGTGCCGGCCTGATCGCCCTCTTCCGCCGCTTCGACATCCGCTGCCTAGCCTGGGACGCCCAGCATCCCCGGCAGATCGACCGCCTCATCGCCTTGGGATTGGATGGCATCTACGGTGACCACGTGGACCGACTGGTGGCGGGGCTCGCCAACCGTCGACCTCGCCCCTGAGTTGACTGATCAGAGCCTGTCCAGCGCCCCCAGCGGCCACACCCGCACGAATGCACGCCCGACGATCGACTCAACGGGAACGGGACCGAAGAACCGACTGTCCCGTGAGTTCGCCCGGTTGTCGCCCATCACGAACACGTGGCCGTCCGGAACGGTGCACGCTCCCATCTCAGGCTCGCTGCAAGAGGGAACCCTGCCGAAGTCAGCCGTGCCATTTTGGAATGGGAGGTACGGCTCGATCAGGAGGCCACCGCCGATGAGCAGGCGCCCCCCATCGGAGGTCACCCTTTCACCGGGTAGGGCAATCACCCTCTTGATGAGGTCCTCGCCACCGGCCACCGAGTCAGGTGGCGACCGGAAGACCACGAGGTCTCCCCTGTTCACATCATGAAGTTGGTAGCTCAGCTTGTTCACGAGGATCCGGTCACCGGACCAGAGGGTCGGTTCCATCGACGGAGACGGGATGTAGAAGGCCTGGAATAGGAAGGTCCTGACGAGCATCGCAAGCACCAGAGCGCCGACGAGCACCGACCCCCACTCGATCACCGATCGTCGCGCCGAGACCACACTGCCCGGAATCCCCAGATCCACATCCGGAGGTGCCTCCACAGGGGCATCCAGGGGCAGGGGCATCGTCGGAGGGTCGGACCACGATGGTGTGACTGGCAGATCGAAGGTTCCCTCCATGGGCCCGTCCACGGGTTTCTCTCCACCCATCAGGCCAGCCCGGGTCACGATCGGAGCCCTGACAGCCGGAGAGTCCCATGTGGGTTCCGTCGAGCCTGTCGGTCCTGATGGCGCGGCCGCCTCATCGACGGGTTCCGTGGGATGTTCCGTGCCGCTCGACTCGCCGGAGGAGCGGGCCCTGGCCCTGGCCAGGAGGCCATCCGTCCAGACCCGTTCATCAGAATCCTCGGATGTGGGCGTCTCCGTGCCTGGAGCCTCGCCGCTCCCTGGGGTCTCGTCCGTCACGGGCCGAACCTAGCCGTCCGGCTCCCGATGGCGGTG
>CAJWFS010000066.1 GCA_913030665.1 uncultured Acidimicrobiaceae bacterium
ATCATCGTGTTCTCGGCCAGGTCCTTCTCGGAACGCGCCAGGTGGGCCGCTGCCAGCCGGTCGAATTCGGGATCCGGGTGGCGGCCGATCGTGCCCTTCATCGGTCGTGAGGTGAGGCGGCGTCCCTCCTTCCGGACGAACAGCTCGGGCGATGCCGAGCAGACCGCCCGGTCGCCCAGGTCCAGGTACGCCCCATGGTCGGCCCGCTGGGCTCGGATCAGGTCTCCGAACATCCCCAGCGGGTCTCCGCTGAAGGGCGACCGGAGCCGGATCGTGTAGTTCACCTGGTAGGTCTCGCCGGCGGCGATGAGCTCCCGTACGGTTCGTATCGACGTCAGGTAGGCGGGCTTGGAGCGGTTGGGCGTCCAGGGGCCGACGTGGTAGCCGCCGGTGGCCGACGGTCGTCCGTCCGGTCCGCCGGTGGCGGGCCTCGGAGCGTCGAACACCCCGAAGGAGACGAGTGGGCACCGTGGCAGGCGGGCTGCCCGGACGGCGCCGTCGAAGGCCGGACCGGCGTCGTAGGAGACCATGCCGACCACCCAGCTGCCATCGGCAGCGGCCCGCTCGGCGGCCTTCATCGCCGCCGGTACGTCGCCCAACTCATTGGCGAGGATGGTCCGGCGCGGCGAGTCGAACGAGAGCCACACCCGCTCGCCGTCCAGGGGGAACTGCAGCACCGCCCGCTGCACCTCAGGCCCGGTCATGGGTTTCTGGTCACGCTGTGCCGGTCACGTCGAGTCTGCACCGGCGGGGCCCTCCCGGTCGAGGCGTCGGACGAACACGCCGGACCGGGGCTTGGGCTCGAAGTAGGAGGACTTGGGCGGCATCAGGTCGTTGCCGTCGGCCACGGCCATCAACTCGGCGACCGATGTGGCGTGCACGACGAAGCCGATCCGGTCGTCGGCGTCACACCTCCGGACGAGGGCCGCTAGGCCGACCGGCTCGGGTAGGTAGTCGATCATCGGATCACTGCCCGGGTCGGTGATGCCGAACGTGGGCGCCAGGACGCCGTCCTGGAGGCGGGAAACGTCAAGGCGGTCCACCGCCCGGGAACCGATCGCCGGCGGCAACTCCAGGGAGAACCATCGGCCATCCACGTAGACGCCGACCGTGCCGGGTCCGGTGGGCCGGGCATCCTCGGCGTCTGCCCTGGCCTGCAGGGACTCGCATTTCGCCAGTGCCTCGATGATCGCCTCGCCACTGCGTCCAGCCCGATCGCCCACCCGGCGGTGGAATGGCAGGACCAGCATCTCCGCATCCGGGAACAGCACGGCCTCTGTCCACTGCAGTGGATGGTCGGGGTGGGTGGGAGCCACCCGGTTCCGGGCCTCCTCGGCTGCGGCCAGTCGGTGGTGGCCGTCGGTCACGTAGAGGGTTCTGTCGCCCATGGCGTGGATCAGGGCATCGGCGTCTCCGCCGGCCACGGCCCAGACCGTCTGGTGGACGCCCTCGCTGGTGGACTCGAGGATCGGCCGGCCAGCGGTGCACGAGACGATAACGGAATCCAGGCCCTCGTCGGTCCGGTAGGTGAGCGAGATCGGGCTGGAGGACATGCCGACCTCCAGGAGGTGGCGGGTCAGCAGGTCGGCCCGGCCCGGCCGGACCGATTCGTGGCGAAGGATCCGCCGGTCGTTGGAGTCGGTCACCGGTACGACGCCCAGGATCCCGGTCTGGGAGTGGTCGCCCACCTCCATCCGGTACAGGAACAGCGATGGTTCCTCGTGTGCCACATAGGCACCGGCGTCGTAGATGCGCTGCATGGCGGTGGTGCAACCCGTGATGAGGCCGTCGATGTCGTCTCGCTGGTCGGCCGGCACGTCCTCCTGGGAACGTGTCACGTGCAGGAAGCTGTATGGGTTGGCCTCGGCGAGTGCAGCCCGCTGCTTCGGCGTGTATGCGTCGTAGGGGCCGGTCGTGACGCGATCAGCCCACTCGGTGTCGATCACCAGGCCCGGGAAACCCCGCAGGACGTTCACTGGTCGCGTTCCCTGGTCTGGACCTGGATCACGTTGTCCAGGGCTGCCAACTGCCGGCTGACGTCCTCGGTCACCTCCCTGGACACATCGATGATGGCCATCGCCGCGTTCGAGCCCTCGAAGACCTTGTTGGCCATGGTCTGGACATTTATGTCGGCCTTCCTGAGCACGGACAACGCAGCTGCCAGCACGCCGACCCGGTCGAAGTGGCGGATCGTGATGGTGGTCGTTCCCACCCGTGTCCGGACCACGTTCACGCAGTTCGTCGGATCGCCGGCCCGGTAGGCCTCGATGACGTCGATGGTGCCGGCCGAGGTGGCGTCCTGGGCCTGCTGGGTGGAGGCGCCGATGTGGTGGGTGCCCACCACACTCGGGTGTGCCGCAAGCCTGGAGGTGAACTCGCCGGTGCTGTCGCCGGGCTCGTTCCGGAACACGTCCAGGCCCGCCCTGATGCCCTTCGACTCGATTGCGTCCAGCAGGGCCTCCTCGTCAACGACCTCTCCACGGCTGGTGTTCAGGAGGATCGAATTCGGCTTCATCAAGTCCAGGAAGCCGGCATCCACCAGGTTCACGGTCTGCTCACCACCGGGTACGTGGATCGACACGATGTCCGACTCGGCGAGAATCGCATCGAGGTCGTCGACAAGGCGGATGCCGATGGACCGGATACGTGCCTCGATGTCGGGCTGCCGGTTGGCCTTGCGTTCCGCCACCACGGTCATGCCGAACGAGCGGGCCCTCTCGGCGACGGCCAGGCCGATTTCGCCCACGCCGATGATGCCGAAGGTCTTGCCCATCAGGCCATCGGCCTCGGAATACCCCTTCTTGTTCCAGATGCCGTTCCGGAGGTCGTTGGCGGCTGCCGATATGTGCCGGTCCAGGGCCAGCAGGAGGCCGAGGGTCAACTCGGCGACGGCCACTGAGTTGGTGCCGGGCACGTTGCAGACATAGATGCCGGAGTCGGAGGCCGCCTGGCAGTCGATGGTGTTGGTACCGGCTCCGGCGCGCACGATGAGGCCCAGGTTGTCGGACCGCTTGATGGTCGCCGCGGTGACCTTGGTGCTGCGGACGACCAGGACGTCGACGCCGAGGATGACGTCGGGGATGTCGGCGGCACCCAGCTCTGGAGAGACGATGCACTCGTCGCCCTGTCGGCGGAGGAGGTCGACGTATGACTCGGGAATGGCGTCGGCAAACAGGATCTTCATGGGAACTCCTCCGGCACGCCGACGCCGGCACCTCTGGTGCGGACGGCGGGGTAACCTGCGCGGGTCTGGGATGGCTCTGGGCCGTTACAAAGCCTACGTATGGCCATGTCGGAGCACAATGGGCGGTCCGCGTCAAGCATGATCGGGCCAGGTCACCCCGCCACTGGTGGGGAGTCAGGGGAAGGGTGATGACCCGGGCCATGAACCGCGATGTGATCATCTCGTGCGCCGTCACCGGTTCCGGCGACACGACAGGGCGCAGCGAACACGTGCCGGTCACTCCCGAGCAGATTGCAGTCTCGGCGTTGGACGCGGCATCCGCCGGGGCAGCCATCGTGCACTGCCACGTCCGGGACCTCGGGTCCGGAAAGGGGACCAGGACGGTCGCCCTCTACCAGGAGGTGGTGGAGAGGATCCGGGAGAAGAACGATGAGGTCATAATCAACCTGACTGCCGGGATGGGTGGCGACCTGAACGTCGGCCCGGATGACGACCCGATGTCATGGCAGCCCGGTACCGACCTGGTGGGCGGCCTAGAGCGCTTGGCCCACGTCGAGGCGATCCGCCCGGACATTTGCTCCATGGACTGCGGTTCGCTGAACTTCGGCGACGACAATGAGGTGTATGTCTCCACGCCGTCGATGCTCAGGATCATGGCGGCACGGGTCCGCGAGTTGGGGGTCCGTCCTGAGCTGGAGGTCTTCGACACCGGAAACCTGTGGTTTGCCGAGACGATGATTGCCGAGGGGCTGATCGACGCCCCGTACTGGATCCAGCTCTGCCTGTCGATCCCGTACGGCACGCCGCTGGACATCGGGATCCTGCAGGCGATGGTGAACCGCCTGCCCGACGAGGCCGAGTTCACGTCGTTCGGCCTGGGGGCCATGCAGATGCCAATGGTCACCCAGTCGGTGATGTTGGGAGGCCATGTGAGGGTCGGGCTGGAGGACAACCTCTACCTGGAGCGTGGGGTGATGGCCACCAACGCCCAACTGGTGGCTAAGGCCGTGACGCTCGTTGAGCTCATGGGCGCCCGTATCCAGTCGCCGGCCGACGCACGCCGGATGCTCGAGATCGGCTGATCCGGGCGCCGAGCGGAAAGGTCGGTACCAGTGGTGGATACTCGCACGATCGGGGTGGTGGGCACCGGGGTGATCGGTGCCGGCTGGGCTGTACGGGCCCTGGCCCGGGGCCATGACGTCGTGGCCTGGGACCCGGCACCCGGTGCGGCGGACCGGTTTCGCACCGCTGTGGCGAGGGCGTGGCCATCGGCTCTCAGGCTGGGGTTGTTCCCGGGTGCCGATCCGTCCCGCATCACCTGGGTCGACACCGTCGAGGGGCTGGCAGCCCGGGCGGATTGGATCCAGGAGAACGCACCGGAAGATGAGGACGTCAAGCGGCCGTTGATGCGCACCCTGGCTGCCCATTCGGGCCCCGAGGTGGTGATCGCCTCCAGCTCGTCCGGCCTGTTGCCGACCCGGCTGCAGGATGGTTGCCGGCATCCGGAGCGGATCCTCATAGGCCATCCGTTCAACCCGGTCTACCTGCTGCCGCTGGTCGAGGTCGTGGCTGGCGAGCAGACCTCGCAGGCGAGCATGGATTTCGCGGTCGCCCACTATGACGACCTGGTGATGTACCCGCTGGTGGTACGCACCGAGATCGAGGGGTACCTCTCGGACCGCCTCCAGGAAGCCCTGTGGCGCGAGGCGCTCCATCTCGTCAACGACGGTGTGGCAACCACCCGGGAACTCGATGACGCCGTGAGCTACGGCCCGGGGCTGAGGTGGGCCGGCATGGGCACCAACCTCACGTTCCACCTGGCTGGAGGTGAGGGCGGCATGCGCCACATGCTCAGCCAGTTCGGTCCCGCCCTGAAGTTGCCGTGGACGAAGCTGGTGGCGCCCGAGCTGACCGATGGGCTGATCGAGGCGATGGCGGACGGCTGCGAGGAGCAGGCCGACGGTCGGTCGGTCGAGGAGCTGGAACGCCTCAGGGACGATTACCTGATCGGCGTGATGCGCTCGCTGCGCCCCCTAGACCTTGGTGCCGGTCGCCTCGTCACAGAGCGCGAGGCCCGGATCCACGAGGCTTCCGGCGTCACCGCCTGGGATGCGGGCGACCCGGTGTCGGCGCCGCTGGCCCTGTACGAGGCACCTGTCGAGCCGGACTGGGTCGACTACAACGGCCACATGTCGGAGTGGGCCTTCCTGACCGCTTTCGGGTGGGCCAGCGACAAGTTGTTCCGGTACGTGGGAATCGACGAGGGGTACCGGGCAGACGGGCACTCCCTGTTCACGGTGGAGACACACATCAACTATGTGAAGGAGGCATCGCTGGGCGATCCGCTGCGCTTCACGACACAGGTACTTGGCGTCGACGCCAGACGCCTCCACTTCTTCCATGCCATGGAACACGCCGGAACCGGCGAGCTGCTGTGCACCACGGAGCAGGTTCTGCTCCACGTGGACACCGCCACCGGTTCCACGGCTCCGATCCTGCCGGGCCCGGCCGCCGCCCTGGCCGCCATCGCAGCTGCCCATGCCGATCTGCCCGTCCCACCACAGGTGGGGCGGGTCATGGGCCTCACCTGATCGCCGACCCGGCCCCCGACCCACGGAGCACGCCATGGACTTCGCCCTGACAGACGAGCAGGAGATGATCGTCGAGACTGTCCGTTCCTTCGTCGAGCGCGAGCTGGTTCCCCACGAGGATGATGTTGAGAGGCTCGGCGACGTGGACCCGGACCTGGTGGCCAAGATCCGCGAGCGGTCCCTGGCCGCCGGGATCTACGCGGCCAACATGCCGGTCGAACTGGGTGGTGGTGGGCTGGACAACCTCACGATGGCCCTGGTCGACCGGGCCTTCGGCTGGACGTCGTACGCGCTCCACTACGTGGTGGCCCGTCCCTCCAACATCCTGCAGGCCTGCACGGGCGACCAGGTCGAGGAGTACCTGCTCCCGACGATCCGAGGCGAGCGGGTGGACTGCCTGGCCATGAGCGAGCCGGGTGCCGGCTCGGACGTGAGGGGTATGTCCTGCCGGGCGGTCCGGGACGGCGGCGACTTCGTGATAAGCGGAACCAAGCACTTCATCAGCCATGCGGACCTGGCCGACTACACCATCCTCTTCGCCGCCACCGGTGAGGAGGAGACGACCCGAGGACCCAAGAAGCTCATCACGTCCTTCCTGGTCGACCACGACACGCCGGGCCTCGAGTTGGCGCCGGGCTACGACTCGGTCTCGAACCGCGGTTATCACAACCTGATCCTGAACTTCGACGACTGTCGGGTGCCGGCGTCGAAGGTACTGGGCGAGGAGGACCGGGGCTTCGAGGTGGCCAACGAGTGGCTGGGATCCACCCGCCTGCAGGTGGCATCAGTGTGCCTGGGGAGGGCCGATCGGGCGTTGTCGGTGGCACTCGACTGGGCGGCCTCCCGGGAGCAGTTCGGCCAGAAGATCGGGAAGTTCCAGGGCGTCTCGTTCAAGCTGGCCGACATGCGCACGGCCATGGTCGAGGCCGAGCTGATGACCTACCGGGCGGCCTGGTTGATGGACCGAGGAACCATGTCCGACGGTGACGCGGCGATGGCCAAGATCTCGTCCACCGAGATGCTGCAGTTCGTTTCCGACGAGGCCATTCAGATCCTGGGTGGCATGGGCCTCATGAAGGAACTTCCGCTGGAACGGATCTGGAGGGACGCCCGGGTGGACCGCATCTGGGACGGCACCAGTGAGATCCAGCGGCACATCCTGAGCCGCGAGATGCTCCGCCCGCTGGGCGCCTGAGCCGGCCGACAGCAGACGGTCAGGATCGCATGCACCGACTGGCCCGCCTCCTGGCTCCGGCGTCGATCGCCGTGGTGGGCGGTCGACCGGCCGAACTGGCCATCCACCAGTGCCTGGCGCTCGGCTTCGAGGGCGAGGTCTGGCCCGTCCACCCGACCCGGTCGGAGCTGGCCGGCAGGGCTGCCGTTCCGAGCGTCGCCGACCTGCCGGGACCACCGGATGCCGCCCTGGTGGCGGTGAACCGGCACGAGACGATCGAGGTGGTGGCTGCCCTGGCGGCCGTAGGTGCCGGTGCCGCCGTCTGCTACGCATCGGGCTTCGCCGAGGTGGGTGGGGCCGGAATCGATCTCCAGGCCGACCTGGTGGTGGCGGCCCGATCGATGCCGGTGGTGGGGCCAAACTGCTACGGCACGGTGGCCGCGACGGTGGGGGCTGCCCTGTGGCCCGACCAGCAGGGCCTGCGGCGTTGCCAACGGGGGGTGGCCCTCGTGACCCAGAGCGGCAACATCGCCCTGAACCTCACGATGCAGA
>CAJWFS010000067.1 GCA_913030665.1 uncultured Acidimicrobiaceae bacterium
TACCAATGACACAGCATCGGGATACCGACGCGACGTGAGACCACCCCGGGAAAAGTCCCGACCCGGGACCGGTACGACCCCGAGACAACCCCATGAATGGGAGACGACCATGACCACCGACGAGGCACTGGCCGACGAGATCGTCGGCACCATCCGGCAGTGGGTCGACCGCGATGTCATGCCGAACGCCGCCGAGTTCGAGCACTCCGACACCTTCCCGCAGGCCATGTTCGACCAGATGTGCGAATTCGGACTCTTCGGCTCGACGATCGCGGAGGAGTACGGCGGCCTGGGCCTCGACATCACGACGTACACGCGGATAATCGAGGAGTTGTCTCGGGGCTTCATGTCCCTGGCCGGGATCCTCAACACCCACACGATCGGAGTCACGATGATCGCCCGGTTTGGTACCGAGGAGCAGAAGCAGCGGTTCCTGCCACGCATGTGCGATGGATCGTTTCGCTCCGCCTTCTCCCTGTCGGAACCGGACGCGGGTAGTGACACCGGGGCGCTGCGCTGCAGGGCCGAACTGGACGGCGACGAGTGGGTCGTGAACGGCACGAAGATGTGGGTCACCAACGGTGTCCGGTCCTCGCTGGTCATGCTCATGGTCCGGAACCCGGATGATCGGATCACCTGCCTGATCGTCGAGAAGGAGCCGGGGGAGTCCTTCGAGGGGATCTCGGTCTCGAAGAAGATCGACAAGCTCGGCTACAGGGGCCTCGAGACGGTCGAGATGTCCTACGTGGACCACAGGGTTCCTCACGGCAACGTGCTGGGTGGCGCCGAGGGCATAGGCCATGGTCGCCGCTACGCCCTGAGTGCGCTCGAGTTGGGGCGGATCAACGTGGCGTCGCGCTCCGTCGGAGTGGCCCAGGCTGCCTTCGAGGCGGCTATGCGCTACGCCCAGCAGCGCGAAACCTTCGGTCGGCCGATATTCGAGCACCAGGCCATCCAGTTCAAGTTGGCCGAGATGGCCACCAAGTTGCAGGCAGCCCGCCTCATGACCTACGACGCCGCCCGTCGGGCCGACGCCGGCGAAAGGGTCGACATGGAGGCCGGCATGGCCAAGCTGTTCGCCTCGGAAGCGGCCTTTGAGATCGCCACCGACGCCCTGCGGATACACGGTGGCAACGGCTACACGACGGAGTTCCCCGTGGAGCGCTACTTTCGTGACACTCCGCTGATGATCATCGGCGAGGGCACGAGCGAGATCCAGAAGATGGTGATAGCCCGGAAGCTGCTGGAGCGGTATCCCCTCGAGTGAGCCGACAGGCTCGACCGTTGGACCCGTTTTCCCGGACGGCCACCCGATCGAAAAACGAGTAGACAATCAGCCCGGTGGGGGTCAGGCCGACGAGTTCAGGTTGACGAGACAGGAGATTTTGAACGGTGAGCGGAACCATTCCGGCCAGGGGCATCCCCGGCCAGTCGAGTACCTCGATCCTGGGCAACGCCGTGCTGCGTCGCGAGGACGCCACGCTCATCCGTGGTCGCGGCGAGTTCGTCGCCAACCAGCCCTTTGACGACCTCCTCCACGCCCACTTCGTGCGTTCGACCGCCGCCCACGGTGAGATCCTCTCCGTGGACGTCGATGACGCACGGTCGATGCCCGGCGTGGTGGCCGTCTACACGTCGGCCGACCTGGGCCTGGAGGACCGTCCACCAGCCATGGGCTTCTACGCCTCTGAGGCCGTCCGCCCGTTCCTGGCCCGGGACCGCGTGCGGTTCGTGGGTGAGCCGGTGGCGGTGGTGGTGGCCGAGACCGCCTACCAGGCCGCAGATGCCGCCGAGTCCGTCTGGGCCGACATCCAGCCGTTGACCGCCGTGGTCTCGCTCGACGACGCCGTGGCCGCAGAGACCGTGCTGTTCGAGACACGCCACGACAACGTCATGTGGCAGATCCCGTCGGCCGGCGCCATCGACTTCTCGGGCTGTGAGGTGGTGGTCACCGAGGAGCTCTGGAACTCGCGGGTTGCAGGCGTCTCCATCGAGCCACGGGTGGTGGCCGCCTCGTTCGCCGACGGGAAGCTCACCTACTGGGCCAGCTCGCAGGGCACGCACGACTTCAGGGACGGCGCTGCGAAGTGCCTCGGCATGGAGCCGTCCGAGGTCCGGGTGCTGGTGAAGGACGTCGGTGGGGGATTTGGCGCCAAGGGAATGGTCTCGGAGGAGGAGGTCATCGTGGGCCAGCTCTCCCGCCTGGTCGGCCGTCCGGTCCGGTGGGTCGAGTCCCGTACCGAGAACCTCTCCGCCTACGTCCACGGGCGGGCACAAGCCCAGACCGTGACGATCGGCGGCACCCGTGACGGCAGGGTCACCCATTACCGCCTCGACGTGGTGCAGGACTGCGGGGCCTATCCGAAGTGGGGGGCGTTCCTGCCGGAGTTCACCCGGCAGTTGGCCAGCGGCGTCTACGACATCACCAACCTGGAGTTCTCGGCGGTGAGCGTCGCCACCAACACGGCACCGACGTGTGCCTACAGGGGGGCCGGGCGACCCGAGGCCACCGCCGCAGTCGAGCGCGCCATGGACCTGTTCGCCGCCGAGATCGGCATAGATGCGGCCGAGGTACGACGGACCAACCTGCTGGCTTCCGAAGCCTTCCCGTACACCACCCCCACAGGTACCTCCATGGACAGTGGCGACTACGGGGGATCGCTGGACCGTGCCCTGGCCGCCGCCGACTACACAGGCCTGCGGGCCCAGCAGCAGAGGCGACGCGAGGCCGGAGACCCCGTCCAGATGGGCATCGGCGTAGCCACCTACGTGGAGATCACCGGCTTCGGCGGTAGCGAGTACGGCGAGGTCCGGCTCCGTAGCGACGGGACCGTGCTGGCCTCCACCGGTGCCACGCCGATCGGGACCGGCCACCACACCACATGGGCGATGATCGTGGCCGACCGTCTGGGCGTGCCGCTGGATTCGATCGAGGTGTTCCACGGCGACACCGAGGTCATCCCCTCCGGCTCGACCACGGGAGGATCCCGCTCCGTCCAGATAGCCGGCTCGGCGATGGCTGATGCATCGGAGAAGCTGGTGGACCTGGCCCGCCAGGCCGCCGCCGACCTGCTTGAGGCGGCACCCGGAGACGTCGTGCTGGATCGTGAACGCGGCGCCTTCCACGTGGCCGGCACGCCTTCGTTGGCCCGTTCCTGGGCGGAGATCGCAACGGCGGCCGACGAGGAGCTTGCGGGCCTGTCGGACCACTCCCAGGACGGGGCGACGTTCCCGTTCGGCACCCACATCGTGGTCGTCGAGTTGGACTCCGAGACAGGCCACGTCACTATCGACCGGGTGGTCGCGGTGGACGACTCTGGCCGGATCGTGAACCCGCTCCTGGCCGCCGGTCAGATCCACGGCGGCCTGGCCCAGGGAATCGCCCAGGGGCTGCTGGAGGAGTTCCGCTACGACGAGGACGGCAACCCGCAGACCACCAACCTGGCCGACTACACCGCCGTGTCGACCATGGAGGTCCCGAGCTACGAGCGGAGCTTCACCGAGACGCTGACGCCCAGGAACCCGTTGGGCGCCAAGGGCATCGGCGAGTCGGGGAGCATCGGTTCGACGGCCGCCGTGCAGAGCGCCGTGATCGACGCCCTGTCGCCGTGGGGGATCCGCCACCTGGACATGCCCATGACGCCTGAGAAGGTCTGGTCGGCAATCAGTACCGCCTGACCCGGTCGGAGCCGGCCACCCACCTGCCCGAGCCGGTCGCCACTCCGTCTGTCGTCGGGTGGCCGGTAGCGTCGGTCGCCATGGCCCCACCCAACCCGCACCTGGTCGCCAGAATGCAGGGCCATCAACTCTCGATCTTCGCCGAGATGTCGACGCTGGCAGCCAGCACCGGGGCCATCAACCTGGGTCAGGGCTTTCCGGACACCGACGGCCCAACCGAGGTACTCGACGCCGCGGTGGCGGCCATCCGGGCCGGCCACAACCAGTACCCGCCGGATCGCGGTATTCCCGAACTGCGCCAGGCCGTGTCCGACCACCAGGCCCGGTTCTACGGCCAGGAGGTCGACCCGGGTGACGTGATGGTGTCGACCGGAGCCTCGGAGGCCATCGGGGCGGCGATCATGGCGCTGGTGTCCGAGGGCGACGAGGTGGTGGTGTTCGAGCCCTACTTCGACCTTTACGCCGCGGTCATCGCCCTGGCCGGCGGGGTACGCCGGGCAGTCACCCTCCGGGCTCCCGACTACTCGTTCGATGAAGCCGACCTGGCGGCGGCCATCGGCTCCGAGACCCGGCTGATTCTGCTCAACACGCCTCACAATCCGACGGGCAAGGTCTTCTCCCCGGAGGAACTGGGGGTGATAGCTCGACTGGCGGTCGAGCACGACCTACTCGTCGTGACCGACGAGGTCTACGAGCACATGACCTTCGATGGCACGAGGCATGTTCCCTTGGCCACCCTCCCGGGCATGGCTGAGCGCACGGTGACGATCTCCTCCGGTGGTAAGTCATACGGCCTGACCGGTTGGAAGGTGGGCTGGGCCCATGGACCAACCGACCTGATCGGCGCCGTCCACACCGTCAAGCAGCACCTCTCGTTCACCAGCGGTGCCCCGTTCCAGCGGGCCATGGTGACGGCGCTGAACCTGGGCGACGACTACTTCGAGGGCCTGGCCGCCGACCTGTGTGCCAAGCGGGACCTGGTCTCGGCGGGCCTGACCGCCGCGGGTCTGGACGTCCACGGCGCATCGGGCACCTACTACCTGACCGCCGACGTCCGGTCGGTGGGCTACGACGACGGGATGGACTTCTGCCGGGACCTTCCCGGGCGGTGCGGCGTGGTGGCCGTGCCCAACCGTGTCTTCTACGACCACGCAGAGGAGGGGCGTTCGATCGTCCGGTTCGCCTACTGCAAGCGCTTCGAGGTGCTCCACGAGGCGATGGACAGGCTGGCGGTCCTGACGGCCTGATCCCCTGGCGACCGTGGCAACGGGTCCGGGGCCTCCCTGCTGTGAGGATCATGGCTACGGGTCTGGCAGCCTTGTGCCATGAGGATCGCGGCCCTGCAGCACGACATCCACTGGGAGGACGCCGCGGCCACCTGTGCCCACCTGGTACCGATGATCGCCACAGCGGCGGCCGATGGCGCCGACCTAATCGTCCTGACCGAGATGTTCGGTCCCGGATTCTCGCTAGCCGCCGACCGGATCTCGGAGCCTCCGGGTGGTCCGACCGAGCAGTTCCTGGCCGATCGGGCTGCCACCCATGGTGTGTGGATCGGCGGCTCCATACCGACCCGGGACCGGCACGACGCCCACCCTGTGAACCGCTTCCTGCTGGTCGGACCGGACGGGACCAGGCACCACTACGACAAGCTCCACCCGTTCACGTTCGCGGACGAACACCAGCACTACCGGGCCGGCGACGAGGCGGTGACGGTCGACATCGGCGGCCTGCGAATCTCGCTGTTCGTCTGCTACGACCTCCGGTTCGCCAATGCCTTCTGGGAACGCGCCACCGGCACGGACGTGTACCTGGTGGTGGCCAACTGGCCGGAATCGCGTCGGAACCACTGGCGGACGTTGCTGCGGGCCAGGGCGATAGAGAACCAGGCCTACGTGGTGGGCGTGAACCGGGTGGGAGAGGCTGCCGGTCTCACCTATGTGGGCGACAGCGTCATCCTGGACCCGTCCGGTGAGGTGCTCGCCGAGGGAGTCGACCATGAGGAGGGAGTCGTCATCGCCGACGTGGACCCGGGTCGGGTCGCCGAGGTACGCGATGCCTTCCGGTTCCTGCCGGACCGGCGGGCCTGATGGCCCCACCGGCGGTCCTGGAGCGCGCCCGGCTCCTGGTCGAGCCGGCCATGGAGGCGGCCGTGGATCGTCTCTGCGTGGAGTTGAGGCTTCCGTCCCGCTACCACTTCGGCTGGACGGAGGCCGATGTCCCACCGTCCAATGCAGGGTCGGGCAAGGGCCTCCGGCCGGCCCTCGCCATCCTCTCCGCCGAGGCGGTGGGTGCTCCCGGATCGACGGCGGTTCCCGGGGCAGTGGCGACGGAGCTGGTGCACAACTTCTCGCTCGTCCATGACGACATCATCGATGGCGACACCATGCGACGGCACCGGCCGACCGTGTGGTCCACGTTCGGGGTGGAGGATGCCGTCATATCCGGCGACGCACTCCACAACCTCGCCTACCAGGTCCTCCTGGACGAGCCGACGCCGGAGCGGGTCTCGGCCGCTACGCGGCTGGCGGCGGCCACCGCGGCGATGATCGCCGGGCAGGCCGCTGACATGGCGTTCGATGACATGGCTGACATCGACCTGGAGGCCTGCCTGGCCATGGAGGCCGACAAGACAGGTGCGCTGCTCGGCTACGCGGCATCGGTGGGGGCGGTCCTGGTCGGTGCCCCGGGAGACCAGGTCGACGCCCTGGAGGCCTATGGGCGCGAGTTGGGCCTGGCCTTCCAGGCGGTTGATGACATTCTCGGAATCTGGGGTGATCCGGCAGTCACCGGCAAGGCAGTCGGCAACGACCTCCGGGAGCGGAAGAAGTCGATGCCGGTGGCCTTCGTGCTGTCCGGCCACGACGAAGCCTCCGATCGGCTCAGGGCGATCTACGCCATGGACGGCGACCTGACCGACGCCGACGTGGCTCGAGCCACCGTCGTCATAGAGGCAGCCGGAGGTCGGGACCGCACGGTGGCCGAGGCACGGCTGCACCTGGATGCGGCGCTGGACTCCGTGGCCGATGTCGACCTGGGTGACACCGCCGTGGCCGAGTTGGCCGGGCTGGCCCGTTTCGTGGCAGAACGAAAATTCTGATTGTCCGCATCATGGGGGCGTAACACCATTTCCAGTACCCCGGCATCGGGACGCGGGTTGCGGAAACCACCTTCCGGCTCAGGTCCGTGGCGCTAGAGGCGGCGGATTGCCCCTAGGCGGACGACTGCCCGCCCCTCCTCCCTGGATGCGGCGAGGTCCACCTCCCCCTCGAGTACCCATTCGTTGAACCCCGCGGGGTCGGCGATCGTCTGGCTGACCGGCCACCGGTCGGCACCGGAGTCGTCCAGGAGGAAGAAGCCGCCTCCCCGGGCGTGCGCGTCGGTCGGCATCACGGCGTGCTCCTCCCAGTACGGGGCTGTGGCCTCGGTGACGTCGTCGGCGGTTCGTCGAAACCCACCCACGGTCGGCACCTCGGCCAGTGCCTCATGGTCGTCTAGGCGCCGGTGTGCCAGGAGCTGCACCCATCGGAACACCTCGTTGCGGACCATCACCCGAAAGGCCCGGACGTTGCGGGTCACGTCGGGTCGCGCAGGTTCAGATCCCGCCGGCAGCCCGTCTCCGCCGGCTGGCACCTCGTCGGGATTACGTAACTTCTCCCACTCGTCCAGGAGGCTGGAGTCGACCTGGCGGACTGTCTCGCCCAACCACGCCTCCAGGTCGTACAGGGCCTCGGTCTTGGACCCCTCCGGCACGTTCTGGACGAGCGCCTTGTAGGCCTGGCTGAGGTACCGCAGGA
>CAJWFS010000068.1 GCA_913030665.1 uncultured Acidimicrobiaceae bacterium
GAGGCATCAGGCCGGTGGCCAGGACAGCCTCTGAGAGTGTCCCCACGCGCACGACCTCGAGGCCCGGCGGCGGGTCGGGCGCCGACGCCGGGATGACAGCCCTCCTGAACCCGAGCCTGTGGGACTCCTGGAGGCGTCGCTCCATGCCGGCCACCTGACGGACCTCTCCGCCCAGGCCCACCTCGCCGACGACCACGACGTCGTCCCCAAGTTGTCGGCCGGTGGTCGCCGAGACCACGGCGAGCGCCAGTGGAAGGTCGGCGGCCGGCTCAGTCACGTGTACGCCACCCACCACCGTGGCGTACACGTCCAGGGCCCCGAGGTCGACGCCGGAGCGACGCTCCAGCACGGCCAGCAGGAGAGCCAGCCGTCGAGGATCCAGACCGCGCGGCGACCGGCGCGGATGCTGCGTCGTGGCCCTCACGACCAGCGCCTGGACCTCCACCAGCAGCGGACGGTGGCCCTCCAGGGTCGGCAGCACGACCGAGCCGGCAACATCGGGGGCACGGTCGGCCAGGAACAGCCGGCTGGGGTCGTCCACCGACCACAACCCATCGCCTCCCATCTCGAACAGGCCGACCTCGTCGCCGCGTCCGAACCTGTGCTTGACCACCCGCAGCATTCGCAGGGTGTGGTGGCGATCACCCGTCAACTCCAGGACCGTGTCGACTACGTGCTCCAGGAGCTTCGGCCCTGCCAGGGAACCATCCTTGGTGACGTGGCCGACCAGAAGGGTCGCCATGCCCCGGGCCTTCGCCTCGACCACCAGGCGCTGGGCGCATCCACGGACCTGGCCGGCCGAGCCGGGGGCTCCGGCATCAGCCGCCAGGTGCACCGTCTGGATGGAGTCCACGATGAGGAGGTCGGGCTGCAGGCGATCGGCGTGGGCCAGGATCGCCTCCACCGATGCGTCGCCGGCCAACCAAAGGTCGTCCAGCACTGCGCCCAGGCGGTCGGCCCGGAGCCGGACCTGGGATGCCGACTCCTCGGCGCTCACCAACAGGACGCGTCCGCCCGCCCGAACCCGGGCGGCGGCCAGTTGCAGGGTGAAGGTCGACTTGCCGATCCCGGGCTCGCCACCCAGGAGCGTCACCGAGCCCGGGACCAGGCCACCGTCGAGGCACCGGTCAGCCTCGGCCATGCCGGTGGGCACTGTGGTTGCCGCCCCGGGTTCCAGCGCCGTCATCGGTTGCACGTTGCCCAGCTGCGCCACCCCGGCAATCGACGCACGGGTCTCGAGCAGCGAGTTCCAGGCCGAACACGAGGTACAGCGGCCCACCCACTTCGCATGGGGCGCGGCACACGATCCGCAGGTGTAAGGGTGGGTGCGAGTGGCGGTCCGTGTCGGCATGGGCCGAACGCTATGGACGGGGTGTGACAGGAGCCGGCGGTCAGGCCTGGCTGGCGCGGAACAGGTCGCCGAAACCGTCGATCACCGGGTGGCCGAAGTCGGCCGGCACCAGGGCGGTGCCACGCAGAAGAACCGTCGACATCCCGAGACCACGGGCCGCCTCCAGCGTCGATGGATCCGAGTCGATCAGCAGCATGTCGCCGAACGCCACCCCGGACATGCGACGCAGGGCCTCGAACATGGCCTGGCTGGGCTTGCGTGCCCCGACCCCGCCGGAGGCGACCCACGGCTCGATCCTGCCCTCCAGGGCGAACCTCCGACGTAGCAGCTCCGACCATGCCAGCACCGCGTTGGTGAGGCACGCCACGGGCATCGACCGCTGTTCCATCCGATCCAGGAACGGCAGCACGTCGGCACGCATCCTGACCCTGGAGAGGTAGGCGGCATCGAGGGCCTCCACGGAACCGGAGACCCCGACCGATTCCCAGAAGTCCTCGCTGGACATCTGGCCCAGGCTGGCCGCCCGGTAACGATCGGCCACCTCGCGGGGATCCACGACACCACCCTGCTCCCTCACGAACGGCACGAGGAGCCCCTCCGGATCGCCACCGGCATCCCAGATCACGCCAATCCCGCCGAGGGCCACGAGGCGCAACTCCCTACGCGGCGCCCTGGCCGGATCTGGATGCTCCTCGACTATCTCGGCCGACCGTCGGGCCACCGGGGCACGGCGCTGCGCTCCGGCCCGGGTGCGCCGCCGGGTCCGGAGCAGGCGAAGTGCCTGGAAGACCACCACCAGGACGAAGAGGCCGGCGGCCATCACCGAGATGTTCAGCCACGTCCTGGGCACCTGGTCCTCGAGGACCCCGGTGGCATGGAAGAGGGTCGGCGCCCGGTCCCCGAGGGTCACGGTCCAACGACCGACCACCTCGTCGGCATCGGACCCGTCGTCGGTCCGCGTGGTGGGCATGGCGGCCACCAGCAGGAGGCTGAAGGAGTCGGACACGTCGCACGGCGCCTCCCCGCACCCGGCGAGCAGCGCCAGCTCGGCTTCCGTGCGGGCGAACGGCAGGCCGGCCAGGATCTCGGACAGCGCCGGGTCGGCCAGCAGGTCGAGGCCCTCGGACACGTTGACGATTCCGGTGAGGCGCCAGGTCGTCCGGGCGAACGACCGCTCCCGCACCAGCGACACATCACGGAACGCCGTGGGACCGGCCACCTCGGCCAGTACCCCGGCGAGGCGTCCCGGCGAGGCGAACCGCTTCGCCGCCGACATGCGGCCCACGCCCCAGCCATCGGTAGTGGGTCCGATCACCTCCCAGCCGGCAGCCTCGAGGTCGTCGACGCGCACCCGATCGTCGAAGCCACCCAGGGCATCCACGGCCGCAGCGTCCAGCTCCAGGCCCACGGCGACGGTTCCCGAACCGTCCTCGGACACCTCGACGGTGACCGTGGCATCCACGCGACAGGCCGATGACACGACCACCAGGGCGGCCAGCAACAGCAGACGTCCGGCCAGACGACGAACCATTTGCTTCAAGACCGACTCCCTGACGTCAGGCGGGACCCGGATCCGGGCGGTCTGACTACTCGACGCCCTCGACCGCCAACTCGACGGTCGGCGGCTCGAAGCCAACTACGGCGCGGAACACGATGGTCTGGCCATCGGGAGCGTCCGGATCGTCCGGGGTCTCCTCCAGGTCCACGACCACGATATCGCCAGCCGTGAACTCCTTCTGGAGCAGGCGCTCCGAGAGCGGGTCCTCGATCAGCCTCTGGATGGCACGCCGCAACGGACGGGCCCCCATCGTCGGGTCGTAGCCCTGCCCGGCTAGGTGGGCCTTGGTGGCATCCGTGAGCTCGAAGCCCATGCCCTGACCGGCCAGCTGGACGCCCAACCGGGCGGTCATGAGGTCCACGATGCGGGTCACCTCGGGCATCGAGAGCTCGTGGAAGACGATGGTGTCGTCGACCCTGTTCAGGAACTCGGGCCTGAAGTGGGCCTTGAGGGCATCCTGGATCTTCGCCTTCATGCGCTCGTAGCTGACGGCCTCGTCAGCCTTGGTGAACCCGAGGTTCGCCTTCCGCAGGTCGGCCGTGCCCAGGTTCGACGTCATGATCAGGACCGTGTTGCGGAAATCCACGCTGCGGCCCTGGGCGTCGGTGAGGCGCCCCTCCTCCAGGATCTGGAGCAGGGTGTTGAAGACGTCTGGGTGGGCCTTCTCGACCTCGTCGAAAAGCACGACCGAGAACGGCTTGCGACGGACGGCCTCGGTCAGCTGACCACCCTCCTCGTACCCCACGTAGCCGGGAGGAGAACCCACGAGTCGGCTGACCGTGTGCTTCTCCATGTACTCGGACATGTCCAGGGCGATGAGGGCGTCGTCGTCGCCGAACAGGAACTCGGCGAGGGCCTTGGACAGCTCTGTCTTGCCCACCCCGGAAGGGCCGAGGAAGATGAACGATCCCGACGGACGCTTTGGATCCTTGAGGCCTGCCCGGGTGCGACGGATGGCCTGGCTGACTGCCTTGATGGCGTCCTCCTGGCCGACGACCCGCTTGTGGAGCTCGTCCTCCATCTTGAGGAGCTTCTGGGTCTCCTCCTCGGTCAGCTTGTAGACGGGGATGCCCGTCCAGAGCGAGAGAACCTCGGCAACGGCCTCCTCGTCGACCTCGTCGAACAGGTCCACACCGGCGGAACGAATCTCGGACTCCTTGGTCTCCTTGCGCCCCAGGAGTTCCTTCTCGGTGTCGCGTAGGCTGCCGGCCTCCTCGAAGTCCTGTGCCTCGACGGCCGCCTTCTTCCGCTGCACCACCTCTGAGAGGTCCGTCTCGATCTCGCGAAGGTCCTCCGGCGTGTGCATCCGCTTGATTCGCAGGCGGGAACCGGCCTCGTCGATGAGGTCGATGGCCTTGTCAGGCAGGTGCCGGTCCGAGATGTAGCGGTCGGCGAGGTTGGCGGCGGCCACCAGGGCCTGGTCGGTGATGGTCACCCGGTGGTGGCTCTCGTAGCGCTCCCGGAGCCCCTTCAGGATCTCGATCGTGTGGGGAACCGTGGGCTCCTCCACCTTGACCGGCTGGAAGCGTCGCTCCAGGGCGGCGTCCTTCTCGAAGTGCTTGCGGTATTCGTCCAGCGTGGTCGCCCCGATGGTCTGCAACTCGCCACGGGCCAGCATCGGCTTCAGGATCGAAGCGGCGTCGATGGCCCCCTCGGCGGCACCCGCACCCACCAGGGTGTGGATCTCGTCGATGAACAGGATGATGTCGCCGCGGGTCCTGATCTCCTTGAGGACCTTCTTGAGCCGCTCCTCGAAGTCGCCGCGGTAGCGACTGCCGGCGACCAGGGCACCCATGTCCAGCGTGTAGAGCTGCTTGCCATGGATGGTCTCGGGGACGTCGTCGTTGACGATCATCTGGGCGAGGCCCTCGACGATGGCGGTCTTGCCCACGCCCGGCTCACCGATGAGCACCGGGTTGTTCTTGGTGCGGCGCGACAGGATCTGCATGACCCGCTCGGTCTCCCGGGACCGGCCGATCACCGGATCCAGATTCTTGTCGCGGGCGGCCTGCGTGAGGTTGCGGCCGAACTGGTCCAGAACGAGGGACCCCGAAGCGGAGTCACCGCCGCTACCACCAGCGGTCGCACCGGCCTTCTCCGGGGACCCCGAGGAACCCTGACCCGACCCTGCGTAGCCGGAGAGCAGCTGGATGACCTGCTGGCGGACCCTGGAGAGGTCGGCGCCCAACTTGACCAGGACCTGGGCCGCCACGCCCTCGCCCTCCCGGATGAGGCCCAGGAGGATGTGCTCCGTACCGATGTAGTTGTGGCCCAACTGGAGCGCCTCGCGAAGCGAGAGCTCGAGGACCTTCTTGGCCCGCGGGGTGAACGGAATGTGCCCGCTGGGCGAGCTGGCACCATGGCCGATGAGCTCCTCCACCTGGCTGCGAACAGCCTCCAACGAGATGCCGAGAGACTCCAGGCCCTTGGCGGCCACGCCCTCGCCCTCGTGGATCAGCCCGAGCAGGATGTGCTCGGTGCCGATGTAGTTGTGGTTGAGCAGCCGCGCCTCTTCCTGGGCGAGTACCACGACCCTCCGGGCCCTGTCGGTGAACCGCTCGAACAACGGGTTGCCTCCTGCGTAATCGACGTCCCCCGTCGACCCTGAGTGTACCCGTGGCTCGTGACGGGCCATCGGCGTGGCGCGATGCTCCGGTCGACGCCGTCACTTGCCGTTTCGACCAGCCGGCCAGTGGTCGTATCCTCGCCGGGTGGCGAACCCCACCCTCCTCCACGACCTCCCCGGCATGGTCGACGACCTCGGCCGTACCGAGGCCGAGCTCCGACGGGTCGTCGAATCCAATGACCCGTTCCTGACGGAGGTGGCGCGTCACCTCATCGATGCGGGCGGCAAGCGGGTCCGACCCGCCCTGGCGATCGCCTCGTCCATGGTCCTGGACCGCAGCGCCGGCACCGCCACGCCCGACGTGATCAGAGGAGGGGTGGCCGTGGAACTGGTCCACCAGGGTTCGCTCTACCACGACGATGTCATGGACGAGGCCGAGACCCGCCGGAGGGTCCAGAGCGTGAACGCCCGCTGGGGCAACCTCGAGGCGATCCTGGCCGGCGACTACCTGCTGGCACGGGCCTCCGAGATCGCCGCCGACCTCGGCAACGATGTGGCCAGCCTGCTGGCGTCCACCATCGCCTCCCTCTGCGAGGGCCAGATCCGCGAACTCCACCACGCCTTCGACGTCGACAGGACCGAGGAGTCCTACCTGACATCGATAGCCGGCAAGACGGCCTCGCTGCTGGCCACGGCGGCACGCATCGGTGCCATCGTGGCGGGCCACCCGGATGACATCGTCGATGCCGTCACCGACTTCGGCCACAACTACGGAATGGCGTTCCAGTTGGTGGACGACCTCCTGGACGTGACCGCCACGGACGAACAGCTGGGCAAGCCGGCCGGCAACGACCTCGTCGAGGGCACCTACACGCTCCCGGTGATACGTACCCTCGCCGGACCGACCGGGGCCGAACTGCGCGACCTCCTGGGAGGTCCGATCGACCCCGCCGCCAGGGACCGGGCACGCGACCTGATACGCACCGACGCCGCCATCTCCGCAACCAGGGAGACGGCGATGGTCTACCTGTCCACCGCACGCACGTCGCTGGGCGTGCTCCCCACCAATCCGGCCGTGACGGCCATGGGGTCGACCTGCGACCTGCTCCTCGCCCGCCTGGAACCGACGGTCTGAGCCGGCCCGTCGCCGACCCGGCAGGCCCTACTGCTCGGGACGCAGCGTCGGGAAGAGGATCACGTCCCTGATGGTCGTGGTACCTGTGAGGAGCATCACTAGCCGGTCCATGCCGATCCCCAGCCCACCAGTCGGCGGAAGGCCGTACTCGAGCGCCCGCAGGTAGTCCTCGTCGACGGCCATGGCCTCAGCGTCGCCGGCCGCCCGACCAGCCTCCTGGGCCTCGAACCGGGCCCTCTGCTCGTCCGGGTCGACCAGCTCGGTGAAGGCGTTGCAGAGCTCGCGGCCTGCCACGATGCCCTCGAACCTCTCCACCCAGCCCGGATGGTCCCGATGGTCGCGCGACAGAGGCGAGACCTCCTTCGGGTAGTCGGTCACGAACACCGGCCCCCAGAGCTCGGGCTCCGCCAGCTTCTCGTACAACTCCAGGATGAGCTTCCCGGGGCCGTAGTGGTCCTCCACCGGGATGTCGCGCTCCGAGCAGAGGCCGACCAGCACGTCCATGTCGGTGTCCAGGTCGACGACGATCCCGCCGTGCTCCTCCAGCAGCTCCAACATGGTGGCCCGACGCCACGGAACCGACAGGTCCAGCTCCCGCCCGTCGTATGCCAGCGTCGTGGTCCCGTGGAGGTCCATGGCCAGATGGGCCACGAGTTCCTCGACGAGGACCATGATGTCGGAGTAGTCGGCATAGGCCTGGTACAGCTCGAGCATCGTGAACTCGGGATTGTGACGGGTCGAGATGCCTTCGTTGCGGAACACCCTGGCGATCTCGAACACCCGCTCGAAGCCACCCACGGTCAGGCGCTTCAGGTACA
>CAJWFS010000069.1 GCA_913030665.1 uncultured Acidimicrobiaceae bacterium
GACCTGGACATCGACACCCTCCGGGCACTGGAGTCGGGGCTGGACGCCTACGCCGGCTGCGCGGTGATCATCAGCCACGACCGGTGGTTCCTGGACCGGGTCGCCACCCACGTCCTGGCCTTCGAGGGCGGCTCCCAGGTCCGCTGGTTCGAGGGCAACTTCACCGAGTACGAGGCGTACCGGAAGAAGGAGTTGGGCATGGACGACCAGCCCCACCGCATGAAGTACAAGCCCCTGGTCCGATGAGCGCCGCCGACGCCCGTACCCGCCTGCTGGCCCCCGGAACCGTCCGCGGTCTGGCGCTACTGCTCTGCGCCACCGGCATCGTCGGCATGATCGTCACCTCGATAGCCGACAGGGTGGACGCCGCCATCGCCTTCGGTTTCCTGGGCGCCACCGGTGCGCTCGCCCTGCTGCTGGTCGGCGTGCTGGTCCCTGCCGTGGAGGCCGCTTCGGCGTGGGACGAGGAGCAGGCTGCCGCGGTGGAGGACGCGATTCGACGCCTGGTGGCCGCCGGGGCCGACGAGGACGACATCCGGGCCACGGTTCGGGCCGCCATCCGGCTGGGCCGACGCTCGGCCGGCGACTGAGCCCGTCTGGACATGGCCACACCCGACGACCATGCCCTGGCCGCGGACCTGGCCACCCGGGCCGGCGTGCTCCTGCTCGCCATCCGGGACCGGCTGGCGGCGGACGGAGCGCCGGCGGCGCTGCTGAAGCACGAGGGCGACCAGCGCTCCCACGAGTTCCTGATGGCCGCCCTGGCCGAGCACCGCCCTGCCGATGCCGTCCTGTCCGAGGAGGGAACGGCGCACGCCGTACATCCCGATCGGGCTGGTGCCGACCGGACATGGATCATCGACCCGGTGGACGGCACCCGGGAGTACAGCGAACCACCGAGGTCCGACTGGGCGGTCCACGTGGCCCTGGTTGAGGCGGGTCGCCCGACTGCCGGAGCCGTGGCGCTGCCGGCCCTGGGCTTCACGCTCTCCACCGCCGACCCGACCGTGGGTGCGGGACTGCCACCCATCGGCACCAGTCACCGGATGGTGGTCAGCAGGTCGCGACCGCCGGCCGAGGCACTCGCCGCCTGTAGAGCCCTCGGTGCCGAGCTGGTCGAGATGGGTTCGGCGGGCGCCAAGGCCATGGCCGTGGTGCGAGGCGAGGTGGACGCATACGTGCACTCGGGTGGACAGTACGAGTGGGACAGCTGTGCCCCGGTGGCCGTGGCCGAGGCAGCCGGCCTGCACACCTCGCGAATCGACGGGTCACCGCTCGCCTACAACCGCCCGGATCCGTACCTTCCGGACCTGGTCATCTGCAGGTCCGAGCTGGCCGACGCCGTCCTGTCGGCCCTGGCGGGCTGAGCCCGTGCGCCTGGTCATCGCCCGCTGCACCGTGGACTACGACGGACGCCTGACCGCCCACCTGCCCGAGGCCGTCCGCCTCCTCATGGTCAAGGGCGACGGATGCGTGGCGATCCATGCGGACGGCGGGGCCTACAAGCCCCTTAACTGGATGACGTCACCGAACACGCTGGCCATCGACGGGGACCCGGACGACGAGGACGGGGCCGAGGCCGTCTGGACGGTCCGGAACCCTGCGGGCGAGGTACTCACCATCACCCTGCACGAGGTCCTGTCAGACGTTTCCCACGAGATGGGAGTGGACCCGGGCCTCCAGAAGGACGGGGTGGAAGCCCACCTCCAGGCGCTCCTGGCCGCAGATCCGACCTCCATGGGCGACGGGCTGCGCCTCGTTCGCCGCGAGTACCCCACCGACATCGGTCCGGTGGACCTCCTCTGCCGGGACGCCGACGGCGTGGCGGTGGCGGTCGAGGTGAAGCGGCGTGGGGAGATCGACGGCGTGGAGCAGCTCACCCGCTACCTGGACTTCCTGAACCGGGACCCGATGCTGCGACCGGTCCGCGGGGTCTTCGTGGCACAGGAGATCAAACCACAGGCCCGGGTGCTGGCCGAGGACCGGGGTATCGGCTGTGTGGTCGTCGACTACGACGAACTGCGTGGAATCAGGTCCAACGAGCTGAAGCTCTTCTGAGGCACGGGAACGACTGCGTGAGGGTGGACCTGGCGATCGTGGGTGGTGGTCCCGCCGGATCGGCCGCGGCCATAACCGCCGCCAGGGCAGGAATGTCGGTACTCCTCGTCGACAAGGCCACCTTCCCCAGGGACAAGTGCTGCGGCGACGGCCTCACAGCCGAGGCCCTCCGGCTGGGAGAGGGCCTCGGCCTGGACCCGTCGCCCATCGAGGGCTGGCAGGAGGTGGAGGACCTTGTCATCCACCCGCCCGGAGGGCGATCCACCCGGTACCCGCTCCCACGGGGCAACGGCCTCTACGCGGCGGTGGTGCCACGAATGCAGTACGACGCAGCGCTCCTGGACCTGGCCCGTTCGGCCGGCGCCGAGGTCCGGGACGGCCACGGTCTGACGGGAATCACCGTGGAGGGCGATGCGGCGACACTCGACGTCGAGGGCCTCGGCGTCGTCCGGGCCTCGACGGTGGTGGCCGCAGACGGCATGTGGTCCCCGACCCGCAAGCTGCTGGGCCTGGCTTCTAGCGGCTACCGCGGTGAGTGGCAGGCCTTCCGGCAGTATGTGGCTGACGTCGGACCGGCGGCCGCCGACCTGCACGTCTGGTTCGAGCCGGACCTGTTGCCGGGCTACGCGTGGTCGTTCCCCCTACCGGATGGTCGGGCCAACGTCGGCTTCGGCGTGCTGCGGGGAGGTCGCGTGGCCGTAGGCGACACCGGGCGGATCTGGGACGGCCTCATGGAACGACCGGCCATCCGGGCGGTCCTGGGCGACACCGCCCGCACGGATGGGCGACGGTCCGCATGGCCTATCCCGGCCCGGGTGGACGCCGCCGTGCTGGACCACGGACCGGTCCTGTTCGTCGGGGACGCCGCATCGGCAACCGATGCCCTGACCGGCGAGGGAATCGGACAGGCCCTGCAGACCGGGATCCTGGCGGCTGAGGCAGCCCTGTCCGGTGGAACGGCCGTCGAGGTGGCGACCCTCTACAGGCGGACGGTTCGACAGGAGCTGCTCGCCGACCACCGGATGTCGGTCGCACTCCAGGGAATGCTCGCCCGGCCTACCGGCGCCCGGATGGCCCTGTGGGTGACCGGCCTGGCGCCATGGACCCGTCGCAACTTCGCCCGCTGGCTGTTCGAGGACTATCCCCGGGCCCTGCTGGCCACGCCGCGGCGCTGGAGACGGGGTTCGCTTTCGGCACCAGGCGCCTACGCCAGCAGAGACTGAACCCCTCCTCACGAGCCCTGGCACCCACCGAATCGGGACCCGGACCGACCTCCCCTAGGCTGGATCCGTGGCCACCACGGAGATGTCGGCTCCAGAACCCACCGACGAGCCGGCCGATCCCTCCTCCTTGGGACCCGATCCCGAAGCATCGGACATGCCCGAGGACGCAACGGCGACAGATGACGAGACCCCGCACCCGCTGGGTCCGATCGGCGCCTCGCTGGACGAGGTCGTCGACAGGGCATGGGATCGCCTGCGCGGCAACCCGGCGTTGGACCGCCTCTTCTACACGGCCAGCGAGCTAGGCGACTTCAGCCTCATCTGGCACCTGCTGGGTACGGCACGCGGCGTCACGCTGCGAGGCGGCACACGCGAGGCGGCCCGTCTGGCACTGGCCCTGGGCGCTGAGTCAGCACTGGTTAACGGCATGGTGAAGTCGGCCTTCAAGCGGGAGCGGCCGATCCAGTCCGGGGAACGGCCCCACAACCTCCGCCAGCCGCTCACAAGCAGTTTCCCGTCGGGACACGCTTCGGCGGCCTTCCTGGCCGCCACCCTGCTGTCCGAACGATCGAAGGTGAAGCCGCTCTGGTTCGGGCTGGCGACGATCGTCGCCACATCGCGGATCCACGTCCGTATCCACCACGCCAGCGACGTGGTGTTAGGCGCCGGGATCGGCCTGACGTTGGGGCGCTTGGTCCGCAGGGTCGTGCCGCTGCGCTGACCCACCAGCCGGTGGGCCGCCCGGTCAATTGGAGGGTGCTGCCTCGAGATCGGCTTCGCTGGTGACGAGAAGCAGGCGGAGGTCCAGCAGGAGGTCTGCCACCTCGGATGCGGCGATCAGTTCGCGGCTCTGGGTTGTTCCCAGGCCACGGTCGATGATGGCTCGGATCTCGTTGATCTTCGTGGTGTCGAGTATCTCTGTCACGGCCTCATCCTCTCGTCTCTTGTCGATGACTCCACCCTAGACGGAGATGAAGGTGACGAATGTCATCGATATCGAATTGCACGCCATACCTCCTGTCGTACCCTCCCGGCGTGACATCCACGGCGGGAGCCCGCGATATCGGCACTGGCCGACCGACTACCGACCTGCCGCTCCTGCTCGCCGACCTGCACCTCGCCCTCCTCCCGGGAGACGAGGTCCGCATCCGACTGGACCCGGTTCCGGACGTGGGTTGGACGCTGCAGCGCGCCGACGACCTCCTGGTCGGGGCCGGGTTCGTGCCCGACACCATCAACTGGTGCGACACCGGCCGAGTCGAGGTGGCGGCAACCCGGATCCGGAGCCTTCCCGACACGGTGGCACCGGGCCTACGCCTGCTGGTCGTCGGGTTGAACCCCAGCCCCTCCTCGGCCGACACGGCCGTCGGCTACCACCGGGGCGGGAACAGGTTCTGGCCTGCCGTGCTGGAGGCCGAACTAGCCAGCGTCGACCGGGAGCCTCGGCACGCCCTCCACGACCACGGCCTCGGCATGACCGACCTGGTCCGCCGTACCACCTCGCGGGCCGCCGAGGTGGCTCCCGCCGAGTACCGGAGGGGCGCCGAACGCGTCGAGCGCCTGGTGGCGTGGCTCCACCCGCGGGCCGTGTGCTTCATCGGCCTGGGGGGATGGCGGACCGTCGTTGATCGTCACGCCGTCGCCGGCGAACAGGAGCGGAGCTTCGGGGGTCGCCCTGTCTACCTGATGCCCCACACCAGTGGCCTAAACGCCCACAGCCGGCTCGCCGACCTGGTGGAGCACATGCGCGGAGCGGGTCGCATGGCCGACCGGGCCTGAACCACCAACCGGCCCACCGGCCGTCTGGTCGGAACCGGGTCGTCTACCGGTCAGGAGCGTGGGGCCAGGTCCCGAACGGCCTCCGCGGCGTCCACACCGGCCAGCGGCACGATGGCGAGCACCGGCGTGGTGATGCCGGCGGCCACGTACCTGGCGATGGTCGCCCGGCACTCCTCCGGGGTGCCGTGGACGAGCAGGTCGTCGACAACCGAGTCGGGCATGGCATCGAGCGAACCGGGCCGGTCACCGGCGTCCCAACGCTCCCAGTGCCCACCGAGTACGTCGGTCCGACCCAGCCACTCGTGGAACGCCCGGTAGACCGGGACGTTCAAGTATGCGGCCACCAGGCGCTTCGCCTCGGCCAGCACCCTCTCCCGGTCATCGGACGGGCAGACGAAGATCCTGGCCGCCACCTCGGGGGCCGGGCGTCCGGCGGCCGACGCCGCCTCCCGCACGATCGCAGTGACCCGTTCGGCGTCCGTGGGCGACAACCAGTTGACCACCGCCCCGTCGGCTTCCCGGCCGGCCAGGCGCAGCATTCCCTCCCGAAGGGCGGCCACCACGATCGGTGGCTGCTGCTCCGGGGGATCGCCCAGTCGGAATCCCCGGATCTCGAAGCTCTCGAAGTCCTCGGTGACCTTCTCACCCGTGAATGCCGCCCGCAGGAACCGCACCGTGTCGCGTACGCGCCGGTAGGGCTCCTCGAACGGGATCGCGTTCCAACGCTCGACGATCACGTTCGAGGACGAGCCGATGCCCAGCACGAATCGCCCGGGGGCCGCCGAGGCGAGCGCCGCTGCGCTCTGTGCGAGTAGGGCGGGCCCACGGGTGAAGACGGGCAGAATCGCCGTTCCCAACCGAAGTTCCGGCGCCCAGACCGACGCAAGGGACAGGGGCGTGAGGCCGTCGTGCCCATCGGCCTCGGCGGTCCAGGCGTCCGTGTAGCCGAGTTTCGACAGCTCACGGAACCGGTCGGCCTGTTCGTGGAGCGGTCCGACGAACGGAACGGTCATCCCGTAGCGGGTCTCTGCAACGGTCACCGTGGCTCCATTCGTCTGGGGTTGCGGAACTGGCATGTCTGGCTGGCCGTAGCCAGGAGGTGGCCATCCTCCGACCAGAGGTGGACTGTGCCGTGTGCGTAGCCGTGCACGAGGCTTCCGACACGGACGTCGACCAGGATCCATTCGGTATCCACCGGGTCGACCACCCGCAGCGTGTTGTCGAGGCTCTGCCCGCCACCCAGTCCGCCGCCCACGGCGTCCCGGCCGCCCCACGGCACGTAGTCGCCGAGCACAGCCAGGAAGGCGGGATCCACCACCAGGTGGTCGGGCACCCTCACCCACATGGCCACACGGCCGTCGTCCATTGCCGGGTCCTGGGCCTCGATGCGGCCACGCACCAGGCGACGTTCCAGGTTGGCCGACACGGAACGGGAGGAACTACGGCTGGGAAACGGCGGACAGTCGAGGGGCGGCCGGGCCTCCGGCGGCGATACCCATACTCCTGACCGGTGGACGTCACGTCGGCCGAGGGTGGCGAACACGGCAATGACCTCCCGGCCGTCGACGTGCCCACGGGCGCGCGCCTGGGTGGTGGCTCGCCCCTCGGCCATCAGCTCGACCTCGACCTCGAGCGTCTCTCCGGGCGAGGCGTGCGAGATGAACTGGCCCGTGGCCCAGACGAGGGGCCTGTCGGCGTCGGCCTCCAGCGCCCTCACCGCCGCACCGAGGCCCGTTCCCCCGAACAGGCGTCCGGCTCCGGAGCACTCGTCCTCGGTGATCGGCAGATACCACGTACGGGGCTGCCCGCCGCGCCGCAGTTCCTCGCTGAGGTAGGAGCGGCGGAGCATCCGTGGATGATGCCGCCGGGACGCCACAGGTCCACCATCCGGGCGGACCTGCAGCCGCTGTCACACCCCATCGTCAAGATGGTCACATGGAAACAAGGCTCCCCTTCCCCGTTCATCAACCCGGTCGTCGGCCAGGTCGACGATCCACCCGACGGCTCCCGGCCGGGCAGGCCTCCCGCCGCTCCTACCGTCGGCCGCCCCATCAGCTGGACGCCCGGACCCGGGAGATCGGCCTGGCCGGCGTTGCCAGTGCCCGCCTGGTGCTGGCCGCCTGCCGATCCGACACCGGAGGCCTGCCCGGTTGGACTGACCGGGATCCGACCGGCAGCGACGAGCCGACCGGCAACGACGATCCGGCAGGTGCGGCGCCGGTAGGCGGCACGGATCGGGCCCTTCCCGAGGCAGCCTGACCAGACGGTGACCGGATACCTGAGAGCAGTGGAGT
>CAJWFS010000070.1 GCA_913030665.1 uncultured Acidimicrobiaceae bacterium
CGGCAACCGCAACCGACGCCCCAACCGACAGGGCAGTTCCGCCGCCTGATCGGCGGATTGCGACCTAACCGGCCCCTAATCCGCTGATCACCAGGAGGCCTCCGACGCCGGGCAGATTGTCCCCGACCGGACGACCACCGAGCGAGACTCCACCAGTGAAGACGAGACTGTTGCTGCTCACCATCACCGCCATCCTCCTGACGCTCTCAGGCTGCAGCAGCGCATCAGGCGGAGCGGGTTCGGGCGGCGACGGGCCGGTCCTGGAGGAACAGGTCAAGGAGACCATTCCGCTCGAAGAGGAGGAGGTGGACCGTCGCACCGCCTTCCAAGGTGTGTCGGCTGCATTCAACTCCTGTCTCGACGATGCCGGCTACACCTTTCGCGGCTTCGCCGACGACGAGCAGACGGATGATGCCGTCACCGGTGACCCCGCCTACCAGGCAGCCCTTCAGCGCTGCAACGCAGAAAGTGGCATCGGAGACCTACGTGCCGAATTCGAAGAGTCACGGGCCTCGCGTACTTCCGAGCAGATCCGTGAAGCCAACGAGCAGATCCTGAAGGTGGTCGACTGCCTCCGCTCGAAGGGCTGGCAGATCGATGACCCCATCCAGGACCAGACGGGTGGGCTCGACCTTCGAGAACTACTCCGCAGTTCGGGAGCCGACATCCGCGGCGACGAAGAGGCACGGGCCTGCTTCAGCGAGATCAGGCTGAACCGCGACTGACGGCCGCTGGTCCTGCACCATGCTCGGACCAACCGCGGATCACCTCTCGCCAGGCCCGGCACGCAGTACCACCTGCCGGGCGGCAATAACCTGCCCCCATGGGCATTCCGAGCAGAGGCAGCATTCCTTCTCCGGTCACCCGCCTACTGGCATGGGCGTTTGTCGCCCTCGTCGTCATCGGTGTCGGCGGCCAGTTGCTGGGGGGGCCCGACGAGATAGGACCGCCTCCGCGTACCGCTGTGCCTTCGACCACCGTTGCGACGGTGGCAACAACTCCCCCACCCTTCTGGATGAACAAGTACGAGTGGGGCCTGAAGGACCACGTCGACGCGCTCGCCGCCGATGTCGACTGTGCCGCGCTCCACGACAGGTATGTGAAGGCCACCCTCGCCAACAGCGCCGTGGCCGCACGCTACGGAACCGGCACCGCCGACCTTCTGGAGTACATATTCAACGCATCCGAGGCGATCGGCTGCTACGGCGAATAGGCCGGTGTTCCCACAGGCGCCATGCAGCGCCCTGGGATGCGTCAGGTCAACCGGCCGACAGCAGCCGCTCCGCATACCAGGTGGCGAACCTGGCGACGTTCGGCTCGAGGTAGGAGAACCGACCCTGCCCGGCGAACGGCGAACACATGCCGAGGTGCTGCTGTTCGAGCACCGGGATGTCCTCGTTGATCGCCACGTCGAACCGCTCGTAGTAGGACTCAGCGACTTCGTGGAAGCCAGCCATGGCGACGGTCTCCGGAGGGAAGCACACCACCTGGGCACACCGGCACCGGTCGGGCCCGTCCGGGTAGACCTCGTACATCCACATGCCCTCGGCCCCCGTGGCGATGACCATGTTTGGGAATATCCACGAGTAGCGAACCCCGTGGGCCTCCCGATCTGAAAGGCCGGGCATCTCGGGAAGCGCCCTGTGCTGTTCGTCCTCAAGAAGCCCACCGGTGCCCTGCGTGGTTCCGAAGTGCGTGGCGAAGGCGCCGACCACGACATCGGGCTCGTCCGGATCGTCGTAAGTGCTGTCGATGCTTCCCGGATGGACGTATGGCAGGTGGTAGTACTCGTTGAAGACCTCGGCGAAGCCCTTCCAGTTGCATTCGACGGTGAACTCGCGACGGTGGGTGGTCACCAGGCCGGCCAGGTTCGATGCCTCGTGCACCTCGCCGAAGTCGCCCAGCCATTCATCGATCGGGGGCGGCGACCCCTCCAGGCTCACGAAGACGAACCCGTACCTCTCGACCAGGGTGAACTCGTGCAGCCCGTGCTCGTCGCGATCGAACCCATCGGTGCGCTGCATGCTGGGCGCTCCCAGGAGGCGCCCGTCGAGGGCGTACGTCCAGAAGTGGAAGGGACAGCGCATCCGGGAGCAGTTGCCGTCACCGACCATCACCTGGGAGGAGCGGTGGCTGCAGGTGTTGGCGAAGGCCCGGAGCCGATCCGTGTCCCTGACCACCACCACAGGCACGCCACCCAGGTCAATGGCGCTGAAATCGCCGACGTCGGGCCACCGGTCGAAACGGCCCACACCGATCCAGCCCCGCCGGAACACGGTGTCCCGTTCGACCCGGTGGACCTCACCGTCGGAGTAGCAGACGGCGGGCAGGGTCGACGCAGAAGCCGCTGGCAGCAGGCAGGCCGCAAGGTTCTCGGCCAGACCCGACGGCAACCGGGAGGTTCCAATGGCAGGGTTCCCCATCTGAACCAGCGTACGACCCCAGTCGGGCGCAGGTCACCCCTCGGGAACTGGCGTGTGGTCAAACCTGGAGTACCGCTCCACGGCGATCCGATGTTTCGAACAACCCATGTACCTGGGCGAATGCTCGCCGGACACGACGAGCAGGACGTTGCGGAGCTTCGGCAGGACTTCAGGCACCGGTTGCGATGAGAGTGAGGCCTCCTGTTCCTATCGGCGTACGTCCTGGCCGCCGACGGCCGCCCGATGTCGTACGGTCTGCAGGATGCCGTTACTCAAGCTGGACGATGTCGAACAGGCCTCCCACCGGGCCCTGGTCAGTCATGGCGCCCGCGATGACACAGCCGGGCTCGTCGCCAGGGCCATCCGGGTCGCCGAATCCAACGGCAACCGGATCTGCGGCCTCTACTACCTAGAGAGCTACTGCAAGCAGCTCGAAACGGGTCGAATCAACGGCATCGTAGAACCCATGGTGACCGTGGACCGCCCGGGTGCCGTTCGCGTCGACGGGCGCCTCGGCTTCGCTCAGTCGGCCTTCGCCGCCGGGCTACCGGTCGCCATCGCGTCGGCCCGGACCAACGGGATATGCGGAATGTCCGTAGAACACACCCACACCTGCACTTCTCTGGGCTACTTCACGGAGCAGTTCGCCTGTGCCGGGCTCCTGGCCATCGGTGCCACCAACGCCACGCCCCGGGTATCGCCGCCCGGTGGATCCACGCCGGTGCTGGGCACCAACCCGATAGCCATGGCCGTCCCCGACAGCTCCGGCGGCGTTGCATTCCAGTTCGACTTCTCGACCAGTGCCGTGGCCCTCGGGAAGATCACCATGGCTGCCGCCGCCGGTGACAAGATTCCGCTCGGGTGGGCAGTGGACGCCGATGGTCACCCGACGACCGATCCGCAGGCCGCTCTCGACGGTTCGCTGGTCTCAGCCGGTGGCTACAAGGGCTACGGCATCGGCCTCATGGTCGAGGTGCTCGCAGCGGCCCTCACCGGCTGTCGGCTCAGCGTCGACGTACCACCTCTCAAGACACCCGACGGCCAACCCCATGACCTGGGCCAGTTCTACGTCGTGGTCGACCCCACCTCGTACAGCGGGGCCGGATTCCACGAAAGGATCCTGGCACTGGGAGAAAGCATCGTGGGGCAACCCGGCGCACGTCTCCCGGGAGCCGACCGGGTTCCGACGGACCCGGTGGAGGTCGAAGACGACGTTTGGAAGCTCGTTCTGGGGCTGGCAGCCGGCTGACCGGTCCAGTTCGACAGGATCAGGGTTCGATCCCGTCCAGGATCGCCTCGGAGACCAGAAACTGACCGGCCATGGCCTCCAGACGGTTGAAGGCCACACGGTCCACGCTCAACCCACCCCGGTGGGCCTCGACAGATGACGGTCGATCCGCCACACCGGTTCGGAGCCCGAGCCCTGAGACAGGTAGCCCTGCTGTGGCGTCGATCGGCAGGTCGTCCACCACCACGCCACGACCCGCCATCTCCGCGATGGTCGAGACCAGGAATGCAAGTGGCACGGGTGTCTCGAACTCCGCCCTCGCCGAGCCGGTGGTCCGGGCGTCGCACTCCGCTTCGGCCAGGACGTCGGGTGCCCGAACCGGTGCCGAACCGGCGGGGTCCTCAACCTCGAAAACTCCGACCGCAACCACAACCGCTCCTCCCCACCGGGCCTCCGCCACCGTCACGTTGCGGGCCACACGGTCCGCAGTCCCGGAGTCACAGCCCGCCACCCGGGCACACCGGAAGACCAGGTCGTGCACCTCCCGCGGAGCTACCACCAGTGGTTCGATCAACGACCGGCCGGTCCTCGGGAATCGGGGCTCACCCGAAGACCTCGCCGAAGAGGCGCAACCAGTTGCCTCCCAGCACGAGGTCGCGGTCCACCGGTGGGAAGCCCGCCTCGTCCAGACCATCGGACAGGCTCCCGAAGTCCCTGGGGCCGTCGAACCAGGTTGGCCACGGCGGGAACGACGGCGCTTCAGCCGGCCCGGTCGCCCGATCCCATCGACCGTTCCGCATCCACCCGAGGGCATCCGGGTTCCAACCCAGGACGGCGTCGGACCCGATGGCCACGTGCTCCACGCCGATCGTCCCGGCCAGGTCAGCGAGCATGCCGCAGTACTCCGCCCGGGTCACGTCCGCCCCGCCCATGAACAACGGGTAGAGGGTGCATCCGACCACGCCGCCGCGTCCGGCCACAGCTGCCACCAGGTCGTCTGGCTTGTTGCGCGGCGAGTCGCAGAACGAGGCCGGGTTGCCGTGGGTGATGGCTATGGGTGCCGCCGAGGCGTGCACGGCGTCCATCCCCGTCCGATTGCCGACATGGGAGATGTCGACCAGTACGCCCGCCCCGTTCAGGGCAGCGACCATCCGGTGGCCCACCCTGGTGAGGCCACCGTCATGCGGCTCCCAGCAGCTGGATCCGAGGTGGTTGGAGATGTTGTAGGTGAGTTGCACTACCCGGATTCCGACGTCGGCGAATATGCCGGCCATCTCTGGGTCGTCACCCAGCATCGTGCTGTTCTGGAAGCCGAGGAGCACTGCCAGGACCCCGTCGGCGACCGCCTCATGGATCTCGTCCACCGAGCGCACGATTCGGACCAGGTCCTCGTTGTTGCGACAGACGTGGCGGAAGGCGCCGATCCTGGCCATCGCTCCGCTGAGGTCCTCCCAGACCCCGACGGTGGCGTGGACCACGTCGACTCCACCCGATCGGACCTCGACTATCACCTCGCGGGACCAGTCGTTTATCTGCAGGCCGTCGATGATCACGGTCTTCTCCTGTCGTCGTCTGCACCGGGATTCTCCGACATGCCGGGCCTGGGTGGAAGCACCCAGTCGTCGGTCACGTCGGGGCCCATGTCCTCCAGCCGTGGTGCCCCCTGGAAGAGGGTCACCCGGAGCCAGTCTGTGGACTTGGGCTTGTAGTTGTCCATGCCGTACATGGCCAACTGGAACCGCTGGATTTGCAGCGGCAGGTAGTCGGCGGAACAGGCGTTGTCCCTGGGTTCTCCGTAGCGGCGGTCGCTGGCATGGAGCCGTTCCACCGCCATGCGGTGTTCCGGATAACGGGACAGGATCCGATGCATCGGGGTGTCATCCTCCCATTCCCGGAGGGCAGCCCGTAACCGCCAAAGGCGAAGGGCCACGTCGATGGCCACGTCGCGGTGCTCGGGTGGCAACCGGTCGCGTCGGGCACGCCGGGGCTCCTCGGTGTTGTCACTGACCACCCACCAGTACCTGTCGGACCCAGGTCCGTCCAGGTCGAGGCCTGCCAGCCATCCGAACCTCCCGTCGAGCAGGGAGCGCGTCTCGGCGACCGTGGTGCCGGGATCGGCCGATGACCGTTCGTCCACCAGGAACAGGGCGTCGAACTGGTCGTCGTCGCCGTCATGGAGTTCCAGGAGCAGTGAGACCACCATCTCGGCGGTCTCCGGTCCGTCCAGCTCGGCCCACCGGTAGAGGGAGTCGAAAGGCAGTTCGTCTCCCGAGACCGCACGCCAGGCGACGGCGATCCGCTCCAGGACCGGCACCAGCGATCGGGAGTTCAGGAACGGATGGCAGTCGTCGTCGGTGCCCGCCGCAAAGTGCCGATGGGCGCGCGCTATCCATGCCTCGAGCAGTTCTGCTGCTGCCGCATTTCCCGGCCGCCCCCTGACGTCAGCCAGGGCCACCTCCCGCACCCCCACCCAGGCGTCCAGGACCCGGGGGTGCTTGAAGGCGTACGGGACCAGGCCCAACCCGGTGGCGTTCCCCAGGCCGAAGTAGTGGCGCCAGCCGCCCTCGAAGTGGACAGCCGACTCACCTCCGAGCACCCTGGCGCAGTGTTCGACCATGTCGTATCCGAGTTCACGGAACATCCAGGCGGCCACGAACTGGGCCCGGTACGGCACCCTGAACGGGTGGTCGTCGTGGTAGTCGACGAACGACCGCATTCCGTACTTGCCGTTGGCGTAGAAGGCCGTACTCCGGAGGATGTAGCCGGCATCACCTACGTGGTCGGGATCGGGCTGGTCGCCCGCCGCCAGCGTGTCGACCAGGTACCTGAAGAACCGTACGCTCCGGTTTCCCCTGGTCAACGAGAGGATACGCGGGTCGAGGCGGCCCTTCTCCTGGGCCGGAACCTCGACTCGGAGGGTGGCAAGCAACTCGTCGGTCACGTCGCCGTCGACCAGGACGGCGGCGATCTCCCAGCGATCGGCTATCACCCGGTCGGTATGGGCCGACTCGTCGATGGTCGTCGTGAAGGCCACGAAGCTGAACTGGTGGGTGCCCGTGTCCACCCGGTATATCGACTCGCCCCGCCCCTCGGTGTCTAGGTCCTGGCGCACGAGACCGGCCGTCCATCCATCGGCCACAGCCCGTCGGAGCATCGTGCGGCTGAAGCTGTAGCGGGTCAGGCGAGCCGCTCCGAGCATCTCGGGTCGCATCACGACCTCGGGTGGCCGGAGTGCGGTGGCCCGGACGTCCAACTCCGCCTGAAGCAGATCCACGACCCAGTTGGCCGTGGTCATCGCAACGCCGGCCATCCTCGGAAGCTCTGGTGCACGGCGGCAGGTTAGACCCCGGCGCCCACGGAGGTCGCCTC
>CAJWFS010000071.1 GCA_913030665.1 uncultured Acidimicrobiaceae bacterium
GCCCCCGTAGCTCAGCCCGGATAGAGCAGTGGCCTTCTAATCCACTTGTCGCAGGTTCAAATCCTGCCGGGGGCGCCATCAGCAGCGGAAGCCGCCATCAGCGGGTGAGGCATCGAAATGAACGATCCCGATTCTGACATCAAGAGCATGAAGTTGTATCACCACCTCAACAGGGTGATGAACGAACTTCGTGAGCTTGGGAAAGACGAAACCGAGGTGTTGCGGGTCGATGAGCTGAGCGGTTTCGACCAACTGCACTACCACGGCACCGAAGCAGTGGATGAGGCGATCAGGGCCGTAGGCATCAACGAGCACAGCACGGTGCTGGAGATCGGTTCAGGGCTCGGGGGGCCGGCCAGGTACCTGGCGTCGGCAACGGGAGCCGAGGTGACAGCGCTGGAGCTCCAGGAAGACCACCATCTCATGGCGTCGGACCTCACGGCGCGGTGCGGCCTCGGCGGCAGCGTGAAGCACCTCTGTGGCGACTTCCTGACCCACCCCTGGGATGGAGAGCGGTTCCAGGCCATCGTGAGTTGGCTGGCGCTGTATCACATTCCGCAACGGGAGGTCCTCCTCGAGCGGTGTCGGTCGCTGCTCGAGATCGGAGGCTTCGTCTACGCCGAGGATCTCTGTGAACGTAGGCCTTTCGATGACCTCGAGAAGGAGGAGTTGAGGTCAGAGCTCTACGCCAACTATCTACCCACCCGGGACCAGTACCGGCTGGATCTGGTCGCCTCCGGTTTCGAGGCGGTCCTGCTGGAGGACATGTCGGACGACTGGACGGCTTTCACCCGGGCACGCCTGGACCAGTATCTCGAGCATCGGGACCGACACCTCCGGGTCCATGGTGAAGAGGTGTTCGAGACCATGTGTGGGTTCTACGAGACGATGGTGCGCCTCTTCTCGGAGGGAAAGCTGGGTGGCGTCAGGGTTGTGGCGCGCATGATCTGAGCCCGGAGGTGGCTGGCCCACAGGCGGCGGGTCGGGAATCAGGCCTCGCTGTGGCGGAGCAGGAACTCCCGGACCGGGCCGAGCACCCGCTGCGGTGCCTCGATCAGGATCGAGTGCTTCAGGTCCTGGAGGATCACCAGCTCGGCATCCGGGAGTTCGTCGGCGATGAAGCGGTTCAGGCGGGGGCTGCAGCCACCGTCGAACTCGCCGGTCATCACGAGGCACGGGCAGGTCACCTCGTGCAGCCACGGAGCCATCTCGGCTCCCGCGTACACGTCGAACACGCTCAGGAAGACGTCCTCCGGAGTGCCCAGCACCTGCTGGATGCGGTCCCGGATGGCATCCGGGCGGGCCTCGATGAACCCGTCGGTGTACCAGCGGTCCAGCAGGGTGGCGAGGACCGGCTCGACTCCCTCGGTCCGCATACGTGCCACCACGCCCTTCACCTTGGCGCTGTCGTCCTCGGTGCGGCCCGCCGCCGTTGAGAGCAGAACCACGCTGGCCGTGCGGTCCGGATGCGCTCGGGCGTAGGCGGGGCCGATCTGGCCGCCCAGGGAATGGCCGATCACGTGGATCCGCTCGTGGCTCAGGCGCACCCGCAGGGCCTCCAGGTCGGCCACCAGGCCTTCGAGGCTGTACGGCACCGGTGGGGTCGGGCTCTCGCCGTGGCCCCGCAGGTCGTACCGGACACAGGTGAAGTGTTCTTCCAGACCGGGTAGCAGGCCGTCCCACGTGACCCGCCTCGAGCCGATCCCGTGGACCATGTAGAGAGGGGGCCCCTCACCGGAAACGGTGTACGAGACGTCGATTGCGGTCATGGGCGGGTCGTCTCCCAGGGGTCGGTACGGGTCGGAGGGTCCGACGTCCGGTCAGGCGGCGGCGGAAACCTGCCGTAGGTGGGGAAGCACGTCGCTGGCGAAGCGCTCCATGGCCTCCAGGTGGTCACCCTGGGGCTGGCCCAGGTTCGAGCTCAGGATGAGCTCGTCGATGCCGGCTCCGGCATACTCGGCGAGCCGGTCCAGCATCTCGTCCGCCTGGCAGATGATGAGGTTCTGTTCGAGTTCCTGGATTGTCTGGGTCCGGGGCAGTGGTTCGACATCGCCGTTCCGCACTATCCCGGGGCCTGTGAACACGTTGTCGAAGCGGCTGTAGTAGTCGTGAGCCCTTTGAACCATCTCACGCGTCTGCGCCTCGCTGTCGGTGCAGTAGACGATCCGCGACATCATGATCCGAAGGTGCTGGCCGGCCTCACCCATCTCGGCCTTGGCCTCCTTGTGGGCGGCTATCTGGGCCCGGAACAACTCGGGTCTGCCGGCCAACGGCGTGGTCTGGATGTCGAAGCCCCGCCTGGTGCTGGCTGCGATCCCCGGCGGGTTCATCACCGCGACCATCACCCTGGGCATCGGTTGGGTCATGGGTCGGGGCATGACGGTCAGCGGCTCGAACCTGTAGTACTCGCCGTCCCAGGACACTTCCTCTTCGGTCATCAAGGCGATGAGCACCTCGAGGCTTTCGTCGAATCTGGCCTTCGACTCCTCCAGTGGGGAGCCGAGACGGCCCATCTCGTAGGCGAAGGCGCCGCGGCCCACGCCGAGCACCAGCCGACCGTCGGTGAGGATGTCGGCCTGTATGACCTCTCCGGCAAAGATCCGCATGTCGCGCAACGGTAGGACAGCGACCGAGGTGACGAGCTCAAGGCGTTCGGTCTCACACGCCAACTTGACCGCCATCTGGAGGGGGGAGGGTGTGAGCAGCACGTTGATGAGGTGGTGCTCCGGCAGCGTGACGCCTCGGTAGCCGAGGCGTTCGGCGGCCTTCGCCTGCTCGACCATGTCATCGAACAGGCGTTTTCCACCGTACGACGTGTCGGGGTAGTAGGCGGAGAGGAAGTGGTTGGCGTCCACGGAGGCCTTCGGTGGTCGGGGGCCGGGTTTCTCAGCCTGTCAGATGGAAGTCAGCGACGTCCGGCTCGGCCATGACCTCGCGGAACCGCTGGAACGTCCAGGGCCACGCCGCCGGCACCCCACGGTCGTCCAGGTACCAACTCCGACAGCCCGTAGCCCAGACGGTCTTCTTCGCCGCCTCCACCCGGGTGGCCTCGAACGCCTCGGTGGCCCGGGCAGTCGCACTGACCAGCCTGCACTCGCCTGAGCGGATCCGCTCCACCAACTGGAGGATGAAGGCGAACTGGAGCTCGGCGACCTCGATGAGCGAGAAGTTCCCGATCGGGCCGTTGGGCCCGTTCAGCATGAAGAAGTTGGGGATGCCCGGGATCGAGATCGACATGTACGCCGTCGGGCGGTCCGCCCAGACCTCGGACAGCCGGACTCCCGCTGGCCCGACCACCTCCATGGGTCGCATGAACCTGTCGACCCGGAACCCGGTGGCCAGGACGAGCACGTCCAATTCGTGGAGTTGACCGTCAACGGTGCGGATCCCTTCCGGCTCGACTCGTTGGATGGCATCGGTGACCAGCCCGGCGTTCGGATGCTGGATGGCCGAATAGAAGTCGGGTGAGACGACGAGCCGCTTGCAGGCGGCCCTGTAGTCGGGGCGGAGCCGCTCACGCAGCTCCACATCGATGACGCTGTCCTCGAGGTTGGTGAGGCAGGCCGCCTCGATCATCCGCATTCCGTCGGACTCGGCGTCCACGACGGCATTGGAGAAGCCGTTGGCGAACATCTCGGAGATGTCCTCGTGGAGGGTGGTCATCACTGTCGGGTCGTCTCTGAAGGCCCGCTGTTCCTCCTCGGTGTAGGCCGGGTTCTCCTGGGGCATAACCCACTGTGCCGTGCGCTGGAAGAGTGACAGCGCCTGCACCCGGTCGGCGATCGCGGCGACCATCTGGATGGCCGACGAGCCGGTTCCGATTATGCCGATCCGCTGTCCGTCGATGGGAACCGTCGGATCCCAGCGGGCCGTGTGGACGGTTCGTCCGCCGAACGACCCGAGCCCCTCGATGTCGGGTAGGGCGGGGTGGTGGAGCACTCCCGTGGCGGCGATCACCACGTCGACGACATCGTGCGCGCCGAGCGAGGTCTCGAGGTGCCAACGGCCGTCCACGAAGTCGCACCGGACCACCTCCTCGCCGAAGCGGATGGACTCCGGTACGCCATGGGAGGTGGCGACCCCTTCAAGGTAGGAGAGGATCTCGGCGCCGGCCGAGAAGCGGTGGCTCCATTCGGGGTTCGGGGCGAAGGAGTAGGAGTAGAGCGCCGACGGGACATCGCACGCCACCCCCGGGTACGTGTTGGCCCGCCAGGTGCCGCCGAGACCGTCGGCCTTCTCGTAGATCGTGATGTCGGTGTAGCCGTGCTCCCGGAGCTTGATAGAGGACAGGATTCCCGACATGCCGGCGCCGATCACGGCGAAGCTGAGGTTCCGTCGGCCCGGTGTCAGGCCCACCTGGGCAGGGTCCATGGGGGGGACGGTCATGGCGGTCAGTAGAACAGGAGCCGTCGCGGGAGCAAAATCGGCTGGGGAGATCGGTCCGGCGCTGCCGGTTCACAGCGTCGACTTGCAGGGGCCCCGCAACACCTAGCCTCGCCACATGCCCCGGGCAGACGACCGACTCCTCTCCGCCGGCCCCGGATGCAGGGTCCCGGCTTCCGAGGTGACCTGGCGGTTCGGCCCGACCGGGGGCCCGGGCGGGCAGCACGCCAACCGGGCCCACACCCGCGTCGAGGCCGAGTTGGACCTGCGGAGCGTTCGCGGCATCGCCGACGACATCCGCGAACGACTGGTGTCACGACTCGGGCCGAGGCTTCGGGTGGTGGTGGATCGGCACCGCTCCCAGGCCCGCAACCGCGAGCGGGCCCTCGACGAGATGGAACTACGCATCCGGGAGGCGCTCGTGGTGCAGCGCTCACGGCGGCCTACCCGACCCCGTCGCGGTGCCGTCGAACGCCGTCTGGAGGCCAAGCGCCAGAAGGGGGCACGAAAAGCCGAGCGGAGGCGGGACTGGGACTAGCCGTCCAGACCAGCCAGGAACACCATCAGGGTGGCTCCGAGCTTCTGGACCTCGGTCCGGGTGATTCCGTAGGCGTCCGCCATCTGGACCAGGACGACATGGTCGGCCTGGTCCCACTCGATCGTCTCGGTGATGGGCCCGTATGCGTAGGGTCGGGCGTCGACTCCCAGGGGGGTGATCGGGGTCGCACCGGGCAGGTCGTCCAGGAACTTCAGAGTGTGGACACCGAAGCGCAGTAGCCAGTCCATTGATCGGCCCAGTGCCCGTGCCGTGGCCACCAGGTCGGCGTGCTCCTCGGCGGTGAAGCCGGTGGTGACCCCGACCGGAGGACTCAGCTGGGCGTCCACGCATCCGCGGGCGGTACCGGTCCCGGTCGTGTGGGGATCGAAGAACTCGGGCTGGAAGCCCAATCCCGGATCCGACGTGGTCAGGAAACGGTGTATCCCAGCGGCGATCGCCCGGCCCTCCATTTCCTGGACCTGGGGCAGGGCCAGTAGCTGTGCCTCCGGCGGGTTCGAGAGGTACAGGCCCTCGACGATCACCGAGGTCAGATCCGGCGTCATCCGGAGTATCCCGTAGGTCTCGGCACGGGGTTCGCGGAGGCGTGTCGACACCCCCTGGTGGGCCGTGCCCACCCACGGAACCCAGAACGGAGCGAACATTGACTGGACCTCCTCGAACAGGAGGCCGGCCAGCCGGGTCGACTCCGGATCGTCGACCTGGTGGAAGGTCTCGGTCCCCGGCGTGTCGGAGCGTCGGACCGCCCCACCGTTGTGGTGGATCGACACGAACGCCTTCGGGTCCAGGGCGTTTGCGATGGCGGTCCGCTGGCGGATCGGCATGTGCAGGTCACGGCGTCGGGTGAGCGCCACCGTGTAGCCGAGGTCCTCGAGCGCGAGCTGGGCGTGGAAGGCCACCATGAGGTTGAGGTCCCGTTCGGTCAGGCCGTTGGACCCGACCGACCCCGACTCCGGCCCGCCGTGCCCGGGGTCGAGCACCACGTCGACCGGCCCGTACGGGCTTCCACCGTCGTAGACGACCTGGTTGCCACAGGTCGAGCTGACGATCGTCCCGCCCGGAAGCCTCGCGATGACCGGCAGGATCACCTCGTCGGGTCCCAGGACGGCGCCGTCGAGCGCTGTAGCCGTGCCGACTCCGGTTGCGACGACAGCCATGACGATGCACACAGCGACCAGGAGGAAACGGGGCGGGGTGGTTCCTGGGGACCTGGGCACGGGTGGACGGTACGACACGATGGGGTCGGTCCAGTACACCGCACCCCGGACGCGTGGCGACCCCCGGTCGGAACCGGAGGCCGCCACGGGCAGTGGGGTTCAGGCGGCGCCTAGAATTGCGCCTCCTCGGTGGAGCCCTCAAGGGCCAGCGTCGAGGCGGTACCGCCGGAGATGACCGTGGCGACGTCGTCGAAGTAGCCGGCACCGACCTCGCGCTGGTGGCGTGTGGCGGTGTAGCCGTCGTCTTCCATGCCGAACTCGGCCTGCTGGAGCGCCACGTAGGCGGTCATGTCCGACTCTGTGTAGCCGCGGGCCAGGTCGAAGGCCGAGGAGTTCAGGGCGTGCCAGCCGGCCAGCGTGATGAACTGGAACCTGTAGCCCATCTTCCCGAGTTCCCTCTGGAACTTGGCGATCGTCTCGTCGTCGAGGGCCGCCTTCCAGTTGAACGACGGCGAGCAGTTGTAGGCCAGCATCTTGTCCGGGAACTCGGCATGCACCGCGTCGGCGAACTCCTGGGCCTGGTCCAGGTCCGGGGTGCCGGTCTCGCACCAGATGAGATCGCAGTACGGGGCGTAGGCGAGGGCCCGGGAGATCGGGGTGGCCATGCCGGGCTGGGTCTCGTAGAAACCCTCCGCGGTGCGGCCACCGGTCAGGAACGGCTTGTCGCGGTCGTCCACGTCGCTGGTGATGAGGTTGGCCGCGAGGGCGTCGGTCCGGGCGATCACGATGGACGGCACGCCCAGCACGTCGGCCGCCAGACGGGCAGCGGTCAGGGTCCGGATGTGCTGCTGGGTCGGGATGAGCACCTTTCCGCCCATGTGGCCGCACTTCTTCTCGGAGGCCAGCTGGTCCTCGAAGTGAA
>CAJWFS010000072.1 GCA_913030665.1 uncultured Acidimicrobiaceae bacterium
CTAGGGTGGATACAGATCTGACGGACCGTCAGAAAGTCTCAGGAGCCTCCATGACGACCATCCCCCGCATCATCTCGGTCGACGACCACGTGGTCGAGCCCCCCGACCTCTGGACCTCACGCCTGCCGGCGAAGTACCAGGACCGCTGCCCCCGCATCGAACGAGATACCGCCGAGTTCAAGTTCGAGGGCGGCGTGTTCTCCTACGAGAAGGGCGTCGAAGGCGGCCAGATGTGCGACTGGTGGATGTACGACGACCTCGTCTACCCGTTCCCCAAGCTTTCGGCAGCCGCCGGCTTCGACGAGCTGGACGTCGTGCCCGTGACCTTCGACGACATCCTCCCGGCCAGTTGGAAGCAGAAGGAACGCCTGGCCGCCATGGACGAGAACCACGTGGACGTGTCGGTCTGCTTCCCGAACGTCCTACCCAGGTTCTGTGGCCAGGCCTTTTTGGAGAGGGACGACAAGGAGCTGGCCCTGCTCTGCGTGAAGGCCTACAACGACTGGATGATCGACGAGTGGTGCGCCGGCGACGGCACCGGTCGTCTCATCCCGCTGACCCTCATCCCCCTCTGGGACCCCGTCGCCGCCGCTACCGAGGTCCACAGGTGCGCCGACAGGGGCTCCTTCGCCGTGGCCTTCTCCGAGAACCCGTACCCCCTGGGCCTGCCCTCGATCCACGACAAGGACCGGTTCTGGGATCCATTCTTCCGGGCCTGCGAGGAGACCGACACCATCGTCAACATGCACATCGGCTCCAGCTCCAAGATGCCGTCGACCTCGCCGGACGCACCGTTCTCCGTGTCGTCGACGATCACCTTCTCCAACGCCATGGGCTCGATGTGCGACTACATCCTCTCGGGCATGTTCGTCCGCTTCCCGAGGCTGAAGGTCGCCTACGCGGAGGGCCAGGTCGGGTGGATGCCCTACGTGATCGAGCGCATGGACAAGATCTGGGCCGAGCGGGGCGACGCCAGCTTCGGCATCGACCTGCCGGACCCGCCCAGCTCCTACATCTCGGGCCACATCTGGGGTTGCATATTCGACGACGAGACCGGCCTGCGGAACCGGGACACCATCGGCATGGACCAGATCTGCTTCGAGGTGGACTTCCCGCATGCCGACACCACCTACCCCCACACTCTCGCCGTGGCCACCAAGATCTGCACCGTGGCCGGCCTGGACGATGACGAGATCTACAAGCTCATGCGGGGCAACGCCATCGAGGCATTCGGCCTGCACCGCTTCGGCATCACCAGCTGAGGTAGCCGTCGGGGGAACCGGCTACGGGCGGGTGAACGCCGGGCTGAGGGCGTCGCGGGGGATGTCCGCCTTGTCGAGAGGCGTCGCCACCTCAGCGACCGACGGGCCGATGCGCGCCGCCAGGGACGCCAGGGCATCTGCGTCGAACCGGTACACCTCGACCGCGTTGTCCGTGAAGATCGTCCTCAGGTCGGCCTCGTCCCAGTCACTGAACGACCGCCTGAGGTGCTCGCGGTTGTACGGGAAGGTGCCCTCGTGGTGGGGGTAGTCGTTGCCCCACATCACCTTGTGCACGCCGACCTTCCGGATGGCCTCGGCCTCCGACGGGCTGGGGAAGCTGGCGCCGATCCACACGTTCCGGTCGAAGTACTCGCTGGGCTTGTCAGGCAGCACCAGTTCGGCGGGGAAGCCCAGCTCGCCGACGCGGCCCGACGACATCTGGTAGTGGTAGCCGTCCATGCGGCGGAGGTCCTCCAGGACCCAGGCGACACCCTGTTCCGTCATGACGTACTTCAGCTCGGGGAACCGCTCGAACACCCCGGACATGATCAGGTGCGAGAGGTTCCGGTGGGCGAAGAACGGCACCTCCAGGAGGTACATGAGGCTGGCCGCCGGTGCGTCCCCGTAGCTGGGATTGCCCGAGCCGCCGTGCTGGGTGACGACCAGGTCCAGGTCCCGACACACCGCCCAGAGCCGGTCGTAGACCGGGTGGTAGAGGCCCGGCATGCCGGAGTCCGGTGGCACGGCGGGGAGCATGAAGCTGCGGAAGCCGTTCTCGGCTGCCAGGTGGAGGTCTGCAATGGTGTCGTCCAGGTCGTTCAGGAACACCTGCGGCAGGCCGCAGCGTCGCTCCGGGAAGGCCGCGCACCAGTCGACCAGCCAACGGTTGTGCGTGCGGATGCCCTCGAGGCGTCGCTCGTACTCGGCCCGATCCGTGGCCGGATAGGTGATAAGTGCCCCCGTCGGGAAGAACGGCGGCACGGTGTTGGGAAACGAGATCTCAGCAGCCACGCCCTCTGCGTCCAGGTCGCCGTTGCGCCGCTCGTCGTCCCAATTGCGGGACCGACCATCGTCCTGGAGGTCGCGGAACGGGTTGGAGTAGGCGCCCCGCCACTCGACGAAGGCATCCCGGTAGCTCGGGGAGAGGTACTCCTCGTAGGCCTTCATGTTGCCGCCGGCATGGCAGTCCGATGAGATCAGGGTGTAGTTGTCGCTCATGGCATTCCTCCAGTTCGGGATGATCGTAGAGAGTGAAGGGCCGAGCCCGCTCAGCGGGCTCGCAGCTGTGCCACCTGGTCGACCCTCCGGAACCGTCCTAGAGCGGATACGCCGTCCGGTTGCAGATCGGACGCAGGGCGAAGCTCGACACCATCCTTGCTACCCCCGGTAGCTGGGCCAGGTGGGTCCGGTGCAACACCTCGTAGTCGGCCACGTCCCGCACGACCACGTGCACCAGGTAGTCGAACTGGCCGGCCATCAGGTGGCAGTTCATTATCTCCGGACGTTCGCTGACCGCCACCTCGAAGGCCTCCAGGGTGGCCTCGTCCTGACCGGTGAGGGTTATCTCCACGAACACGTCCGTACCCAGGCCCACAGCCGCCGGGTCCACCAGGGCCACATACCGGTCGATGCGGCCGGATTCCTCCAGGCGGCGTACCCGCCGTAGGCAGGCCGACGGCGACAGGTGCACCGCCTCGGCCAGGTCCACGTTGGCGATCCGACCATCCTCCTGGAGCAGACCCAGGATGGCACGATCCACGACATCAAGTGACTCTGGCACAGTTTCCACGCTCCTGATCATACATATACGCAATTTGATTGTCCTGCAACATGATCTGACGCCGTTCTTCACAATCAGACGGCGCGGCCCCGGACCTACTGTCAGACAACGAAGACCTTGAACCCACTGGGACGTTCAGCCCACGAGGACGTCGGGCCCACAGAGCGGCGATAGGGGCCCCCTACCCATCGACCGGCACAGCGCCGGAGACAGGAGCACTGCCATGGACATCGGAGTCCCCGCAGAGGTCAAGACCGCGGAACGACGGGTAGGCCTCACCCCGGCAGCGGTGGGCGAGCTCGTGAACCGGAGCCACCACGTGAACGTCGAGACCGCTGCAGGCGACGGCGCCGGCTTCAGCGACGTCGAGTACAAGGAGGCTGGAGCGGCCATCGTCGGCACCGCCGACGACGTGTTCGCCAACTCCGAGATGATCGTGAAGGTCAAGGAGCCCCTCGCTCCCGAGCGCGCCCGCCTCGAGTCCCACCACACGCTCTTCACGTACCTGCACCTGGCGGCAGACCAGCCCCAGACGGAAGACCTCCTGAACAGCGGTGCAGCCTGCATCGCCTACGAGACGGTCACCGACGACGACGGTCGCCTACCGCTGCTGGCCCCGATGTCGGCCATCGCCGGACGCATGTCGATACAGGCCGGGGCCCACGCCCTGGAGGCCACCCATGGCGGTGCAGGACTGCTGCTGGGCGGCGTGCCCGGCGTGCGCCCGGGCAGGGTCGTCGTCATAGGTGGCGGCGTGGTCGGTGAGAACGCTGCCGAGATGGCCGTCGGCCTGGGTGCCGACGTGACCGTGCTGGACCGCTCCCCCGCCGTGCTGGAGGCCCTCGCCAGGCGATTCGCCGGCCGGGTAAGCACCGTGTACTCCACTAAGGCCGAGCTGGAGGCGTCCGTTTACGACGCCGACCTGGTGATCGGCGCCGTGCTGGTCAAGGGCGCCCGGGCCCCCCACCTGGTCACCCGCGACATGCTCGGCCGCATGCGGCCCGGCTCGGTGATCGTGGACGTGGCCGTGGACCAGGGCGGCTGCTTCGAGACGACCAGGGCCACCACCCACACCGACCCGACCTACGTGGTCGACGGCATCGTCCACTACTGCGTGTCCAACATGCCGGGCGCCGTTTCCCGCACCTCCACCCAGGCCCTCTCCAACGCCACGCTGCCGTTCGCCCTGGCCCTGGCCGACAAGGGCACGGATGCTGCACTGAAGGCCGACCCCAACTTGCTGAACGGCCTCAACGTGTGTGCCGGACAGGTGACCGACCGGGCCGTGGCCGACACCTTCGACATGGAGTACGTCGACCCCATCGCCGCCCTCGCCCGGCGCTGACCCACTCCCGGCCCCCGGGGCCGACACACCCGCCATGCAACGGGTCCGGCGACCCGACCCACCGGGCAGGTCCGAGACCCACGGGTAGCGTCCGTCCATGGCCCCAGGCACCAGGACCCGCGTCGACGTCGTGGTGGTCGGAGGCGGGATCATCGGACTGGCCACCGCCGATGCCCTGACCACCCGGCTCCCGGGGTCGGCGGTCACCGTCCTCGAGAAGGAACCCACGGTCGCCACCCACCAGACCGGCCGCAACAGCGGCGTGGTGCATGCCGGCATCTACTACGCACCCGGGTCGCTGAAGGCGGAGCTGGCCGTGCGGGGTGGGGACCGGTTGATCGAGTTCTGCGCTGAGCACGGCATCGCCCACGACCGCTGCGGAAAGCTGGTGGTGGCCACCACCGATGCGGAACGACCCCGTCTGAATGCCCTGGCCGAGCAGGCCCGGGCCAACGGCGTGGCCGTCACCACCCTGACCCCCGATGCCGCCCATGAGCACGAGCCGCACGTGGCGTGCGTGGCGGCAATGCACGTGGCAGCCACGGGCAGGGCCGACTTCGCAGGCGTGGCCCACGCCCTGGCCGGCCGGATCATCGCTGAGGGCGGTGAGGTCAGGACGGGCGTCACGGCCGGACGGGCCACACCGACAGCCGGAGGCTGGAATGTGGAGACCGCTGACGGACCCTTACGGGCGCGGTTCCTGGTCGGGTGCGCCGGCCTGCAGGCCGACCGCGTGGCCCGTAGGTCTGGAGCCACCAGCGACGTCCGAATCCTGGCATTCCGAGGGGAGTACCTGGGCGTGACCGGACGGTCCGCCGACCTCGTCCACGGTCTCGTCTACCCGGTTCCCGATCCCCGATTCCCGTTCCTGGGCGTTCACCTGACCCGCTCCCTGGACGGCCACGTCCACGCAGGCCCCAACGCCGTACTGGCCCTGGCCCAGGAGGGCTACCGGTGGTCCGACATCTCGCTGCGGGACCTGGCGTCGACTCTGGCCTGGCCGGGCACGGCCCGACTGGTGGGTCGGTACTGGCGACCCGGCCTGGAAGAGATGGTGCGGTCACTGTCCCGTCGACGCTTCGTGGAGGCGGCACGGCTGCTGGTCCCCGACCTCGACGGCGCGGACGTCAGCCGGGCGCCTGCCGGCGTGCGTGCCCAGGCGGTCGACAGGCGCGGAACCCTGCTGGACGACTTCCACCTCGTCGACGGCGAACGGTCGTTGCACGTCCTGAACGCACCGTCACCGGCCGCCACCGCGTCACTGGAGATCGGCGCCCTGGTCGCCGACCGGGTGGTTCGGTTGATCGCCCCGGGACCCGGTTCTCCGTGGTGAAGGCGGCCGAACCGGCGCCCTGACCCGGCCGACGGGTGCCCCACTCAGAAGCACCCGCGACGGCTACGGGACCACGGGTGCGACGTCCCTCCAACGGTCGATGCCACCACCCTCGACGACTCGCACGATCCGATCCACCACCTCGTCCACGTCGGCAAACCGCAGGTAGATCGGTGCGAAGCCGAGCCGCAGGAGGTGGGGCGGCCGGAAGTCGGGGATGACCGACTCCTCGTGGATCAGCGCCTGACACACCGCCCGGGCCTCCGGATGGCGCAACGACACATGGGATCCCCGCTGGGTCGGGTCCCGAGGCGTCCACACCTCGAAGCCCAACGGGACCAGCCGCTGGTCGACCAGGGCGATGAACCGCCCGGTCAGGGCCACCGACTTGGCATGCAGACGGTCCATCCCGGCCTCCAGCAGGAGATCGACGGCTGGGCCCACCGACACGGCCGACAGGATCGGGGGCGTACCGGTCAGAAAGCGGTCTGCGCCCCGCGCCCGGCCGGCATCGAAGTCGAATCCCATCGGGTCGTCGCTGCCGTACCAGCCGGCCACCGGGTTGACCAGTTCGGGCAGGCGGGCCGAGGCGTAGAGGAAGGAAGGCGATCCGGGCCCGCCGTTCATGTACTTGTAGGTACAGCCCACGGCCAGATCGGCCTCGGCGGCCGTGAGGTCGATGGGCACGGCACCCACCGAGTGGCAAAGGTCCCACAGCATCAGGGCGCCGTGGTCATGAGACAGAGCAGTCACCTCGGCGAGGTCCCAGCACCAGCCCGAGCGGTAGGCCACATGACTGAGCGACACCAGGGCCACCCGATCGCCCCCGTCGGCCTCCAGTTCGGCTCGGATCGCGTCGATAGGTCCGTGCACCCCGTCCGAGCCGACGACCACCACCTCGTGGTCGGGCCCGGCGGCCGCCGCCACCGCCCGCAGCACCTGGACGTCGGACGGAAAGTTCAGGTCGTCGGTGAGGATCCGGGTCCGACCGGGTCGGGCCCCGAGGGCCGCGAGGGCCGCCTTGTACAGGCTGACCGACGTGCTGTCGGCCAGCACCACCTCGCCGGGCGAGGCACCGACCAGGTCGGCGATCTGGTCGCCGACTCTCCGGGGCAGCTCAAACCAGCCATCGTTCCACCCCCGGACAAGCCGGCGTCCCCACTGGACCTCGAGGGCTTCGACCACCGCGGCGGCCGAGCGAAGTGATTGTCGGCCCAACGAATTGCCATCCAGGTAGATGAGGTCCGGTTCGTCGTCGGCATGGACAAACTCGTCGCGGAAAC
>CAJWFS010000073.1 GCA_913030665.1 uncultured Acidimicrobiaceae bacterium
GCCAGCGCCTTCGACGTGCTGGCGACGCTCCGGGTCCTGGCCGACCACGACGCCATCGACGCCGACCGCATCTCCGCCCAGGGCCACAGCAGGGGAGGCTCAGCCGTGCTCACCGCCGCCGTACGCAGCTTCGCCGACCCGATCGTGGGCAACGGACTGGCTCTGGCCGGGGTGTACGCCGTATACCCGTGGTGTGGCCACCAGTTCGCCCACCCTGATGTCGGCCCGACCCGGGTGAGGGCCATCGTCGGTGACCAGGACGACTGGCTCTCGGTCCAGCAGGTCCAGTCCCAGGTCCAGGCCATAAATCTGACTGGCGGTGAGGCGTCAATCCGGGTCGTGGGCGGTGCCTCGCACAGCTTCGACCGCTCCGAGGAACTCCACGAGATACCCGAGGCGAGCGTCGCCCCCGGGGCACCCACCACCTACATCGACGACGCTGGCTCCATGATCGATTCCCTCACCGGCGGTCCTGACGCCTCCATCACGGACCGGGACATGTTCATGGCCGCGATCGACGCAGGCAAGGGCCGGTTGGGCGCCCACATCGGCAGCATCGGCGCCCAACCCGAGATATTCAGGCAGGACATGCTGGCCTTCCACGCCTCGGTTCTGGGTGGCCCCGCGGGGATGGGGTAGGACTGTGCCTATGACCTGGCAGGGGGATGTCGTATCGCTGGTCGAGGCGTTCAGGAGCGGGGAGCGTTCCCCGCTTCACGAGGCTGAGGAGACGCTGGCCGCCATCCGGGCCAGCGACCTGAACGCCTTCTCGTTCGTGGATGCCGACGGCGTGCTGGAGCGGGCTGCCACCGCCGACGTCTCGCTGCCGCTGGGTGGCGTGCCGATCGGGGTGAAGGAACTCCACCAGGTCGAAGGCTGGCCGGACACCGACGCCTCCCTGCTGTTCGCGGAGCGCTACGCCGACCACGACTCGACCATGGTCGCCCGCCTGAAGGCCGCCGGCGCCAACCTCGTCGGGCTGACCACCGCCAGTGAGTTCGGTGGGCTGAACTGTTCCACCACGAGGTTGAACGGCATAACCCGCAATCCCTGGGACCGTGCCGCCACGCCGGGCGGGTCGTCGGGAGGCAGCGCGGCGGCGGTGGCCGGCGGCCTGGTGCCCATCGCCACCGGCGGTGACGGCGGCGGCTCGATCCGGATTCCGGCGGGCTTCTGCGGCCTCGTCGGGATGAAGGGGACCGCAGGCCGGATCCCCCGTGGGCCGCACACCACCATCGGCCCGATGACGGTCGTCTCAGGCTGCCTGGCCCGCTCGGTTCGCGACGCCGCCCGCTGGTACGACGTGTGCGCCGGGTTCGACGCCCGTGACCCCTACAGCCTCCCTGCCGAGGCCGACTGGGAGGCGGGCCTCGGTTCGACCGACCTGCGGGGCCTGCGGGCCGTCATCTCGCCCGACCTGGGCTTGGCGATAATCAGCGATGCGGTGCGGGCCCGGGTGCAGGAGGCCGGCGAGGCGCTGGCAGCCTCCATCGGGCTGGACCTGGTCGACGTCGAGGTGTCCCTGCCGTCGATCACCTGGGAGTGGGCCGTCGCCAACCAGGTCGGCCTGGTCCGGGAGGTAGGCGACCTGTGGCCGGACTGCGATGAGCAGATGACGAAGTCCATGGCCTTCGGTGTCCGGATGGGCATCGAGCGGTTCGACATCGAGGTGGCGGGCCAGGTCGAGGCGGCCCGCACAGAAGCCAACCGGCGCATGGCCGACCTGTTCGACTCCGTCGACGTGGTGATCTGCGCCTCGAACCCCGACGTGGCCTTCCCGGCCGAGATCGAGTCCAACACGCGGGTGGCGGGGGAGAAGTCCCCACCGGGCAACAACGGGGCGTTGACGATCCCCGCCAATATCTCGGGTAACCCGGCGGTGTCGGTGCCGGCCGGCCTGGTAGACGGCAGGCCCGTCGGCGTCCAGTTCATCGGCCGCCAGCACACAGACCGCATGGTTCTCGACCTGGCTGTGGCCTGGGAGCGACTCGCCTCCTGGCCGCTGGTGGCGCCGTAGGCGGACTCGGGGCGGTTCAGGTGGTCAGCCGCCACCGACCACCCGCACCCGTCCGGCTACCGGGTCGACCTCTACGAGGTCGCCATCGGTGATCAGCCGCATGGCATCGGCTGCCCCTACGACTGCCGGAATGCCGAGTTCCCGGGACAGCACGGCGGCGTGCGACATGGGTCCGCCCTCGGCGGTCACCAGGCCGCCGACGAGCGTCAGGACCATGTTGTACGCCGGTGAGGTGGTGCGGGTTACCAGGATCTCGCCGGGCTCCAGGCGGTCGAAGGCCTCCTCGGCGTTCTCCGCTACCCGGGCCACGCCGGTGGTCGGCATGGTGCCGATCCCCGTGCCGGTCAGCGACGGGCGGTCGGGTAACGGCCCGTCGACGTCGCCCATGCCGAGTTCGGCTATCACGGTCAGGACCAGCGACACGGTCATGGCCAGCGGTGCCGGGAGGGCGTCAAGCGGTGGCTGTGCCTCTGGCCGGCCGAGAGACGCCGGTGGATCCAGGGCCTTCTGATGAGCCCGTTCCTCGGCACGCTCCGCCAGGTCGCCGGCACCGGGATCGGGCGCTCCGGATATGACGGCCGGCAGCTCGTGGCGGTCCAGCTCGAACACGTGGGAGGGGTCCTTCAGGCGACCCGACGCGGCCAGGCGACGCCCGGCGTCGAGCATCGCCAGGCGCAGCAGCCCACAGGGCCATTCGGCGGTGATCGGGCCGTTGTCGTCCCGCAGGTCCATGGCCTCGCGGGCATCGGAGAGCAGGTCGTCGAACCGGGAGCGGTCCACGTCCGGAACCCGTGAGCGGAGCTCGGTGGCGGCCCTGTCCGCAGCACCGGGATCCGGGCCGGTGGGCCTTGCGTTCAGGATGCTGGCGAGGATCACATCGGGTGCCTCTCCCAGCGTCGGAGAATCCAGGTCATAGCCGGCGTAGAGCACCGAGGAGCGGTGGCGCAGGTAGGCGTGCAGTTCCTCGGCCGCTCGTGGCGAGGCGGCGGTGACATCCTCCAGGCTCGTCGGCGCCACACCCGTTTCGGCGAGAGCGGCCCTGATCCGGGCGAGTGCCTCACGCGGCTCGACGGTCGAGGGCGATGCTCCGGCCAGCGCCGAGAGCAGTTCCGTGCTCGCCAGGCCCCAATCGGCGCCGGCCAGCAGCAGCAGGCCGATGGGTCCGAGGTCGTAGCCGTGCAGCCGGAAGTGCTCCTCGAACGTGGAGCGGACATGGGTGAGGATCCCACTCACGTGGTCGGCCAGACCCTGATCCTCCAGCGTTTCCAGGTCGACGTCCTGGAAGGCCAGGTTGCGCGCTATCAGGTCAGGCCGGATCGTGGAATGCCATTCGGCGATCACCCCGGGCGCCGGCGACTGCTCGAGGGTCCGACGGGCGGCCCGGGTGCGACGACGGAACTCCGGGTGCAGTCGGGAGGCGACCTTCAACAGCACGGTGGGGGGAGCCTTGGCCGACGGCCGGTCGGCCCGGATGAGGGGCCGCAGCCGCGTGTACATGAAGCCCTCCACGAACGCCACGGACAACGTCTCGGCCGGGATGCCCATCAGAGGCCACTGCTTCCGGTAGGCGGACCCGACCGCAGCGGGCAACAGCCACCGCATGATCGGCGTGGTGCCACCCGTGAAGTGCGACCGGTCCAACTGCCAGTGCCCCGGCCCGGGCGCCACGAACTCCGTGTCCATTCTCTGCATCCCCCCTGCCACACGAACCCTACGCGGTAGGGCCGGATGCATCCGGACGTACCATCGTCGGCCTATGCGACGTCCCGTGCTGCACGTTCCCGGACGCGTCCTGGTGCCCGTCCTGGTGCTGGTCCTGTCAGCGACGGCCTGTGGTGGCTCCGAGGAGGTCGCCGAGCCGACCACCACGACCATCGTGGACCTGTTCGGCGACACGTCCACGACCACGACCATTGGACGCCTCGCCGTCCCAGGGTGGACCTCCACCGAGCTTCCCGACCTATGGGAGGCCGTCGACGAATGCGTGGAACTCACGGAGGTCGGGGCTGAGCCGCTCCCGACCGAGGGACCCCGGACCGTCATCGTGGAGTCGGGCGACTCGCTCGGGAAGATAGCGAAGCGCTTCGATCGCACGGTCGACCAGTTCATGCGTGCCAACGGGATCAGTGATCCGAACCTGCTGAGGGTCGGCCAGGTGCTCGTCGTCCCCCGGCGGCAGGTGGCAGCCGAGGACGAGGCCATCGACGGTCCCACCATCTTGGTGGAGCCCGTCTACTGCGAGATCGACACCGGCGTTCCGGCGTTCGGACCCGGTGGCGTCCAGATCGGCGGCCCGGGGATGATCGAGGTGTTCGCCGACTGGAAGCGGATCGAAGGCCCCCGCGAGGCCCCCAGGGTCAACGGTCGGCTCCGGGGCCTGATGATCGCCTCGGTACGCATCTTCGTCGACGACGTGGTCCCGCTGATCGAACGACACGGCTACCCCTGCCGGGACGCCACGAACAACCGGTGCGTGTGGATGCAGCACCGCTGGGAGGTCCTGCTGGCCACCGACGACCACCTAAGCGTGCGCGACACGGTGCGTCGCCTACTGCCCGGCGCTGCAGCCGTCGAGGCCGAGGTGAGGGCAGAGACGTTCGATCTCTCCATCGGCCTTCCGGTACGCATCGAGGACCTCTTCGACCCGGAGACCGGGTGGCTGGGAGCACTCTCGGCGGCGGCGGTCGAACGCCTCGCCGACCAGCCGTGGACCGATGAGCGGCGCGTGGAAGGTGCGGGTCCGGAATCGGAGAACTTCAGCCGGTTCAACCTCACACCTGGTGGTCTGGTGCTGGCATTCGCGCCGGGGAGCATCGGCGGATCGGGTAGCCACACCGTCTCCATCACCATCCCGTACCGGATCCTGGACGGCTACTGGCAGCCCGGTGGCCCGGTCTCGCTCCTGGACTGATCCGAGTCACCCACCCGGGCCCTCCTAGGCTCGGTGCATGGACCTGCAAGAAGCCATGCGCACCACCTTCGCCTGCCGGGAGTTCACCGACGATCCGGTCTCGGACGAGGTGCTCCACCGCATCCTCGACGTCGCCCGGTTCGCCCCATCGGGTGGCAACCGCCAGGGAGGCCACGTGGTGGTGGTCCGGGACAAGGGGGTACGCCAACGGCTGGGCGAACTCTGCGGCCCCACGCTCCGCCTGTACGCGGCCCAGGTCGCTGCCGGTGAGTCGCCGTTCAACACGGTGGTGCCCTCGGCCGTGGACGTGGCGACGGCGCTTGACACCCCTACCGACCGGTTCGCCCTCTTCGAGCATCTGGGTGACGTCCCGGTGGCACTGGTCATCAGCGTGGACCTGGCCGCGGTGGCATCCATGGACAAGGACCTCGACCGCGTCGGCCTGGTCACCGGTGCATCGATCTACCCCCTCGTCTGGAACATCCTGCTGGCCGCCCGTGCCGAAGGCCTGGGCGGCGTGGTCACAACGGCGGTCGTACCGGCCGAGGCTGAGGTCCGGCATCTTCTGGACCTTCCCGAAACCCACGCCGTGGCGGCGCTCCTCCCGCTCGGCGTGCCTGTCAGGCAGCTCACCCGCCTCACCCGCCTGCCGGTGGAGGAGTTCACGACGGTCGACCGCTTCGACGGCCCGCCGCTGGCCGGCCCGGCCATGGACGGAGGCTGAGCGACCGCCCATGCGCCTCGGCCTCACCCTCCACCTGACCGACAGGTCCATTGACATCCGCGAGCTGGCCGTCGAAGCCGAGCAGCGGGGCTTCTCGTCCATCTGGATCCCGGAACACACCCACATTCCGACCAGCCGGGCCACGCCGCCACCGGGCGGCGGCAGCGAGTTGGACGACGAGTATCCCCGTTCTCCCGATCCCTGGGTCTCCCTCGCTGCGGCGGCGGCCGTCACCGACCGGATCCGCCTGGGTGCCGGCGTGGCCCTGGTGGCACAGCACGACCCGATCGTCCTGGCCAAGGTGGTCGCCAGCGTGGACGCCCTTTCGGCGGGGCGGGTGGACATGGGGGTCGGCTACGGCTGGAACCGGGAGGAGATGGCCCACCACGGCGTGGAGTACTCCACCCGACGGGCCCGCCTGCGCGAGCACGTCCTGGCCATGAAGGCCCTGTGGACCGATGACGAGGCCGAGTTCCACGGCGACTTCGTGGACTTCTCGCCGAGCTGGTCATGGCCGAAGCCGGTCCAGCAGCCGGGTCCGCCGGTGTTCGTGGGTGGGTCCGGCGGCCCACGCCTCATGGACCACGTGGCGGAGTTCGCCGCCGGTTGGCTGCCCATCGGCGGAGCCGGGATCCGGCGGGCGCTGGACGAACTCCGGTCCGCCTGTGACCGCCACCAACGCGATCCCGACGACGTGGCGATCATTCCGTTCGGCACGCTTCCCGACGAGGGCAAGCTGTCCTACTACTCAGACATGGGCATTGCTGAAGCGGTCCTGAGGCTTCCGTCGGCGGGTCGCGACGAGGTGTTGTCCGTCCTCGACGACTACACGCGGTTCCTCGGCTGATAGGCCCGGCCGCTACCGTCGGTCGCGTCCCGACCGGAGTCGACCAGGGGAGCACGGCATGGCACACGATCTGATAATCCGCGGTGGGACCGTCGTCGACGGCACCGGCGCACCTCCCCGGACAGCCGACGTGGTCATCGACGGTGACCGCATAGTCGAGGTCGGACGCTTTGACGGCTCGGCACGCCGTGAGGTGGACGCCGATGGGCTGGTGGTCACCCCCGGCTTCGTCGACATCCACACCCACCTGGACGCCCAGCTTGCCTGGGACCCGATCGGCAGCTCCGCCTGCTGGCACGGTGTCACCTCGGT
>CAJWFS010000074.1 GCA_913030665.1 uncultured Acidimicrobiaceae bacterium
CGGCTGCCACCCGGAGCGGGACCATCTCTACTGGAGGGCGACCACAACGATGCTCGATGGCAACTGGCGTGAGGTCGTGGATCGGGGCCTGATCCCGATCGGCCGGAGCCTCCGGCGAACCGGCATCAGCGCCGACGTGGTGACCCTCATAGGCATCCTGATGGCTGCGGCTGCGGCCGTGGCCATAGGCCTCGGCTACCTGAGGCTGGGCTTCCTCCTGCTGGTGCTGACCGGAATACCGGACGCCCTGGACGGAGCGGTGGCCAAGGCCTCCGGTACCTCCTCGTCGCGCGGCGCCTACTTCGACTCGGTGGCCGATCGACTCACCGATGCGCTCCTGTTCGGCGGCGTGGCCTGGCACCTGGCCACCATCCGCACGGACCACATGATGATGCTGCCGGTGGCGATCATGGCCACGGCGATGTTCATCTCCTACCAGCGGGCCAAGGCCGAGTCGCTGGGCTACGACGCCAAGGGCGGGCTCATGGAGCGCGCTGAGCGGTTCATCGTCCTGGCCTTCGGCCTCCTGTTCTCCGAGATCCTCGTCCCGGTCCTCTGGGTGATGCTGGTGCTCAGCCTGTTCACCGCGGGTCAGCGCTTCGTGAAGGTCTGGCGTCAGGCCACGTCGGACCGGGAGGTTCCCGTTCGGCCGGCCGTGGATCTCCGCCGGCGGGCCCGTTCCGCGCGTCGCACGGATCGCCGTCAGCGCCACGGTTCGTGGCGACCCTCGTCGCGCTCCTGACCGGTTCGCTCCGGACCGGCAGGTTCCCGACCGTCGGCCCCCGGGACGCCGGTACCTGGTGGAGGTCGTGAAGACGCCTCGGATCGTCAGTGCCTTCCGCCTCGCCGCGTGGCTGGCCCGGGTCGTGCCGGCCCGGCCGGGCGCCATGGCCGCCAGGACCATGGGGCGAATCGTCGGCTACATGGATGGCGACCGGCGGCGGATCGTGGAGAGGACCCTCCGCAGGTCCAGGTCGGTGGACCTGGGTGGCGCCGAGATGAGGCGCAGTGTCGACGCCGTCTTCGCCTCCTACGCCGACTACTACTTCCACAGCTTCCGGCTGCCGGCAATGACGCCGACCCAGGTGGTCGACGGGTTCACAGAGGAGGGCTACGAGCTGATCGCCGAGGCCCGCGGGGCGGGCAACGGAGTGATCATGGCCATGCCACACCTGGGTAGCTGGGAGTGGGCGGCGCACTGGCTGACGCTGCGCCACGACGTGCCCGTCGGCTGTGTGGTCGAAATGCTCGAGCCGCCCGAGCTGTTCGAGTGGTACCGCTGCCTGCGGGACTCCCTGGGCATGAAGGTCGTCGGCCTGGGTCCCAGCGCCGGTACCGAGACCATGGCGATGCTGCGGGAGAACCGTGCCGTCTGCCTTCCCAGCGACCGCCATGTCGGGGGAGCCGGCGTCGAGGTCGAGTTCTTCGGAGAACGGACGACGCTGCCTGCCGGTCCGGCCACCCTCGCCCTGCGTACAGGTGCCGTGCTGCTGCCGATAGCCGTCTACGACCATCCCGGTGGCTGCCATGGCGTGGTCCGGCCGGCGGTTCCCGCTGTCCGCGAGGGACGGCTACGTGACGACGTCACCCGGATCACCCAGTTGCTGGCCGCAGAGCTGGAGGTGCTGATATCACGTGCCCCGGAGCAGTGGCACCTCCTGCAGCCCAACTGGCCGTCGGACCGGAACCCGGAAGTCGGTGGCGGTACCGACGATGTTCCCGGCGGTGCAGCCGGGGACGACGGCTAGCGTCGGTCGACATGAGGATCGGCCTCATCTGTCCGTACAGCCTGACCATCCCCGGTGGTGTCCAGGGCCAGGTGCTCGGCCTCGCCAGGATGCTGCGCTCCTCCGGCCACCCCACCCGCGTGCTCGGTCCGTGCGACGGCCCGCCGCCCGATGCGGGCGTCACCCCGCTCGGCAACAGCCTCCCGACGGCCGCCAACGGCTCGATGGCCCCGATCGCCCCTGACGTGTCATGCGCCCTGCGCACGATCCGGGCGCTGCGCGACGAGGAATTCGACGTCATCCACCTGCACGAACCGTTGGCTCCCGGTCCGACCACGACCGCACTCTTCCTGGCCGCAGCCCCCATGGTCGGCACCTTCCACGCCGCAGGCGGAAGCCTCGCCTACGACGTCATGAATCGTGGGGTGCGGTGGCTGAACCGTCGCCTGGACCGCTCCTTCGCCGTATCCGAGGATGCAGCGGCCATGGCGTCGGCATCCCTCGGCGGCGAGTACGAGATCCTCTTCAACGGGGTCGAGGTGCATCGGAGCCGCGAGGTGGCTCCATGGCCGACAGAGGGCCCGACAGTCTTCTTCATCGGGCGCCACGAGCCTCGCAAGGGTCTCACGGTGCTGCTCGACGCCATGTCGCACCTGCCGGCCAACGTACGGCTCTGGGTGGCCGGCGACGGCCCTGAGACCGAGGCCCTGCGGTCCCGGGTGGCAGGCGACGGCAGGATCAGCTGGTTGGGCCGGATCTCGGACGAGGAGCGCACGGCCAGGATCCGGGGTGCGGACGTGTTCTGCACGCCTTCCCTCAGGGGCGAGTCGTTCGGGGTGGTGCTCCTGGAGGGCATGGCCTGCGACACGCCTGTCGTGGCCAGCGACATTCCCGGCTACTCCAAGGTGGCGCGGGGAGGCCTGGACGCCCTGCTGGTGCCTCCGGATGATGCCGCTGCCCTGGGAACGGCCATGGACAAGGTCCTCCGCAATCCCGACCTCGCCGCCCGTCTCGTGGCCAGCGGTCGGACACGGGCCGAGGAGTTCTCGATGCGCCGCCTCGCCGACAGGTACATCGAGGCCTACGAGGACGTCGTGGCCTGAGGGCGACGACTGCCCGGAAGTCGGGAGGACGGGTGAGCCCTGTAGGTCGGCGGCGGGCGTAGCATGCATGCCGTCCACAAGGATCACCCCGAGCGGTGGTCACACTCCAGTGAGCCGTCACGAGGCCGTAGCCCATGTCTCCTCTCCGCAGCACCGTCACCCTCCCCGCGGTCGTCGTCGGGTTGGCCACGTTCCTGGTAGTCCTGATCCTCGGCCCGGGCCTTCCGGTCGCCGTCGTGACCGGGGCCATCGCGGCAGCGGCTTTCGCCCGGGTCGTTTCGGGTCGTGCCGTCGGGGTCGTCAGGCGCAGCCTGAATGCGCGCCCCGCGCATGTGGGGGAGTTCCCGCGCCTGCACAACACGGTCGGTGGCCTCTGCCTGACCCACGGCATCGACCGCCCCGAACTCTTCGTGATCGACTCGCCGGAGGGGAACGCGGCTGCGATGGCCGGACGGGAAGGAGCCTCCATGGTCCTGACCACCGGCGCGGCCGACCGGCTGGGCCTCGTCGAGTTGGAGGCCCTCGTCGCCCACCTCCTGGTGCGGTGCGGCGAGGATGGCCTTGCGGCTGACACGACGAGGGCTTCAATGGGTCGCCTGGCCGGTCCCCGCCTGGTCGCGACTGCGGACGCCGGGTCGGATCGGTTGATGCAGGTCGACTTCGACGGAGCGGACCTGACGCGCTTCCCACCCGGGATGCAGACCGCCCTGCAGGCCCTCGCCGACCTGGGTACGGAGGTTGACGCTCCCCGGTCGACCTCCCGTCTCTGGCTGTTGCAGCCAGATGGCCGTACCGACGTCAGGACGACGTCGCATCCGACGGTCGAGGTGCGCATAGCGGCACTGGGGGAGTGCTGAGACCGTGATCGTCGGACATCGCCTCCCTGGTCTCCGGCTGTCGGGCCTCGCCGTGCTGGGCCTCGCCGTGCTCGCCGTTGGGTGCGGGGGTGGCGAACAGGCCGCCCCGGCTCCGACCCTTGGAACCCTCGCTCCTGCGACGACCGCCGAGGTCGTGACCACCGATACGGAACCCGTCGCCGTGACCGACACGTCGGCAGGTGGGGATGCAGCCACCGTGGATGCCTCCACGACCACCACCATCGGCCTTGCCACAACGACGACAATTCCCGGATGGGCCGGGCCCGTACATCCGTTGACCGGCCTGCCCGCCGTGGACGGGACCGTCGACCGACCGGCCCTGGTCGTCAAGATCGGCAACAACGACTCGAGGTCCTTGCCCCAGCTCGGGCTGGAGGACGCCGACGTCGTATACGAGGTGCACATCGAGAACGGGGTCACCCGGTTCCTGGCCGTGTTCCAGAGCGAGGTCCCGGCGCTGGTCGGCCCTGTCCGATCGGCGCGCTCCAGCGACATCGACCTCATCGGCAACCTGAACCGCCCCTCCTTCGCCTACTGGGGAAGCAACGAGGGCGTGGGAGCCGAGGTGGAGCAGGCCATCGACCTGGGGACGTTCGTGGCGCTCACCACGACAGGCCAGGGCCAGTACCTCTTCTCGAGGGACGCTGGTCGTGGCGAGGCGCCCTACAACGGCTTCTTCGACGCCGGCGCTGCCGCCCTGGTGGCCGCCGGGTCGGCGCCCGACCCCATCTTCACGTTCGGCGGCCCATCGGCATCGGCGGTTCCGGTCCGTGGCGTCCGTTGGAATGCACCCAGTCGTGAGATCGACTGGGTATGGGACCACGTGTCGGCCAGATGGCTGCGGTACCACCGCGGCGTGCCGCTCGTAGGCGCCGACGGTGCCCACCTGGCTGCCGACAACGTCCTGCTGCTCTTCGTGGACTACCGCATGTCGACCGCCGACCTGCTCTCACCACAGGCCATCTCCACAGGTTCGGGAGACGGTTGGCTGCTGAGGGACGGCACTGTCACCGGCGTGATCTGGAGCCGACCGTTCATCGCCGATGGCTGGTCCCTGGCGGACGACGACACGGGCGAGGCGGTATTCCTGCGTCCCGGTCGCACATGGGTGGCCCTGGCCAAGATGGGCGAGGGGGAAGTCCTCGACCCGGCCGAGGTGGTAGAGCTAATCGGCTGAGGCCACCGGACACGGCCCGCCCGTTCCGGCGGGATGGTCGGCCCGATCCCGGTCCTAGACTGCGCGCCATGAGCGATGTGGCCCGAGCGACCGGTACCCAGTTGGTGAAGCGGGGCCTGGCAGAGATGCTCAAGGGCGGCGTCATCATGGACGTCGTGGATCCTGCCCAGGCCAAGATCGCCGAGGACGCCGGCGCCACCGCCGTCATGGCCCTGGAGCGCGTGCCGTCCGACATCCGGCGGGACGGCGGCGTGGCCCGCATGTCGGATCCCGAGATGATCCTGGGCATCCAGGAGGTCGTCACCATTCCCGTGATGGCCAAGGCCCGCATCGGCCACTTCGCCGAGGCCCAGGTCCTGCAGGCCCTGGACGTCGACTACGTCGACGAGAGCGAGGTCCTCACGCCGGCCGACGAGGCGCACCACATCGACAAGTGGGCCTTCGACGTGCCGTTCGTGTGCGGCGCCACCAACCTGGGAGAGGCCCTCCGGCGCATCTCCGAGGGCGCCTGCCTGATCCGCTCCAAGGGCGAGGCCGGGACCGGCAACATCGTGGAGGCCGTCAGGCACCTCCGGTCGATCATCGGTGACATCCGCAGGATCACACAGGCCGACCAGGCCGAGCTCTTCGACTGGGCGAAGCGCCTCCAGTCGCCGTTGCCCCTGGTCCAGGAGATCGCCGAGACCGGTGAGCTGCCGGTTCCGATGTTCTGCGCAGGAGGCATCGCCACGCCTGCCGACGCATCGCTGGTCATGCAGCTCGGGGCCCAGGCTGTGTTCGTGGGATCCGGCATCTTCAAGAGCGACGATCCGGCGCCGCGGGCCCGTGCGATCGTGGAGGCCGTGACCAACTTCCGCGATGCGGCGATGGTGGCGAAGGTCAGCCGAGGCCTGGGTGACGCCATGCCCGGCCTGGAGATGGACTCGCTGGAGACCCGGCTCGCCGACCGGGGCTGGTAGGTACCCCTCCTCATGAAGGTCGGCGTGCTCGCCCTCCAGGGGGCGTTCGCCCGACACTCCGAGGTCCTGAGCGGGCTGGGTGCTGTGCCGCTGGAGGTACGCACCCCGGCGGACCTGGAGGCCGTGGACGCCATGGTCATGCCTGGTGGGGAGTCCACCACCATGTCCATGCTGCTCGACTCGTCGGGCCTCCACACGCCGCTGGCCGAACGCCTGGCTGATGGCCTGCCGGTGCTCGGTACCTGTGCCGGGATGATCCTCCTGGCCGTCCGGGTGACCGACGGCCGTCCCGACCAGCGTTCCTTCGGCGCTATCGACGTCGACGTCCGACGCAACGGCTACGGCCGCCAGATCGACTCATTCGAGGACCAGTTCCCTGTCACGGGGCTGGACGGTCCGTTCCACGGCGTCTTCATCCGGGCACCGGTGGTCGAGCGGGTCGGAACGGCCGTGGAGGTCCTTGCCCAGGTGGACGGGATCCCCGTGCTCTGCCGTGAGGGTTCCGTGCTGGTCTCTTCATTCCATCCCGAGATGTCCGGCGACGGACGCATCCACGAACGGTTCCTCGACCTGGCGTTCGGCGCCGGAACGTCGACGGGCCCGAGGTAGATAGGCCGGCCAGGCCAGACAGAACATCCACCAGTCGAGAAGGGGACCACATGTCCGGCCATTCCAAGTGGGCGACCATCAAGCACAAGAAGGGCGCCGCCGACGCGAAGCGCGGCAAGCTCTTCGCCAAGTTGATCAAGCAGGTGGAGGTGGCGGCCCGGCAGGGCGGCGGCGACCCGGACATCAACCCGACGCTGCGGACCATGTTCCAGAAGGCCCGGGACTCCTCGGTGCCGCTGGACACCATCGAACGGGCGGTGAAGCGGGGCACCGGTGAGCTGGAGGGCGTCGACTACGAGTCGATCACCTACGAGGGCTACGCCCC
>CAJWFS010000075.1 GCA_913030665.1 uncultured Acidimicrobiaceae bacterium
GGGGTGGCCCTCGTGACCCAGAGCGGCAACATCGCCCTGAACCTCACGATGCAGAGCCGGCGGATGCCGATCAGCCACGTCCTGACGGTCGGCAACCAGGCCGACGTCGGCATCGAGGAGTGCGTCGAGGCTCTGGTCGGTGACCCGTCGGTGTCGGCGATCGGCCTGCACGTGGAGGCCCTCGGCGACGTCCCCAGGTTCGAGGCGGCCTGCAGGCGGGCGTCGGCGGCCGACGTTCCCGTGGTTGTGCTGAAGGCGGGTTCATCCATCCTGGGTGCCCGGATAGCCGTCTCACACACCTCTTCTATGGTCGGTGACGCCACCGCCTACAGGGCCCTGTTCGAGCGCCTGGGCGTTCGACAGGTGGATTCGATCCCGGAGTTGCTGGACACGCTGGCCGTTCTGGACCGCCTCGGCGGGATACCGGGACGGCGGCTGGTCTCGATGAGCTGCTCGGGTGGCGAGGCATCGGTGGTCGCCGATCAGGCCGAGTCCATGGACCTGGACTTTCCGGCGTTCGACGACGCACATGGTGCCCGGATCGCCGACACCCTTTCGGAGCTGGTGTCCGTCTCCAACCCGCTCGACTACCACACCTTCATCTGGGGCGACCCGGAGCGTCTCAGGACGACCTTCACCGCGGTCCTGGACGGGCCCCTGGACGCGGCGATGCTCGTCCTGGACTTTCCGTCGGCGGGCCTCGACGACTCCGGCTGGTGGCCGACCCTGGGTGCGTTCGCCGAAGCGAGCCGTGCTACCGGGGTACCGGGGGTGGTGGTGGCCTCGATGGCCGAGAACCTCCCCCCGGAGGTCGAGGTGGCGGCCGACGAGGCCGGCATGGTCGCCGTCCGCGGCATCGGCGAGGCGCTGAGGGCACTGGAGGCCGCGGCGTGGTGGGGCGGACGACGGACCCGACCGCCGCTGCTGGAGGCGGGGCCGTTCGATCCGAAGGACCTGCGGACCCTGTACGAGGTGGAGGCGAGGAGTCTCCTGGAGGCGGCTGGGGTACCCGTTCCACGCGGCCTGGTCGTTCCGGCCGTCGACGCCGTGGAGGCCTGCGGGTCCCTGACCGGACGGGTCGTCGTGAAGGCCACCGGAATGGCCCACAAGACCGAGGCCGGCAGGGTAGCGGTGGGCCTTGCCGGTGCCGCTGAGGTGGGAGCCGCCCTGGTTGGGATGGGTCTCTCGGACGACGCTCCGGTGCTGGTCGAGGACTTCGTGGACGGCGCCGTGGTCGAAATGCTGGTCAGCGTCCGGAGGGAGCCGCCGGTGGGCTGGCTCCTCACCCTGGGCATCGGCGGCACGCTGGTCGAGTTGCTGGGTGACACCACCAGCCTGCTTCTCCCCGTCGATGCCGGCGAGGTGATAGTCGCACTGCGGGGCCTGGCCGGGTGGCCGCTGATCGGGGGACACCGAGGGAACCCGCCCGCCGATCTGGATGCGCTGGTGGCGACCATCCTCGGGATAGCCGGCGTGGTCGACGAACGGCCCGACCTGGTGGAACTGGAGTGCAACCCGGTGCTGGCCCGCCCGGTCGGTGCGATCACGGTCGACGCCCTGGCGATCGTGGTGGACTGACCTGTGAGGAGGACACCCGGATGAACGACGCCAACCAGGCCGGCCAGGCCGACGATGCTCCCGGTCCGGTGGTGCATACCCGGGTCGACGGAGGCGTCCTGGTTGTGGTGCTGGACCGTCCGAAGGCCAACGCCATCGATGCCGCCACCAGTCGCGAGATGGGCCGGGTGTTCGCAGGGTTCAGGGACGATCCGTCCCTGAGGGTGGCGGTGCTCACGGGAGCCGGAGAGCGGTTCTTCTCGGCCGGATGGGACCTCGGCGCGGCGGCCGCCGGAGAGGAGTTCGAGGCCGACTATGGCGAGGGTGGGTTCGGAGGATTCTGTGAGCTGCCGGGGCGCCACAAGCCGGTGGTCTGTGCGGTGAACGGAATGGCGGTCGGTGGTGGCTTCGAGATCGCCATGGCCGCGGAGTTCGTGGTGGCCGCCGACCATGCCCGGTTCTTCCTGCCCGAGACCGGTCTGGGGATCATCCCGGATGCGGGTTCCATTCGCCTGCCCCGGTTGCTCCCACCCGTGGTGGCCAACGAGGTGCTCTACGGCGGACGGAGGCTGGATGCGTTCGAGGCGGAGCGCTGCGGCCTGGTGAACAAGGTGGTGCCGGCCGCCGACCTGGAGGATGCCGCCATGGAACTGGCTGGCCGGATCGCATCTGCCGCTCCGCTGGCGGTGGAGGCGGTGATGGCCATCGACCGGGCCACCCGCCACCTTCCCCTCGGGGAGGCATTCGGACACCTCCGATCCGGCGACCTGGAGGCCTATGAGCGCATGCTCCGGTCGGAGGATGCGAAGGAGGGCCCTCGTGCCTTCACCGAGAAACGCGACCCCTACTGGCAGGGGGTCTGATTTACCAGGGGGAAATCCGCATGGATGCAAACCGCGCTAGGTTCCCGGCCGACGAGGGTCCCTGCCGGGGGCCGGTCTTGCCACGATCGGACGACGAGGTCCGACCTGACACCAGCGATGGAGAACACATGAGCCAGCGCCTCACGACGCCGATGGTCCGCGAGGACGGGATTCTCCGCGAGGCGACCTGGGAGGAGGCCCTCCAGCGGGCCGCCGACGGGTTTCGCTCCGTGGTCGACGCCCACGGCCCCACGGCCTTCGGCATGTTCAGCTGCTCGAAGACCACCAACGAGGTGAACTACGCCGCTCAGCGGTTCACCCGCAGGGTCATCGGTTCCAACAACATCGACAGTTGCAACCGAACTTGACACGCTCCCAGCGTCGTCGGTCTGGCGACAGTCTTCGGAGCGGGTGGTGGTACCTCCTCGTATGTGGAGATCCAGAACGCCGACGCCATCATCATGTGGGGTTCGAACGCGCGTAACGCCCACCCGATCTTCTTCCACCACGTGATCAAGGGCATCGACAACGGTGCCCGCTCGTGGACCGTCGATCCCCGGCGGACCAGTACGGCGAAGTTCACCGACACCTGGCTGGGCTTGAACGTCGGAACCGACATCGGCCTGGCCCACGGCGTGGCCCGTGAGATCATCAGCGCCGGCCTCACCGACGACGAGTTCATCCGCAACGCCACCACCGGCTACGAGGAGTTCGTGGCATTCGTGGAACCGTGGACGCTGGAGCACACGGCAGAAGTGACCGGCGTGCCGGCCGAGGCGATCCGGGACCTGGCCCACGGCTATGCCACAGCTCCCACAGCCCAGATCTGCTGGACGCTGGGCATCACCGAGCACCACACCGGCGTCGACAACGTCCAGTCCCTCTGCAACCTGGCGTTGCTCACCGGACACGTCGGCCGTTGGGGGTCGGGCCTGGTGCCCCTTCGCGGCCAGAACAACGTGCAGGGTGGCGGCGACATGGGTGCCCTGCCCAACAAGTTGTCCGGGTTCCAAGACGTCGAGGACGACGAGATCCGTGCGAAGTTCGAGGCGGCATGGGATTGCGAGATCCCTCCGACCAACGGCTGGAACCTCACCCAGATGTTCGAGGCCATGGAGCGCGACGAGTTGAAGGCCGTGTACATCATCGGCGAGAACCCCGCTGACTCGGAGGCCGACGTCAAGCACGCCCGGGCCATGTTGGAGAGGCTCGACGTGATGGTCGTGCAGGACGTCTTCATGACACGGACGGCACAGATGGCCGATGTGGTCCTGCCGGCCGCCCTGGGATGGGCCGAGTCCGACGGCACGGCCACCAACAGCGAGCGTCGCGTCCAGCGCATGCGGGCAGCCGTGCCTCCGCCCGGCCAGGCCCGTCAGGAGATTGGGATCATCAACGACCTGGCCGCCCTGATGGGAGACGACGCCTGGGGGAACCCGACGGCCGAGGAACTCTGGGAGGAGCTCAGGACCGTGTCACCGATGCACGGCGGGATGTCGTGGGAGCGCCTCGAGGCGGAGGGGGGGATCCAGTGGCCCTGTCCGACCGAGGACCATCCGGGTAGCCCGTTCCTGCATGGTCGCCTCTGGGAACGACCGGTCCAGGGCCGCCGGGCCCCGTTCGCGTGCGTAGAGGACCGTCCACCCCTGGACGTGTTGACCAAGGAGTTTCCGCTGCGCCTGACGACCGTCAGGGCACTGGACTCGTACAACACCGGAGTCCAGACGAGCAGGTACTCCTCGCCGATCCGCACCGGAGAGGCCCTGGAGGTGTCGGTCGCCGATGCTGCCGACCTCGGCATCGCGGACGGCGATCGGGTGCTCGTATCGTCTCGCCGCGGCGCCATCAAGATGACGATCGGAATCGACCACGAACTGGCCGTGGGCCTCTGCTACACGACCTTCCACTTCCCGGAACTGGCCGACGTGAACCAGATCACCAGCGATGCCGTGGATCCCAAGTCGGGGACTGCTGAGTTCAAGGCGGCGGCGATCCGGATCGACCGACTGGACCACGACGACCGGTCGGACCTGGACGAGAGGGTGGGCGTCGGTGCCTGACCTCTACTTCGGCGCTGCCGATGAGGCCACCGATGCAGAGATGGCAGCGGTGGACGAGGCCATAGCCGACTGGGGTCCGGCCACCGTCCGGGTGTCGGAGCGGCTCGTACGCGGTGGTCGTGCCCGTTCCCGCGAGCGCCGGCACCTCCTGCTGCCCGCACTCCACGCCCTCCAACGTGCCGCCGGTTGGATCAGCCCGGGAGGGCTCGACCACGCCTGCCGTGTCCTGGAGGTACCGCCGGCCGAGGCATACGGCGTGGCGACCTTCTACCACCTGTTCACCCATGAGCCGCCGGCAGCCGACGACACGGTCCACGTGTGCGACGACGTGGCCTGTCGCCTAGTCGGGGCCGTCGGCCTGATCGACGATCTGCGAACCGGGGGCCACCACGTGAAGGCCAGCCCCTGCCTGGGCCAGTGCGAGCGGGCTCCGGCGGTGATGGTCCAGCGCAGGGGTCGGCCGGACCTGACGGTCGTCGCCACCGATGGTGGGACCGTCTCGGTGGCCGAGGTGGCCGTGGCCATCGGCTCAGGCGTCTCGACCCCGTCGGTGACGGTTCCCCAGGCGGGCGACCCGGGCCTTCGCCTGCTGGCACGGGTGGGTGTGGTGGATCCCTCCAGCCTCGATGGGTACAGGGCCCACGGTGGCTACCGGGCGCTGGAGGCCTCGGTGGCTATGGGAGGCGATCGGGTCATCGCCGAGGTGACCGCCTCCGGCCTCTCAGGACGCGGTGGGGCGGCCTTCCCCACCGGCATCAAGTGGCGTGGCGTCGCCGACCAGGAGGGGCGCCCGCGCCATCTCGTGTGCAACGCGGACGAGTCCGAGCCCGGAACCTTCAAGGACCGGGTGGTCATGGAGGGCGATCCCTTCTCCCTGGTGGAGGCCATGACGGTGGCGGGCCTGGCGATCGGTGCCGAGCAGGGCTGGTTGTACATCCGCGGTGAGTACCCAGTGGCGATCGAGCGCCTCTCCGGTGCCATCTCCGCGGCTCGGAACGCCGGGCTGCTGGGCGAAGACGTCGCCGGGTCCGGTCGACGCTTCGACATTTCCCTGCGCAGCGGCGCCGGTGCCTACATATGCGGTGAGGAGACGGCGCTCTTCAACTCGATCGAGGGCTTCCGTGGCGAGCCGCGCAACAAGCCACCCTTTCCGACCACCCACGGCCTCTTTGGAGAGCCGACGGCCATCAACAACGTGGAGACGCTCGTCAACGTGCTGGCCGTCGTACTGGCCGGCAGTGCGGCCTATGCGGCGGAGGGCACCGAGCGCTCACCGGGCACCAAGCTCTTCTGCCTCAGCGGACGGGTGAACCGGCCGGGCATCTACGAGGTCGAGTTCGGAGCGACCCTGGGCGACCTAATCGACCTCGCCGGCGGCCTTCCCGATGGAAGCCGTTTGCGCGCCGTGCTGCTGGGTGGTGCGGCTGGAAGCTTCGTGGGCCCGGAGTCCCTGGACCTCCCATTGACCCTGGAGGCCACGCGGGAAGCGGGGGTGTCGCTGGGATCGGGCGTGATCATGGTCTTCGACGAGTCCGACGACATGGTCGACACCGTGCGCCGGATAGCCGAGTTCTTCCGTGACGAGTCGTGCGGCCAGTGCGTGCCGTGCCGGGTCGGGACCGTCCGCCAGGAGGAGGTCCTGGTCCGCCTGGGCCGGGGGACCGCCCTGAACGACGAGCGGGACCTGCTCGACGATCTGGCGGCCGTGATGAAGGACGCCTCGATCTGTGGCCTGGGCCAGACTGCGTCCGGCGCCGTGAGGAGTGCCCTGGACATGGGGCTCTTGGCCGGGGTGGCTGAAGGGGGAGGGCAGTGAACGACACGCCGGTAGCAGTTCCGACCACGCTCGTCGAGATCACCCTCGATGGTGGGACCGTGCGGGTTCCCAAGGGCTCGACGATTCTGGATGCCTGCCGCCGTGAGGGAATCGACACCCCGACGCTCTGCTGGGCCGAGAACCTGACCCCGGTCAACGTCTGTCGCGTCTGCGTCGTGGAGGTCGAGGGCTCACGCGTGCTTGTGCCGTCGTGCTCCCGACCAGTGGAGGACGGCATGGTCATCGCCACGGACTCCGAACGAGTCCGGACCAGTCGCCGGATGGTCTACGAGCTGCTCGCCTCGTCGGTCGAGATGGACCGGGCCGACC
>CAJWFS010000076.1 GCA_913030665.1 uncultured Acidimicrobiaceae bacterium
GACGCTCCGTCCGCTGACGCTCTGTCCGCCGATGCACCGGCTGGCGCGGCGCCGGCGGGCGACGAGAAGATCCCCAGTCACCTCCTGGACCGTGGTACCGCCGCAGCCGACATGCCGGTGGCGGCGGCCGGAGTACCGGCCGTACCCGCAGGTGGTAGCGGCCCCGACGGCCACAACCAGCGGTTGCTCACCGTCGTCAAGTCGGGCTCGATTCAGGACACACGGGCCACGCCGGTCGACAAGGTCCACGTGTGGCCCCACCTCCTCGTGGCCGAGTTCCTCTCGGCCCTGGCTGTCACGCTGTTCACTCTGCTGTTCGCGATTTTCGTCAATGCACCGCTGTTGGAGCTGGCCGACTTCAACAAGACGCCGAACCCTTCAAAGGCACCCTGGTACTTCATGGGCCTGCAGGAACTGCTCACCATGTTTCACCCGATGGTGGCCGGCGTGACCATCCCCGGCATCGGGCTGTTCCTCCTGATCATGGCGCCCTACATCGACAAGAACCCGTCGAAGCGCCCTGAGGACCGCAAGTTCGCCATCTCCCTGATGACCATCCACCTCATGTTCTGGTCGGTACTGGTCATGATCGGATCCTTCTTCCGGGGCCCCGGATTCAACTTCGTGTTCCCCTGGAACGCCGGCCTCTTCTTCGAGTTGTGATTGCCGTGATTCCCCGTACCGCTTCCCGATCGACCACAGGAGTTGACCAGTGGGCGTCGTAATTGCCGTCATCCTCCTGGGGGTCCTGGCCGTCGTCGTGCTCGTAGGCGCCTCGAAGCGGCGTGATCGGAGCGCTGCCGGGCTGTCTCGTGAGGCCCGTCGCCGTGATACCGCCAACCCGGCCCTCTCCGGTGGTGGTGAGACGGCTCCCACCGGTCGTGAGGTGGAGGCGGCAGCCGCTGCGGCCCGCACCGAGATCGTTCCGGTCCCCTCGGCGCCACCGGAGCCGTTCGTGGCACCCGATCCGATCGCCATCGGCGTGAGTCGCCGCCAGTTCTTCAACCGCAGCCTCGTGGGCATGATGGGCTTCGGCCTCTCCGGCTTCGGCGGTGCGAGCCTCGCCTTCCTCTGGCCCCAGGGTGTGAGCGGCTTCGGTGCCAAGATCAAGGTCGGCAACCTCGTCGAACTGCTGGCTGACATCAATGCCAACAACGGGTTCCTTTACAAGCCCGAGGGCCGGATGTGGCTCACTGCCTATCCGAACGGCGCTGTGGAAAAGGCCCGGGAGATGTACTCGGCACCCGAGCTGGCCGGCATGACCGCCGGGGTCGATGGTGGTTTCGACTCGGGCATCCTTGCCCTGTACCAGAAGTGCCCCCACCTGGGTTGCCGGGTCCCCAACTGCGTGTCCTCGCAGTGGTTCGAGTGCCCGTGCCACGGCTCGCAGTACAACCAGGTCGGTGAGAAGCGTGGAGGTCCCGCCCCCCGGGGGATGGACCGCTTCGCCATGTCGGTGGTCGACGGCGTCCTGACCGTGGATACCGGGACCATCGTCCAGGGACCACCCATCGGGACCAACACCACCGGCCAGGAGGCCGAGGGTCCGAACTGCATTGGTCAGGCTGCCGGCCACTAGCCGGCCCGCGATCAGGAGAATCCCGAGAACCCGATGACCGCTCTCATCCTCGCAAACACCCAACGGACCATTGGTTGGGTCATCGCGTCCATCGTGCTGGTGGGCATGGGTACCTACATTCTGTTCAGCTTCCGCATCGGCAAGAGGGAGGTCGGTTCCGAGATCGACCTGGCGCCCAACCGCGTGCCACATGTCGATGACGACGAGTTGGAGACTCGCTTCCTGGACCGGAACCTGGCCTGGTCGCTGGTGACCCTGACCATCGTCTCGCTGGTCCTGCCCCTCTACTGGCTGATGGAGCCGGCCCGCCAGGACAACGCCGCTCGTGACTGGGTCAACCGCTTCGAGAAGCGTGGGGCGAGGAACTTCGAGGAGGCATGCGTCAACTGCCACGGTCCGGGCGGCACCGGCGGCGTCGCCTCGTACACGATCACCGACGCGGACGGCGGATTCGTGGCCCAGGTCGAGTGGAAGGCGCCGGCGCTGACGACCGTGCTGAGCCGATTCGACGAGTCCGAGGTGAGGAGCATCCTCAACTACGGCCGTCCCGGAACGCCCATGCCCGCATGGGGTCTTCCCGGTGGTGGCCCCCTCACGAGGCAGCAGATACACCAGCTGGTCGTGTACCTGCGGTCGATACAGCTCACGCCCGAGGAGGCGGCCGACCAGGTGGCCGGCGGGCTGCGATTCGGTGCCAGGAAGATCGTCATGTCAGCCGATCCCGGCCTGGCGGACAGTGCCGACGTGGATGCTGCGATCGACGCCTGGTTGGCTGGAGCCGCCGATCCCTCCAGCCCCGACTACCTGGCCTACGGTGAACTTCTCTTCACCAATCCCGCCGCCCAGGGCGCCAACTCCTGTGCGCGCTGCCACACCCCGGGCTTCTCGTACGGGGCATCCGACGCTGAGGCGACGGCGGACCTGATGGCCGAATGGCCCGGCCTCGTAGAAGCGGGCGTCCTCACCGGCTACCAGCCGGGGGTGGGCCACGTGGGTCCCAGCCTTCGGGGCATCGAGACGCACTTCCCGACCGCCGGTGGCCAGGAGGGATTCGTGTCCTCAGGTTCGGAGATTGGCACCGGCTACGGCAACGCCCGTTCCGGCACCGGTGGCATGCCCGGCTTCGGAGGGCGCATCGACGAACTGGACGTGATCGGAACCGTGGATCGCAGTCGGATCCTCACCCCTGAGCAGATCGCCGCCGTGGTGGCGTACGAGAGGAGCCTCTGATGGGCACCCTGGTAACGCTGGCGGGGTTGGCCTGGAACCCCGAGATCAGCGGCATCCTTGTCGTAGCCACCGGCTTCGTCATCCTGCTCGGTTCGGTCTGGTTCATCATCGTCACCAACGCGGGGATCCGACTGGCCACGCTGGTGGCAGCAGCTGCCCTCATGGGCTGGATGGCCATCCTCGGCAGCGCATGGTGGATGTACGGCTCAGGCTGGAAGGGCGACGACCCCAGCTGGAAGACGGTGGACATCAACGTCGGTGACCTGAGGGCCAGTGGCCTGGAATCTGCCCGTCTGCTACCGAATCCCAGCGAGATGCCGACCGCCTACGAGCTCGTCGTGGCATCAGGCGACGCAGTGGCCATTGCCACCTTCGTCACCCTGCCCACCGCCGGCGAGAACCCAGACCTGAGCTCCGAGGCCCTCGCTGGGCTGCGGGCCGACCGCCAACTCCGCAACGAGACCACCACACGCTCCGAGCTGGCCGCCGTGGCGCGCAACGTGACCGACGCCGCGGGCCTGCGGGACCTGGGTCCGTGGCGCCTCCTGGCCACGACCGAGTCCGGGGACGCCCAGGCCCAGGCTGCCGCTGACGTCATGTCGCATCCGGACCTCGGTTTTGCCAGCTCGGCTGACTACAAGCTCCTCGACGCCTACACCATGGGCGGCAAGCCCGAGTTGAAGGACGATCCGAACCGTCTCGACCGGATAACCCACTGGATCACCAACACGGCTCGCATCACCCACCCCACCCGGTACACGGTCGTGCAGTTGCAGGGCGTGCTCAACCAGGAGGTGTCTCCGGGTGAGGCGCCGCCTCGACCGGTGGTGGACCCCGACGAGCCGGTCGTGTCGGTCATCATGGTCAGGGACCTCGGCTGGGTACGACTCCGCCCGGCGCTCGTGACTATCGGCTCATTCCTGATCTTCCTCGCCCTCTGCTACTGGCTCCACGTGCGTGACAAGGAGCTGATGTCACGACGTGAGGAGTTCGAGACCGCGAAGGCCTGATCAGGTGACCGGATTCCTGGCCCCTGGCGAAGCCGGAGGAGCCTGACGTGCTTGGCCAGTACCTCCCTGTGGTCGTCCTGCTGTTCCTGACGGTCCTCTTCGCAGCCGTCAGCTTCGTGGCGTCGCGCCTGCTGGCTCCACGGAGTCCCAATGACCGGAAGGCAGCCCCCTACGAGTGCGGCATAATCCCAGGCCGGGAGACGCCCGAGCGCTTCCCCGTGCGCTTCTACCTGGTGGCGATGATCTTCATCGTCTTCGACATCGAGATCATCTTCTTCTACCCGTGGGCCATCGCCCACCGGGGGCTCGGCCTCTACGGCCTCGTGGCGGTTCTGCTCTTCTCCGCTGCTGTCTTCGAATCGTTCGTGTACCTGATCGGCAACGGGGCCCTCGAGTGGGGACCGGTGAAGCGTGTGAGGAACGATGCAGCCGTCTCGGCCACCCGCACGACGACGAGCACGATCCGTCGGATCGGCGTACGCGAGGTCGGCCTCGAGGGCCGGACCGGCGGCGGGGGGTTCGCTGCCTGATGGCACGCCTTCCGCTTATCGGCGACGTCTCGCACGTCATGAGTGACGGCCTCGAGGGTCTGGATCACAACTTCGTGACGGCCCGGATCGAGGACCTGGTGAAGTGGTCGCGTGCCCGCAGCTGCTGGCCCGCCACGTTCGGCCTCGCCTGCTGCGCCCTCGAGATGATGGCCACCGGGGCGGCCCACTACGACCTGGCCCGCTACGGCATGGAGGTATTCCGTGCCTCGCCGCGCCAGGCCGACCTGATGATCGTGGCCGGCCGCGTCTCCCAGAAGATGGCGCCGATCCTCCGCCAGATCTACGACCAGATGATGGAGCCCAAGTGGGTCATCTCGATGGGCGTGTGCGCCTCCACCGGAGGCATGTTCAACAACTACGCCATCGTGCAGGGCGTGGATCAGGTCGTGCCGGTGGACGTCTACGCGCCCGGTTGCCCGCCGGCTCCGGAGACCCTCATGCACGCCATCCTGACCCTGCACGACAACATCCAGAGCGGCGAGCTGACCCGTCGTCGTACGGCCTCCAACGGCGGTGCGGGCATCCAGGTCCAGGTACCCGACGCCCAGGGTGAACAGCCGGTGGAGCTGGGTTCCCGATGACCGATCCTGCGGCGGGTGGACCAGACGTGGAGCCCTCCTCGCCGGATGACACCGCAGCGGAGCCGGCTGGTCCGACCGCCTGGGGCGTTCCGGTGACCGAGGCCTTCGGCCAGATGGTCCTGCACCCACCCGTCGACCGCTGGTTCGAGACGGTGGCCGCCTGCCGTGACGACGGCTACGTGATGGCCATCGACCTGACCGCCGTGGACTACTCGGCCCACCCGGGCCGGACCGACCTCCCCGGGGGCGTCCGACCGGAACGGTTCGAGGTGGTCGCCAGCCTGCTCTCCCATGCCACCGGTGGACGGGTGCGGCTCCGCACCCAGGTGCCGGAGTCCGATCCGGAGGTGGCGTCGCTATTCGATCTCTACCCGGGGACGGAGGCCATGGAACGCGAGGCCTGGGACCTGGTGGGGGTCTCCTTCAGCGGCCATCCCGACCACACCCGGATCCTCATGCCGGAGGACTGGGAGGGCCATCCGCTGCGACGCGACGTGTCCATGGGCCGGATCCCGGTCCAGTTCAGGGACGCACCTCCCGCCCGATGAGCGACGTGGCAGAGCAGGCGACCAGCCACATGGGCCCGGGCCGGACGGATCTGGGTCCGTCGGAGCGCGTGTACCGCCGCGACGACACCAGCGCCGTGCTGCGCCTCAGCGAGGCCGAGGCAGCGGTTCTGGCCGGTGGTCCCGACGATCCGCCGACCGGCGACATCGCCGACCAGCGGATGATCCTCAACATGGGACCATCCCACCCTTCCACCCACGGGGTGCTCCGGTTGATGCTGGAGATGGAGGGCGAGGCGATCCTGAGGTCCAAGCCGGTCATCGGCTACCTGCACACCGGCATGGAGAAGACCGCCGAGGACCTCACCTACCTTCAGGGTCCCACCAACGTCACCCGCATGGACTACGCCGCACCGCTGTTCTCGGAGCTGGCCTTCTCCATGGCCGTCGAGCAGCTCCTGGGGCTGGAGGTGCCGCCACGGGCCACCTGGATCCGGATGCTCATGTGCGAGCTGAACCGGGTCTCCTCCCACCTGCTGTTCCAGGCCACCAACGGCATGGACCTCGGGGCCGTTTCGATGATGATCTACGGCTGGCGGGAACGCGAGGAGGTGCTGCGCTTCTTCGAGAAGGTGACCGGCCTCCGGATGAACCACAACTACATCCGGCCGGGTGGCGTGGCTGCAGACCTGCCTGACGGCTGGCAGGCCGACGTGAGGCGCCTCCTGGAGTTGATACCACCCCGCCTCGACGAGTACGACACGCTGTTGACCGGTCAGCCGATCTTCCGGGGTCGCCTGCAGGGCGTCGGTGTCATCACCCCGGCTGAGGCGCTCGCCCTGTCCACCACCGGGCCCATCCTGCGGTCCACCGGATATGCCTGGGACCTGCGTCGGGACCAGCCCTACCTGGCCTACGACGAGGTCGAATTCGACGTCATCGTGGGAACCCGTGGCGACTCGTTCGACCGCTACGCCATCCGCCAGAACGAGATCAGGGAATCACTGCGGATCGTCGAACAGATCCTGGACCTCATGCCTGCCGGGGACTACCGGGTACAGGACAAGAAGGTCACGCCCCCGCCCCGGGCCCGCATCGACGAGTCGATGGAAGCCCTCATCCACCACTTCAAGATCTTCAC
>CAJWFS010000077.1 GCA_913030665.1 uncultured Acidimicrobiaceae bacterium
AGCCGATCTCCATGGAGCCGGCCGACTGCCGCTCGTAGCAGAAGGTGTCCATGTCCCGGACAATCGGGTAGCCGATCTCGTTGTTGGTCTCGGCCAGGATGTCCATCGGGCCGACGTCGGCCATCTGGTGTACGGCGGGGACCAGCGGGATGGTGGCGCCGGCCATGTTGGCGATCCGGTTGGACCACACGCCACAGGCGATGACGACGTGGGCGGCCTGGATGGTGCCCTTGTCCGTGACGACCGACGACACGGTGGTCACGCCACCCTCGCCCTCGGTGGTCTCGACGTCGAGGACCTCGGTGTTGGCGAAGACCTGGCAGCCGGCCGTCTCGACGGCCTCGCGACGCATCGTGGTGCCGGTCTCCAGCGAATCGACCACCGAGACGGTTGGACAGTAGAAGCCACCCAGGATGACGTCCTCGTTGATGAAGGGCACCAGCTCCTTCACCTCAGCCGGCGTGAGCAGGCTCGCCTCGATGCCCCAGGCCCTGGCTGACGTCATCCGGCGATCCAGCTCCCGCATCCGATCCTCGGTGCGGGCCACCTCTATGCCCCCGCAGTCCACGGAGAGGTTCACGTCCCGGTACTGGTTGGCGCTCTGCTCTCCGAGCAGGGCCATCTCCTTGTTGTGGTCGACCGGGAAGATGAAGTTGGAGGCGTGACCGGTGGAACCACCGGGGTTGGGCAGGGGGCCCTTGTCCAGCAGGACCATGTCGGTCCAGCCGAGACGGGCGAGGTGGCCGACGAGACAGTTGCCGACGATGCCTGCTCCGATCACGACGACGTTGGCGCGAGTCGGGAATTCACTCATTCGATTGTTCTCCTGGAGCGCAGCAGGGAGGGACGGCTCGGAGAGGCGTCGCCGGGGCGGTTGTGGCTTGCCCGTCGACGAACGCCGCAGGGCGGCGTGATCCTACCGACGACCCCCACCAGATGCTGACGGACCCGGTGGGCGGATTCGCGGGTGGCGACCCTCGGCCTGGACCGCCCCTCGCTACGGGCCGGGCCGGCGGCACTAGTTTCGCCACCAGCGACCGACGGATCCCTCCCGGCGACCGATGGCCGTCCCTGCTCTGAGGAAAGGTGGACAACAGGTGGCCGACCAGCAGCGTGTGCTGATCACCGGAGGTGCCTCCGGGATCGGGCGCGCCATGGCAGAGGCCTTCGTGGCCGACGGCGCCCGGGTGTACGTGGCCGACGTGGCGGGCGATCCCCCGGACGGGTGCGACCTGAGCATCCTGGACGTGTCCGACGCCGACGCCGTGGACGAGTTGTTCGATGACGTGGCGGCGACGATGGGGGGCCTCGACGTGCTCTGCGCCAACGTCGGAATAGCCGGACCCGTCGGCCCGATCGAGGACCTGGACGTGGAGGGCTGGGACCTGACGATGGCCGTGAACGTACGGAGCGCCTTCCTGTGCTGTCGGCGTGCGGTCCCCATGCTTCGCGAGGCTGGTGGTGGCTCGATCCTGTTGACCTCTTCCACGGCCGGGGTCACCGGGTTCCCGATGCGATCACCGTACGCAGCGTCCAAGTACGCCGTGATCGGATTGTCCGACACCCTGGCCATGGAGGTGGGCGAGTTCGGCATCCGGGTGAACACCCTCTGTCCGGGCTCGGTCGACGGCGACCGGATGCGCCGCGTCATCGAGGCCGAGGCCGAGGTCACCGGGGTTCCGGTGGCCGAGCTGCGTGGCGCCTACGAGAAGCAGGTGTCGATGCGGACCTTCGTGGAGGGTCGGGACATCGCTGCCATGGCCGTCTTCCTGGCCTCGCCGGCGGCCCGCTACGTGAACGGCCAGACCATCGCCGTCGACGGCGGCCTGGAGACCCTGCGCAACACCTGGCGGAGGTGACCCGAACACCGGTGGACCTGACCGGGACGGGTGGTCAGCTGCCAGTTGGACCTGAGCAGGGGCGCTACCGGGATTCGACCAGTTCAGCCTGCGATTACGAGGGCCACGGCGCTAGAACACGCCGCGGTTGATGTGATCGCTCAGCCCGATGGCGACCGACGTGATCGCTCCGTGGATGGCCGACACGGTCGGGGGCCTGCGGTGGTGGGCGTCCTTGCGGCGGTATCAGGCCACGTGGCCGAGGGCGGCCGAGATCGCCTGGGCGGTGGACCGTACCCGACCGCTGATGATGTCCCGCAACGCCTCGTCCGGGAAGCGGTAGGTGGGCCCATGGCTGTGGAGGGCCCCGACGACGACGCCGGCAGCGTTGAACAATGGTGAGGCCACCGAGCTGATCCCCTCGGCGAACTCCTCCTCCATCCACGAGACGTCCTCGTCCCGGACCCGCTCGATGCGTTCCCGGATGCGGCGCGGATCGGTCACGGACCCGGGCGTGTACCGGTCCAGCTTCCTGGACAGGTACCGGGCAACGGCCTCGTCGGGCCAATGGGCGAGGACCACCATGCCTGATGGCACGACGTGCATGGGAAGGCTGACGCCCGTCCAATCCCTCACCTGGACGGGATTGGCGCAATCCACCTGCCCTATGTAGTGGACGTCGTAGCCAGCGGGGATGGAGAGCCCGACCGCCTCGGCCACCTGCTCGACCAGATCCACCATGAAGGACTGGGCGACGGCCAGCAGGCTCTGGTTGGGGTCGATGCTGGCTGCCATGGTCACGATGGCCGACCCGATGCGGTAGCTGTTGTCATCCGTCTTCCGCTCGACGGCCCCCAACCGCTCGAGGGTGGCCAGCAACCTGGCCACCGTGCTGGTCGGGAGGTCCAGGCGCCGCGAGAGTTCGCTTATGCCACCCGGGTCGCTGGCCAACTCTTCAAGTATCTGGAACGCCCGATCGATGCTCTGAACCGTCTGCATTGCCAGGCTCCCGTCCGGACTTACGGTGCATCCCACATCGCGGGAAATGATTCCCGAGTCATGGACAAATCGACGTTCGATCTGTATCGTTCCCATCATACGGGTACTTCCCACTCTATGGGAACCGATTGCTGGTTCTCTCGGTCAGTGTGGCGTAAGTCCCGTACAGCCCACAGGGCGTCCAAGGCTCAATCAGACCACCGATCGTGGTCCCCGATCCGCAACGGAGCGAATCATGGCCGAAGAGAACACCATCGACGACGAAATCATCCTGGCGGACCTGCCGGACGACGAGCTCACCGCCCAGATGCACGACGATCTCTACGACGGCTTGGCCGACGAGATCACGGAGGGAACCAACCTGCTACTCGGACGCGGGTGGGACCCCAACCGTGTCCTGAACGATGCCCTGGTCGAAGGAATGCGGATCGTGGGCATCGACTTCCGCGACGGCATCCTCTTCGTTCCCGAGGTCCTTCTGGCAGCCAACGCCATGAAGGCCGGCATGGCCATCCTGCGGCCCCTCCTGGCCGAGACCGGCGCCATGCCCATCGGCAAGGTCGTCATCGGCACCGTCAAGGGCGACATCCACGACATCGGCAAGAACCTGGTCGGAATGATGCTCGAGGGCGCCGGCTTCGAGGTGATCGACCTCGGCATCAACACCGACGTCGAGCAGTTCCTCGGAGCACTGGACGAGCACAAGCCGGACATCCTGGGGATGTCGGCCCTCCTGACCACGACGATGCCGTACATGAAGGTCGTCATCGACACCCTGGTGGAGAAGAGCCTCCGCGGGGACTACATGGTGATCGTGGGCGGCGCGCCGCTGAACGACGAGTTCGGCGAGGCCATCGGTGCCGATGCCTACTGCCGTGACGCCGCCGTGGCCGCGGAGACCGCCTCGCACCTCATCGCCGCACGGCGCGCCGCAGCAGCCTGAACCGCGCCAGATGACCGACCCATCCGGCGCCCCCACGGCACCGGGCGGTCGCACCCTCGTCGTCGCCTGCGGTGCGCTCGCCCGCGAACTGCTCCAGGTGGTGCAGGCCAACGGCCTCGACCACGTCGACGTGGAATGCCTGCCCGCCTCCTACCACAACACCCCTGACGTGATACCCGATGCCGTCGCCGAGCGCGTCCATGCCGCTGCCGGGCGCTACGACAGGGTCTTCGTGGGCTACGGGGACTGCGGCACCGGAGGGCGCCTCGACGCCGTGTGCACCGAGCTGGGCGTGGAACGCCTACCGGGCGACCACTGCTACGAGTTCCTCACCGGCTCTTCGGCATTCGCCCAACTACATGCCGAGGAGTTGGGCACCTTCTTCCTGACCGACTACCTGGTGAAGCACTTCGACCGCCTGGTCGTAAAGGCCTTCTGGCTGGATACCCACCCGGAACTGCTGCCCCAGGTGTTCGCCAACTACCGGCGCCTCGTCTACCTGGCCCAGACAGACGACCCGGAGCTCGTGGAAAGGGCCCGGGCCGCCGCGGTCCGACTCGGGCTGGACTTCGAGCTTCGACGCACCGGCCTCGACAACCTGGAGGCCAGCATCGTCCAACTCGGCCGACCCGCGGCTCCCTCCAGCGGTAGGGATCCAGCCGCAACCGACCTGGCGTCCAGCGGCTCCGAAAGGATTGCCTGAATCCATGGCAGCCAAACTCATCACCATCTACTGGCGCGACATCCCCGCACAGGTGACCGCCCAGCAGGGCAGGACCCGGGAGAAGGCCCTGCTCGACGCACGCTTCCAGCACGCCATCGACCGTGCAGCCATGGTGGCCGGGATGGACGACTCGGACTCATACATCACCCAGTGGCGCCGCATCAGCACCCCATGCCCGCCGGACATGGCCGCAGCCGTGGCCGCCGAGACAGCCCACCTCGACGAGTCCTACCCGGCGGACCGACTCGAGCGCCTCGTGCGTTCAGGCGGCGTCGAAGACTGAAGCGAACCACCCAGGGACCGTCAGCACCGACGGTCCCCCACCAGAGAGAACCACCCAGATGACCGACACGATCCTAAGTTCCGCCACGCGTGAAGTGGCAATCGGCTTCGGAAGGCCGTTCGTCATGATCGGCGAACGAATCAACCCCACTGGCCGCAGGCTTCTCGCCGAGGAGATGAAGGCTGGTGACTTCAGCCGGGTGGAGGCGGATGCCATCGCCCAGGTCGAGGCAGGCGCACTGATGCTGGACGTCAACGCCGGCATCCCGCTGGCCGACGAGCCCGCCCTACTGGCCCGCGCCATCCAGCTCGTCCAGGCCGTGACCGACGTTCCGCTGTCCATCGACTCGTCGATCGTCGAGGCCCTGGAGGCAGGCCTGGCCGTCTACCAGGGCAAGCCCCTGGTCAACTCGGTGACCGGTGAGGAGGAGGTCCTGGAGCGGGTACTTCCCCTGGTGGCGAGGGCAGGTGCGGCGGTGGTCGCGATCTCCAACGACGAGACCGGCATCTCCGAGGATCCTGACGTCCGCTTCGCCGTTGCCAAGCGAATCGTCGAGAGGGCCGCCGACCATGGCATTCCGGCTTCCGACGTGGTGGTCGACCCGCTGGTCATGCCGATCGGCGCCATGGGTACCGCAGGACGCCAGGTGTTCGCCCTGGTGCGTCGCCTGCGCGAGGAGCTGAAGGTGAACACCACATGCGGCGCCTCGAACGTGAGCTTCGGGCTTCCCAACCGTCACGTGATCACCGGGTCCTTCCTGGCCATGGCGATCAGCCACGGCATGACCTCGGCGATCATGAGCCCCCTGCACGCCGAGGTGAAGACCGCCATCCAGGCCGCCGACGTCCTGACCGGCGCCGATCGCGACTGCGCCACATGGATCCGGGCCAACCGGGACCCCAACGCGGCAGAGGGCGCCAGAGGGCGCCGCGACAACCGTCGGCGCCGTACGGTCGCCTGAGGCTGAGCGCCCGACCGGCCCCCAGAGTCAGGAACCGCCCATGAGCCCCGCTGACCAACCGGACGAGCACCTCGTGGTGTTCACGCCGTCAGGTCGTCGCGGCCAGATCGCCACCGGGACGACGCTGCTGGACGCCGCCCGGCAACTGGGTGTCGACCTGGACTCGGTGTGTGGAGGCCGCGGAATCTGCGGACGCTGCCAGGTCGAGCCGACCTTCGGCGACTTCGCCAAGCACGGCATGGCCGTCGCCGAGGACCACGTGTCGGCCCGGGGCACGATCGAGGACTCCTACCGGGGCCGCCGGCCGCTGGACGGATCCCATCGCCTCGCCTGTGCGGCGACGATCGGCGGCGACCTAGTGGTCGACGTACCGGCAGAAAGCCAGGTCCACCGGCAGGTGGTCCGCAAAGAGGTGGACCTCGGCGACCTGGAGTTGGACCCCGTTCTCGTCCTGCGCCTGGTCGAGGTGCCGGAACCGACCCTGGACGAGTCGATCGGCGAGGTGCGTCGCCTCGTCGAGGCTCTGGACGACCAGTGGGGCCTTTCGGGCATCACCATCGACGATCGGATCGTCGCCGAACTCCAGGCGGCACTGGCCAGTGGTAGGCGCACGATCACCGTGGCGATCCGTGACGACAGCCTGGTGGTGGCCGCGTGGCCCGGCCTCCGCGACCGTGCCCTCGGCGTGGCCGTCGACGTGGGGTCCACGACCATCGCCGGCCACCTCTGCGACCTGGCCACCGGCACGGTGTTGGCGACGGCCGGCGCCATGAACCCCCAGATCCGCTTCGGCGAGGACCTGATGAGCCGGGTCTCCTACGTGATGATGAACCCGGGCGGCG
>CAJWFS010000078.1 GCA_913030665.1 uncultured Acidimicrobiaceae bacterium
ACGTCCACCACCGCCGTGTTCCAGGCGAACTCGATCCTGGGATTCTCGAAGGCCCGATGCTGCATGATCTTGGAGGCCCTGAGGGCATCTCGTCGATGGACGATTGTCACCTTGGAGGCGAACTTCGTGAGGAATCCAGCCTCCTCCAGGGCTGAGTCACCGCCTCCCACCACCGCAATCTCCTGATCGCGGAAGAAGAAGCCGTCACAGGTGGCGCACGTGGAGAGCCCGTGGCCAATGAGGCGCTGCTCGGCCTCGAGGCCGAGCATCACTGACCGTGCACCCGTCGACACGATGACTGAATCTGCGGTGTACGTGGGCAGGGCCGCAGCCGGGTCGCCGGTCCAGATGGCGAATGGGCTGGCTGACAAGTCCACCTTGGAGACCTTCAGGGTTACCAGGTCGGCGCCGAACCGGGTGGCCTGGGATCGCATGTCGGCCATGAGTTGGGGTCCCATCACCCCGTCGGGAAAGCCGGGGTAGTTCTCAACGTCAGTGGTCAGCATGAGCTGTCCACCCGGCTGGTCACTGGTCGACGAGGGTTCGCCCTCGATCACCAGCGGGGCCAGGTTGGCGCGGGCCGTGTAGATCGCCGCGGTCAGGCCGGCAGGTCCGGATCCGATGATGACGACTTCGTGGTGGGTCATTCGCAATCCTCGGACGATCGACGTGATTTCACGGTTCAAGGTCAGGAACGAGGCGTGCGACGGGACCAGAACCAGGTACCGAGGGCGAAGAGGGTGGCGCCCAGCACGAGGTGGGCAGACCAGCTCTCGCCCGGGATGGCGACGTCCAGGAGTCGGAAGACGCCGATACTTCCGAGGACTAGCGCGGCGACCAGGCAGAACGCGACGAAGGCGCCGTGGACGACCGCACGGATGACTGTGACCGCCGGCTGCGTGGTGACTGATCGGAAGCGCTCGACGACGTCCACGACCCAGTCGATCGAGGCCGTAGCCCAGTCGTTCCGCCCGTCAGGGCCTTCTTCCGGCGATGGGGTACCGGAGGAAGGTGCCGCCAGTGTGCTCATGGAGCGGATACTACCGACGGCCACCTCCGAGGGGCCTCTCCGGCCGTCGTGTACTTAGGCGCGGAGTGTGAAGCAGAGGCCGATGACCCCCGGCCCGCCGTGGCTCGCCACCACGGGACCGATCACACCCACACGAATGGCCGAAGGATCGACGATCGGCGCCAGCATCTCGGTCAGGTCGCCGATGTCGTCGGCCTGGGCGTGCATGACCGACAGGGTCTCGATGTCGTCCGCGTGCTCGGCCACCTTGTCCCGCAACCAGACCAGGGACTTCTTCCGGGTGCGCTGCCTGCCCGCCTCCTCCACCACACCACTGCTGATGTCGATGAGCGGCTTGATCGACAGGAGGCTCCCCAGCAGGGCCTGGGCGTTCCCGATTCGACCACCTTTCTTGAGGTTCTCCAGGGTGTCGATGGCGCCGTAGACGCGGGTCCTCTCCCGCATGGCCTCCACCAGGCCGACGATCTCGTCGGCCCCTGCGCCACCGGCAGCGGCCTCCGCAGCAGCGACGACCATCATCCCGAGTCCAGCCGTGACCGATCGACTGTCGACGATCCGGACCTCGCCATCGGTCTCGCGGGCGGCCAGCTCGGCCGATTCCATGGTGGCCGACACCCCGCTGGACAGGCATATGCAGACGATGGAGTCCGCTCCCTCGGCCAGTCGGCGACGGAAGACCTCCTGGAAGGCCCCCGGCGCTGGTGCCGCGGTCTGGGGCAGGTCATCGCTCTCAGCCATCCGACGGTAGAACTCGTCGATGCTGAGTTCCTCCAGGTCCAGGAACACGTCGTTCCCGAACCGGATGCTGAGTGGCACCACGTCGATGCCCAGACTCGTGGCCTCGTCGAGGCCCAGGTCGCTGGCGCTGTCGGTGACGATTCGAACGGTCATGTGGACTCCTCAGGTCGGTCGGAGCGTACCCGAGCAGCGCGGGTCCACCAGATCGCGAGCACGGCTATCGCACCGACGAAGAGGAGCACTCCGACACCGGAGAGGCTCGTGGTCCGGACCATGAGGTGGGCCGAGCGGAGCTGGAGGAGTTGGGCGTCGTCGGGGGAGCGGACGGTCACCCGGAGCCGGGCGTCACCGGAGGTACGGGCCTGTACCGGTATTGCGATCCGGTTGTTGCCGGGCACCAGCACGACAGCCTGGACCGCGCCCTTGGGGAACTCGAGCCGTCCGTCGCTCTGCAGCACGAGGACCACCCGTGCATCGGTCGTCAGGCCGTTGTGCACGCTGAAGGGGATGTCAGCCGAACGCCCGGTGAGCCGGACGCTCTGTTCAGGTGGGGTCGTGAAGGCATCCAGCACCTCGCTTACGGAGTCGTAGACCGCTGTCAGGTATGCGTTCATGGTGTCGGTGTCCAGCTCGGCTGCGGCCGTCACCTCGAGGAGGTCGTTGAGCGCGGCGGCGTCCGGATGCGGACCGCCGAGTATGGCCGTGTAGGCGGCAACCGTCTTCTCGGCGAGGCTGCGGTCCGTTGCCCTACGGGACATCGACGTGATGGCATCCGGCCAGAGGCCATAGGTGACGGCGGCGGCCGCATCGGCTGCCAGGGCGGCGTCGAAGAGGTCCGGGAGCGGCCTGACCCTCAGGAACGGGGCCTTCTCCAGGACCCCCAGCACCAAGTCGAGGGTGAGAGCGTCGATGGGGAGGTCGTCGGGAGCGGTCAGGACGGCCATCCTCGTCACGGTCGGATCCGACCATGCCAGCAGCGCCATGTCGGCCAGCAGGTACTGGGCCGCCGAGACCGCACCCTGCGGGTCCGTGAGGTGCCTGGCCAGGTCGGGATCGGCCACCAGCGCCGGATAGGCGGTGCCGTCGTCGGCCAGCAGCCGGGCGGGGAGGGTGCTCTCGGCGGACGCCGCCGACGGCCTGGGTTCCAGGTGGTCGGCCGACACGATGAACCGCTCAGCGCCCAACTGGCCCAGCAGTTCGAGCGTGGCAGGAACTGCCGTGGCTGGAAGGACGGCTATCGAACGGTCCGGGACCACGCCCAACAGGTCGATGAGTACCTGGTCACCGTGGTCCAGGAGGTCACGTTGGACGTCGGAACGACCGGCTCGCCGCCAGGCCTCGGGGTCGGCGGTCACGAACGGCGAGGACTGGAGGCGGAAGTGGTCGCCGTTCGTCCGGATCAGGTCGGCGAGGAGGCGGGCGTGGTCCAACTCGTCGGACCGGGCCAGGCTGAGCACCGTGGCGGGCGGGAGCCTGACGTCCATCGGGATGTCGGGATGCCCCTGGGCTGCACGGATCACCGCCTCCATCTGGTGCAGCGTGGCCCGGTCGGGCCGGAGACGACCATCGGGACGCAACGGTGGCGGCCCGTCCACAGAGAGCGTGATCCCAACCAGGAGGGGGCGATGTGCCGCCGCTTCGCCCTCGGGGACGACGGGTAGGTGGACCAGCGGCGTGATCAGGCTGTCCAGGGCTGAGCCATCAGCGTCCAGGAGCGTCACGGTGAGCGGATAGACACCGCCGGGTCGTGAACCGAGGCGACCCTCGGTACCCACCTGGAGCACCAGCGATGCGACGCCGGCCGAATTCAGGACGTCGGCGACGGCCATGTCCACCGGCCCTCCCAGCGGATTGCCGAGGAGGCCGTCCCGGAGGGCCAGGAGTCCTCGGCGGTCGACGGTCCGGTGCAGTTGGAGTCGGAGCATCGTCTCGGTGGTGCCACCGGTGATCCTCAACTCGAGAGCCAGGTCGCCGTCGTCCGCGATCCAGGGAGACTGGGCGACGAGGGAGACGGTGGCCGATCCGGGATCGGCCATTACGGGCGCCGCGACAGCCAGCAGGCCGACGGCCACCAGGATGGTGATGAGGATTCGCCGCCTCATCGGGCCGTTTCGTACTGGAGCACGGTGAGGCCCTCGGCCTTCTCCCCGAAGCCGTGCCGTCGGTAGAGGGCGCGGGCCCGGTCGTTGTCGGGCTGGGTGTTGACCCAGACGTCCCGGACGCCTCCGAGGGCCAGCCAGGAGATGGCGTCCGCCAGCAGAGCCGATCCGATGCCCCTGCCTTCGTGGCCGGGTCGAACCGCCAGGCGCTGTACGAACCCGCTGGTCGAGGAGCGTCCGGTGATGGCGTAGGCGACGATCTGTCCGTCGTTGCGGACGCACCGCTGTCGGCTCAGGTCGGTCGCCTGGCAGGCCTCGGTGTAGGCGGCACCGTCGAACCACCAGAACGGTGTGAAGGTGGAAAAGGCCTCGGCATCCGCTTCGAGGGCGTCGGCGAGTCTTAGACGGCCGATTCGGCGAAGACGATGGGTCGACCGGTTGGGCGGGGCCGGTTCGCCCGGATGGAGGGACCGGTGCATCAGGGCAAGGTGCTCAAGGGGTGTGAAGCCGGCAGCGGTGAAGGGGCGCTGGTCATCGGTGGAGAGGGCTGCCGTCAGGATGGTGGTCACGCCACGGCACCCGAGGAGCTGCAGCAGGTCCAGGACCATCGCCTCGTCCGGGACCGGGCCGCCGACAGTCACCACCTGGGCGGTGGATGCATCCCCACGCCAGGGGCTGATGCGGACGGTGGTACGGCTGCCGATGCGCCGGAACTCCACCCTGGCGATCCCGGACCCGGGAACCGGTGCGCGCCGGAGCGCCAGTGGCCCCCTACGGGCTGACTGAGTGGGCGGCCTGAGGTCGATGTCGAACAGGGTACGGCGCTGCCGCTGGGCGGTCACGGGCCGCCTCCGGCCCGGTGGCGGTGGGTCACGGGGCCCGGAGCCGTCGGGACGTGGGGGATACGCTCGCCGGGTGTCCGTCCTGCTGGTGACCGATGAACGGTTCCTAGACCATGTGGCGGGTCGTCGTCATCCTGAACGACCGGCCCGCCTGACAGCGGTGCTCGAGGGCATCGACGCCTCGGGCCTGGGCGATGCCCTGGTTCGGAGGGCACCGTTGCAGGTCGCCGACGTGGATCTCTTCAGGGTCCATCCGTCCGACCACGTGGAGTCTTTGGTCAATCTGGATGCGGCTGGCGGCGGTCGGTTGGATCCGGACACGGTGATGGGTCCGGGTTCGTGGAGGGCGGCCCGGTTGGCCGCCGGTGCCGGTCTGGTGGCCATAGAAGGGCTGCGCAACGGTGACGCCGAGGTGGCGTTCTGCGCCGTGCGCCCACCCGGACACCATGCGACACCCACCCGGACCATGGGCTTCTGCCTGCTGAACAACGTGGCGGTTGCGGCGGCCTCACTGGCCGATGCCGGCGAGCGCGTGGCAATAGTCGACATCGACGCGCACCATGGCAACGGCACCCAGGAGGCGTTCGTGGCCGACGGACGTGTCCTGTTCGTGTCCTGCCACCAGTGGCCGTTGTATCCGGGCACCGGTGCCGCCGACGAGGTCGGGATCGGAGACGGTACAGGCGCGACGATCAACGTGCCGCTTCCCGCAGGCGCTGCGGGCGATACGTACCGGTATGCGATGGACATCCTGGTGGCACCCGCGGTAGAGCGGTTCGCCCCCGACTGGATCCTGGTCTCGGCCGGCTTCGACGCTCATCGGGCCGACCCGTTGACAGACCTCGGGTTGTCGGCCGGCGACTACGCCGACCTGATGGGCCGACTCACCGGGCTGGTGCCGACGGGCCGCCTGATCGCGTTCCTGGAGGGTGGATACGACCTCGGGGCGCTGGCCGACTCGGCGGGGGCCTTCGTGGCGGCGGCTCTGGGGGTCCGGTACTCGCCGGAGGCGACCACGGGTGACGGTCCAGGTCGCGATGTCGTGGACGCCCAGGTTGTACGGCACGGGCTGGTGTCGTGAGCGGGGTCGGGGGACCCATCGGGGAGAGGGCCTTCGACGACCTGCGTGACGCGGTCGTCCCTGTCTCCGAGCGGTTCGCGGCTGCCGGCCACCGCCTGTACCTGGTCGGCGGGCTGGTACGCGATTCACTGATGGGCCTGGCCCCAACCACCGACCACGACCTGACCACCGATGCCACGCCGGACCAGGTCCGAAGGCTCGTGGAGGGCGTAGCCGACGCCGTCTGGCTGCAGGGCGAGCGGTTCGGAACCGTGGGCATCAGGGTCGGCGACCTCATCATGGAGATCACCACCCACAGGGCCGAGTCCTACGTGGGCGACTCCCGGAAGCCCGTGGTGAGGTTCTCCACGGACCTCCATGAGGACCTGGGCCGACGGGACTTCACGGTGAACGCCATGGCCGTGGACGTGGTCGATGGGAAGCTGCACGATCCGTTCGACGGACGGGCCGACCTGGCTGCCGGGATCCTCCGTACCCCACTCTCCCCGGAGGAGTCGTTCGGCGATGACCCGCTCCGGATGCTGCGTGCCGCCCGGTTCCACGCCGGGTACGACCTCGCCCCGGTGGATGGCATCGTCGAGGCGGCGCGGTCCCTGGCCGACCGGATCGGGATCGTCTCCGGGGAACGGATCCGAGGGGAGCTGTTCCGCCTCCTGGAGGTGGTGGATCCCACCCTTGGCTTCAGCTTCCTGGAGGATGTCGACCTGGCGTGGCGGGTGCTTCCGGAGCTGGCCCGCCTGGATGGCGATGCCAGGTCGTCGGCCCTGGCCCGCGTGGCGTCC
>CAJWFS010000079.1 GCA_913030665.1 uncultured Acidimicrobiaceae bacterium
CTCGATGTACTTCTTGGCGTTGTCCCAGGCGCCACCGGCGTTGGCCATGAAGATGGCCAGGCAGAATCCGGTGACCAGGGCGCCGGCGAGGAAGCCCCCGAGTACGTCGACGCTGATGAAGCCGAGGACGAGGGGAACGACCACGGCCAGGGAACCCGGAATGATCATCTCCTTGAGCGATGCGGTGGTCGAGATGGCCACGCAGCGGGCAGAGTCGGGGTGTACACCCTCTCGGCCCTCGCGCAGGCCCGGAATCTCCCGGAACTGCCGGCGAACCTCCTCGATCATCTCCTGGGCGGCACGGCCTACGGCGTCGATTGTCAGAGCTGCGAACAGGAACGGGAGCATGGCGCCGAGGAACAAGCCGATGAAGACCTCCACCTCGCCGACGTTCAGCGACAGGCTGCCACCGGCATCGATCACCGCGAACTCGAAGCTCTTGAAGAGGGCGAGGGCCGTGAGGGCCGCTGAGCCGACAGCGAAGCCCTTGGCTACCGCTGCTGTCGTGTTGCCCAACGAGTCGAGCGCGTCGGTGACCTCACGGACGCTGGGATCTAGCTTCGCCATCTCGGCGATGCCGCCGGCGTTGTCGGCGATCGGACCGTAGGCGTCCACGGAGACCACCATGCCGGTGGTGGCCAGCATGCCGATGGCAGCCACGGCAATGCCGTAGATGCCGCCGTCTAGGGCCCCGATCGACTCGAAGGCCATCTCGCCACCCCAGTAGGCGATGCCTACGCCGATGGCGAGAAGGGCGACCGAGGCTGCCACCGAGACCATGCCGGTGGAGATTCCCCCAAGGATTGTCGTGGCGGGACCTGTCTCGGTCTGGGTGGCGATCTTCTTGACCGGCGAGTAATGGTCGGAGGTATAGAACTCAGCTGTCTTGCCCAACGCCCAGCCGACGACCAGGCCGCCGATCACGGCGATGGCCAGACCCAGGGGGTTGTCGAAGTCGTCGTTGTTCCCGAACAGCCAGTAGACGATGCCCACGGTCGCGACGGCAGCCAGCGCCATGGCGACGTTGGTGCCCATGTGTAACGCCTTGGAGAGTTCCTTCGTGTCCGTCGAGCTGGACCCCTTGACGAAGAAGGAGCCGATGATCGAGGCCAACATGCCCGCGAAGGCGATAGCCATCGGGAACGACAGGAGGGAGATGTTGGTCACAGCCGAGGCCTGTTCGGCGCCCAGTCCGAGGGCAAACGCCACCAGCGAGATCGGCGCCAGTATCGAGCCGGCGTAACTCTCGAAGAGATCGGCACCCATGCCGGCGACGTCGCCAACGTTGTCGCCAACGTTGTCGGCGATGGTCGCCGGGTTGCGTGGGTCGTCCTCGGGGATACCCGCCTCCACTTTGCCGACCAGGTCGGCGCCGACGTCGGCGGCCTTGGTGTAGATGCCGCCGCCCACCCTGGAGAAGAGGGCGATGGAGGATGCGCCCAGGCCGTAGGCAGTGACGACCTCGAAGGCGTCGTCCACCTCAAGTAGGAGGACGAAGACGATGTAGACGGCCATCAGGCCCAACAGGGCGAGGCCTGCCACCGAGAAGCCCATGACAGCACCACCACGGAACGCTACGGGCAGGGCCTTGCCGGGTCCGTCCTTGGCTGCCTGGGTGGTGCGTGCGTTGGCCATGGTCGCAACGGTCATGCCGATGTAGCCGGCCAGCGCAGAGAGCGTCGCACCAATCACATAGGTCACCGCTGCAGCTGGCGCTATCAGGGCGGCGATGAGGATCGCCATGGCGGCCACGAAGACCGACACCCAGCTGTATTCCTTCTTGAGGAAGGCCGTGGCGCCCTTCTGGATCTCGGTCATCAGGAATACCATGCGTTCGCTGCCGGGATCGGCGGCCTTCACGTTCTTGAAGAAAAATCCGGCCAGCAGCAGGCCCAGAAGGGCCGATGCGCCTGCCAGATAGGGAATGGCGTCCAAGGAAATGTCTCCTAGATCAGATGGGACGTAACGTCACTCCGGCCGGTTGTCTCTGGGCGGAGTGGTTCGACGGAACTCGCGCGTGGGTCGAGATCGCACCGGAACCGGAGGGACTCTAGTGAGATTCGTGCCCCGGGCCGCACATTGCAGTAGGGAGAATCCCCGGCCTGTTGGGGTGGCGAACCGCTGGATCGTGGGCCACGATCAGGTGGTGGATTCCATGACGGGTGGTGTCGAGGGGATCCGGACCAAAATGCTGGCCCGTCGGCGGGGACTTTCGGATGGCGCAACGGCTCAGGCATCGGCCCTCGTCGTGGAACGCCTACTGGGGCTTCCCGAACTCCTCTCGGCAGGAACCGTCGGCGCCTACATGGGGGTACGTGGCGAGGTCGACCCGTCCCTCCTCCGAAACGACCGGCGTTTCGAGGTGGCGCTTCCGGTGGTCTCCACAGGAGAGGCCCTTCGGTTCGTGGTCCCAGATGAGCCTCTACTGCCGGGTCCATATGGCATTCCACAGCCTGGTTCTGGGCGGGAGCTCGACCCGTGCAGCCTGGACGTTGTCTTGGTGCCCCTTGTGGTCGCCGACCTTCGAGGCAACAGGGTCGGCCACGGGGGCGGCTACTACGACAGGACGTTCGCTGAATGTAGGGGCAGGGAGGATGGCGGTCCGCTCCTGATCGGAATCTGCCATGCCTTCCAGGTGGTGGCCGCACTCGAAGCGCGACCATGGGACGTGCCCGTTGACCTGCTGGTCACCGATGCAGGGTTGATCCGGCCAGGGAGCTAGTCGGGTGGAGGGCGCTCGTTGGTCACTGGCATGGGGGATTGCCACCCCTTCAGGCCTTCCATGCGGAAGGATTGGCCAGTGCACATAATCGTGGTGGGTGCCGGCGAGGTCGGCTCCTACGTCGCCGAACGCCTCAGTAGTCAGGGTCACCACGTGGCCCTCATCGAGTCCGATCCCGATCGGTCCCGGGAGATCCACGAGCAGCTCGACGTCATGACTATCAGTGGAAGCGGCACCGACCCGCTGGTGCTGGGCGAGGCGGGCGTCGAACAGGCGGACCTTCTCGTCGCCGTGACCCCCTACGACGAGACCAACATCCTGAGTGCCCTGCTGGCCCGCGGCTATGGCGTCTCCAAGACGGTTGTGCGCGTGGAGTCGCGGCGTCTCCGGCATCCCGATCTGGAGGCCCTCTTCGACGGGGTCGACGACCACCTCGTCATCGATCCGGACGAGGAGGTGGCACATGCCGTCCTCCGGCTGATGGAGTACCCGGGCGCCATGGAGGTCAACCAGATGGCGGGCGGCGAGGTGGAGGTCCTGACCGCCCGCCTGCCCGGCCACGCTCCACTCGTCGGCGTCTCGCTGAAGGCACTGGGAGCCGAGTTGGAGCCAGACTGGGACTTCATCGTCGGTTCGATCACCCGCCGGGAGGGGGATGCCGCCGAGGAGGTCACAATCATCCCGCGGGGTGACTGGATCCTGCGGGAGGGAGACCTTCTGACGGTCATCTGCAAGCGCCGCGCCCTTCGTGACGTCACAGCCAGAATGGGTCTCGCTCACGACATGCCAAACCGGGCCCTGCTGCTCGGTGGGGGCCGTACAGGCCAGATGCTGGCGGAGTCACTGATCCAGCGTGGCCTTGACGTGGCCATCATCGAGAAGAAGCAGGAGAGGGCCGATGAGCTCAGCGAACTGCTGGGACGGGCGCTGGTCTACAGAGGTGACATAACGGATGCGACGATGCTGGAGGAGGCCGGTGTCGCCAGCCAGGACGTGGTCATAGCCCTCACCGGAGCCGACGACGCGAACGTCCTGGCCTGCCTGTATGCCAAGGCGGCGGGCAAGCGCCACAGGCGTTCCGGGGAGGCCTCCGGGCCCGAGACCATCGCCGTGGTCCACAGGTTGCAACTCCTAGACCTCCTGGAGACGCACGAGGTGGATGCCACCCTCAGTCCACGCACCGCCACAGCCAACAGCGTCCTGCGCTTCGTCAGGGGAGAAGGGGAGACGGTTGCCGCCGTGGCCACCTCCCTGCACGGTGATGCCGAGGTACTGGAGTTCGCCGTAGCCGACGGCTGCCGCTGCGATGGACGCATGATCGCCGACTTGGGCCTCCAGGAGGACGTCATCATCGCAGCCATCGTCCGTGATGGAAAGCCTCAGATCGGGCGTGGCCGCAGCACCCTGCGGGCACGCGACCACGTGATAGCTGTGACCCGACCAGAATCGGCTCCTCTCCTCTCTTCGCTCTTCGAGTGACCCGGTCGACCAGATGATCCGCACCGTCCTGGCCGGGCTCCGGCCTACGACGGTCCCAGGCTTCCGATTGTCGTCAAAGGCGACCGCTGGTGCCCTGGCAGTGGTTGGCGCCGCCGGCATGTTCTCGGTTCTGGCGACCGCCTCGGGGCTCGTTGACCTCCTGGGCAGTGGCGACGACACGGTCCTGCTCGTGACGCTGGGTGGGCTGGTGGGTCTGGTCTCCAGCATCGGATACACGCGGATCCGGCCAGCCGGGAGGATCCGCGATGCGGACGTCCTGGGCGGCGTCACGCTCTGCCTCCTGCTCCTGGTGTTGATGGTCGGCGCCCTGCACCTCCTGATCGGCACGACAGGCTCGGTGGTGGACGCGCTCACCGATGCGACCGCTGGGCTCACGACCACTGCCCTCGGGGCCGTGACACCCGACTTGGCCGACCACGGAGGACGCTTCCTCCGGGCGGGCAGCCAGTGGATCGGCGGCCTGGGAGCCCTCATGGTCGCCGTTGCCGTACTGCCGTTCTTCGGAGCGGAGCGCGAGTTCGCGGATCGGTCCCGGGTCCACGGACGCAAACCCATGGCGCCGAACCAACGCACGGCGGTACGTAACATCCTTTACGTACACGGAGTTGTCTCGCTCGGAACCTGGGCCGGCTACACCCTGGCCGGCCTTGGCGTATTCGATGCTCTCCTCGTGGCCATGGCGACGGCGTCTACCGGTGGGATGGTGGACGGAGACCCGTTCACGGACCCCGCCGTGCAGTGGGTGGCGGTCGTCGGAATGGCGGTCACCGGAACAAGCCTGGTGGTTCTATGGCGCCTAGTCGTCGGACGCTCCCGGGGACTCTTCCGCTCGACCGAACTCCGCTCCTATCTGGGCCTGCTGGTCGTAGGAACCGGCCTTCTCCTCCTATGGACAGACGGCTCCGGGCCAGACGGTATTCGCCGGGCCGCGTTCACGGTGACGGCAGCGCTAACTACCACCGGCTTCCCGTCGGCGCCGGCTGGTACCTGGGCGGCAGCGGCACCCGTGCTCCTCCTGGGCCTCGTGTCGATCGGTCCGATGACTGGTTCGACAGGCGGTGGCCTCCAGATCCTGAGGCACAGGGCCCTGTTCCAGATCGCTCTCAGGGAGATGGTCCGCCAACTTCACCCGAGCGTGGTCTCCAAGGTGCGGCTAGGGGGTCGGGTAGTATCTGAGTCGACCCTCGCCCGGATCGTTGTCGTCCAGTTTCTGGTGGTTAGCGTGCTGTTCGCCACCGCCACAGTGGTGGCCTCCCTGGGCCTCGACCTGGCGACGGCGCTAGGTGTCGCCGTCCACGCGATCTCAACCGGAGGACCGGTACGGGCCTTGGATGGCTCGCTGCTGGACCCGACGGACTGGTCTGCGCCGGTCCGCCTGGCGATCCTCCCGGCCATGGTGATCGGCCGACTATCGATCTACCCGGCGATGGTGGCTGCCAGCAGCGCGATCTCTGTCGTACGCCATCGGACCAGGCTGGGGCGTCGGATCCGTGCATTCCGGAGGCGAACGGGATGAGGAACGTAGGAGCCGTGGAAGGAGAGAGGGTGAACCCGATCAAGGGCCGCTTCCAGAGCACCACGGCCCATGTATCCGGCCTCGCTCTGCTGTTTATCTCTGCGGGAATGCTGCTTTCAGCGGTCGTCGAATATCTTGATGGGACGGCCGGAAACGCCCTACTGCTAGCGACCCTGGCCACGGCCGTCGGTGGTATAGCCCTCTGGTGGACGACTCGGCCCGGCGCACTTGACCACGCATCGATCTTCACCGCTGTGGGGGGCACCTGGGTGGCCGCCTCGGTGGTCGGGGCGCTTCCCTATCTTCTGGCCGGAACGTTCGCTGTCGCCGGCCGACCGTGGACAGTTGTGGTCGCCGACGCCTTGTTCGAGTCGATCTCCGGCTATACGGCTACCGGCGCGACGGTGTTCGGTGGGCACAACCGGATCGTCGACCAGGGCTCCGGGATCCTCCTCTACCGACAGCTCACGCAGTGGGCCGGAGGAATGGGCATCGTCGTCCTTGTGGTAACCGTGCTGCCGTCCCTGCGGGCCAGCGGCCTCGGCCTGATCGACGCCGAGGCTCCTGGCATGGGAGTGGACCGGCTGGCCCCGCGGGTGCGAGACACAGCAATTCGCTTCTGGCGTCTTTATCTGGGACTCACCGTGCTCATCGCCGTCGGCTTCCTGGTGGCCGGCATGGGCC
>CAJWFS010000080.1 GCA_913030665.1 uncultured Acidimicrobiaceae bacterium
GAGGTCCTCCTCCGGGGGCAGGTAGGCGACGGAACGGGGCAGGTAGCGGTAGGCGTCCCTGTTGGACAGCAGGCCACCGATGAAAGGAACCACACGACCGAAGTAGGCACCGTGGCCGAGGCGGAGGAACCGGTTGCGTGGGCGGTCGACCTCCAGGATGGCGATCCGGCCGCCGGGTCGCAGCGCCCGGGCCAGCTCTGCGAAGAATGGTTCCAACCCGGTCAGGTTACGAAGGGCGAAGCCACAGGTGACGCCGTCGGCGGCACCATCGGCCACCGGCAGACGGAGGGCGTCGGCATGCACCAGGGGAGCCTCGGTCCGGGCTGCGGCCAGCATTCCCCACGAGAGGTCCATGCCGAGCGGTGCCATGCCGGCCCGGTCCAGGTCACGGCAGAGGTCGCCGGTTCCGCAGGCCAGGTCAAGGACCAGGGAGCCCGCCGGCAGGTCCAGTCGGCGGACCGTCCGTCGCCGCCAGGCCACGTCCAGGCGGAACGTCATGATCCGGTTCACGAGGTCGTAGCGGGGCGCGATGGCGTCGAACATCGACCGCACGGCGCTTGTTTTGGCCGTCCCCTCTGGGAGGGGGCGGTTCGGGTCGGGAATGGTGTGGTCGGAGGCGCTCACGGGCACCGCCGGCTCACTCGAACCAGATGCGCTGGTGTTCCCGGCTGACCGGGTGGACCAGGAGCACCAGGAGGACCACGGGGAACAGCAGGGCGAAGGCGAGCGTCAGCGGGCTTTCCAGCCCGTACCACTGAATTGCCATGATCACGTTCAGGGCCGCTGCACCGATGCCGAGACGCCAACCCCAGCGGCGGTCGTTGGCGATTCCCCAAGCGGCGGGGAACATGGCCACGCCGATCAGCAGGGGGATCTCGCCGCGGACGAGGCTGAAGAGCCCCTCTATGTACAGCAGCATCGTCCCGCTCAGGAGGGTCTGGGGATGGCTGCGGTTCAGCCAGCGTCTGGGTTCCACGGCCGACAGTCTGTCAGCGCCCGGGCCGGATGCGGCTTGACGCCACCACTGGTCACGCCGGCGCCGTTCGACGTACCGGCGCGGCCACCGGTGAGGCGACCCGGTCGGCGCGGAGCTGTCCGCAGGCTGCGTCGATCTCGGTCCCCCGGGTGCGCCGCACCGTCACGTTGGAACCCAGGGCCCGCAGCTCGTCGGCGAAGGCCCTGACCCGGTCGGGAGTAGATCCGCGGGTGGGCCACCCCGGGGTGGGGTTCAGGGGTATGAGGTTGATGTGGGCGCCGAGCGGCCGGGCGTAGGCCGCCAGTCGCTCTGCGTCGATCGGGCGGTCGTTGGTGTCATGGATGAGTGCCCACTCGAAAGAGAGGCGACGGCCTGTCCTGGAGATGTGTTCACTGCATGCCAGGGCCAGCTCGGCCAGCGGCCAGCGGCGGTTGATTGGAACCAGCTCGTCGCGGAGCTCGTCGTCGGCGGCGTGGAGCGACACGGCCAGGTTCACCGGGAGGGTCTCCTCGGCCAGGCGCCGGATGCCGGGGACCAGGCCGACGGTCGAGATGGTCAGGTGGCGTGCCGAAAGCCCGAGGTCGCCGTGGATCCTCTCGACAGCAGCCCAGGTCCGGTCGTAGTTGGCCAGGGGCTCGCCCATCCCCATGAAGACGACGTTCGAGACCCGTCGCTCACCGGCGTCCAGCTGCGCTCGGACGACCTGCTCGACGATCTCGCCGGTCGAGAGGTGGCGATCGAAGCCCATCTGGCCGGTTGCACAGAATCCACACCCCATGGCGCATCCGACCTGGGTGCTGACGCAGACCGTGGAGCGCTCTTCGTAGTGCATCAGGACCGTCTCCACGAGGGCGCCACCGGCCAACTTCCAGAGCCACTTGATGGTCTGGCCGTCGTCGCCCACGGATCGCGTGTCCAGGGAGAGAGCGGCGGGCAGTATCTCGGCCAGATTCTGGCGCAGTTCGGCGGGAAGTGTCGTTATCCGCTCCGGGTCGGCAAGGTCCCGGTAGAGGCCCTGCCAGAGCTGGTCCAGCCGGTATCCGGGCTGGCCCTCCAACAGCTCGGCCAATTCCCGGCGGTCCAGGTCGTACCGGGTAATCGGGCGGCCACCTCCCGGTGCGTGGCCGGTCGGGTCGTTCACCTGACTATTCGCTGGTAGGCGCGGTTGGTGAACTCCCGGTCGAACCCGAGCCCCTCATACATGCGACGGGCCGGTCTGTTGTCCGACTCGACGTAGAGGATGGCGTGGCGGAGCCCCCGGCCCGACAGGTGTGCGAGGCCGGCCAGCGTGAGCGCCCTGCCGAGGCCCTTGCCGTGGTGGTCCGGATGGACGGCGATGGCGTAGATCTCGCCCAGCGCTGGCGATTCGTCGTCGTGCACCTTCGTCCAGCAGAAGCCCGCCACCTCTCCGTCCACCTCGTGGAGAAGGAATCCCCCTGGTTCGTACCAGCGCTCCGACTGGCGGGACTCCAGGTCCTCGACCATCATGTCACCCTGCTCGGGGTGCCATTCGAAGGCAGCGTTGTTCACTGCGAGGAAGGCCGTGGCGTCGTCGGCGGTGAACGGGCGGGTGGCCAGGTCGGTTTTCAACGCCGGTAGCTGGCGGCGGAGCCGCAGCAGGTCGCGGAAACGCGTGAAGCCTGCTGTCGTGGGCACCTTGTCGCTCTGGGATCCGACCTGCTGGATCCAGTACTCGAGGCGTCCACCTCCCTGAATCGACACGGCTTGCGTCGCCGCTTCGAGCATCCGGCAGGTTCGCTCGTCGCTGCTGCCTGCATCGCTGCCGTTGCCGGGAATATCGAGTTCGACTGACCACCTCCGCAGTTCGACGTCCGGGTGTTGCGGATCGCCTGTCAGGGTTGCGGTGTCGGTTCCGTCCGTGACGGTGAACCGGTCCATGGTCGGTGAGGCTACCGTCGAGGCCATGGGACGACCGCGGTCAGCGAAAGGTCGGGCCGGCGAGACACACCGCCGTCTCGCCGATGAATATCCGGGCGCCGAGTGCGAGTTGGACCACGACGGCCCCTTCCAACTCCTGGCGGCCACCATCTTGTCGGCGCAGTGCACCGACAAGCGGGTGAACATGATCACGCCGGCACTGTTCGCTGCCTACCCGCGACCGGAAGACCTTGCTGGTGCTGTTCCCCACGAGTTGGAGGAGATCATCCGGTCCAGTGGGTTCTACTCCAATAAGGCGAAGAGCCTGCTGGGTATGGCCCAGCGCCTCGTCGAGGTGTTCGACAGTGAGGTGCCCGGGAGCATGCAGGACCTGACATCCCTACCTGGCGTCGGCCGCAAGACGGCCAACGTCGTGCGGAGCGTGGCCCTGGGCCTGCCGGGGTTGCCCGTGGACACCCACGTGGGGAGGCTGTCGCGTCGCCTGGGCATGACGACGGAGACTGATCCGGTGAAGGTGGAGTACGAGCTGAACCCGATGGTTCCGATGGCCGAGCGCGGCCTGTTCAGCATGTACCTGATCCTCCACGGACGGCGTGTCTGTCCCAGTCGCAAGCCGCGTTGTGGGGAATGCGTGCTGAACGACTTCTGTCCTTCGGCCGACGTCTGAGAATTCCGGTCGGTGGTACGAATTCCGGGAACATTGGGATTTGGTCTGGTTCGAGGACCCGTGGTGGTGTAACAAGTTCCCCTGCCGGGTCCCGCCACCTGGCCGCGAGGATCGGGTTCCCGCAAACCCTCCTCGCCCGTTAGGCGCCCCGAGGGGCGCCTAACGACATTTTCGGGCCGAGTCGACGCTGCCGGACACCTACGACCGGAAGGGCACCGCTCAGCTACCGGGTGGGTGTCGGCGGAAGCGCTCCAGCTCCCGAATAGCGCCCCTCAGGTGTCGTTCCACCTCCAGCAGCGCCGGACGGTCCACGGCCCGGCTCGGGTCCTCCTCCTCCGAGAGAGCCACCACGCGTCGGACGAGGTCGTCAAGCTGCGTTGCGACCGAGGAGAGTTCGGCGGACTGACCGGTGTCCATGGCGGGAGTCTGCATCGGTTGCCGTGTCTGGTCCACCGGCACGCGAAATGCCGCCCGACGCCCAAGCCGCCGCCCGGTAGCGTGGCGGGATGCTCCGGCGTTTGGACCTCCGCGGCCCCCTAGGAGACCTAGGAGCGGTCCTGGCGAGGCCGTCGACCGCTCCTGACGGTCCGCTGGACGACGTGAGGGCGATCATCGCCGACGTCAGGGAACGCGGCGACGCCGCCCTGCGAGACCTCACCGTCCGGTACGACGGGGTCGATCTGGAAAACGTCGTCGTGGATCCGGAGGACGTCGCCTCGGCACCGGCCCGGATCGACCCGGTCGTGCTCGAGGCCCTGGAGTTCGCGGCGGCCGCCATCCGTCGCCACCACGAGGGCCAGCGGCGTGCGGAGCTCCGCACCGACGAGGACGGGTTGTGCGTCCGTTCGATCAGCCGGCCGGTCCAGCGTGCCGGTTGCTACGCACCCGGTGGTCGGGCCGCCTACCCATCCACCGTCCTGATGACCGCCGTACCGGCCCGTGTGGCCGGGGTGGGCGTGGTAGTGCTCTGCGTGCCCCCGGGTCCTGACGGTCGGGTAGCTGACGTGACCCTCGCCGCTGCGGCCGTGGCGGGCGTCGACGTCGTCTACGCGGTCGGTGGTGCCCAGGCGGTGGCGGCAATGGCGTACGGCACCGCCAGCATCCCCGCAGTGGACGTGATCGCCGGACCGGGAAACGTCTATGTGGCCCTGGCCAAGCGCGAGGTGGCCGGCCACGTGGGCGTGCCCTCGGCGTTCGCAGGACCCTCCGAGGTCGTGGTGGTGGCCGATTCCACCGTCCCGCCGGCCTTCGCCGCCATCGACGTCGTAGTCCAGGCCGAGCACGGCCCCGGTGGCCTGGCATGGCTCATCACCTGGGACGAAGCGGTGTCCGAGGCCATCGAGGCGGAGGTCGACCGGATCGTCGCGACGGCGCCGCGCCGCGACGAGATCACTGCCACCCTTGACGATGCTGGGTGGAGCGTGCTGGTGGATGGACCCGACGAGGCCCTCGCCGTCGCAGATGCCATCGCCCCCGAGCACCTGCAGTTGATGGTGGCCGACGCCGGAGGCCTTTCCGAGAGGGTCCGCAATGCCGGCGCCGTCTTCTGCGGGCCATGGTCGCCCGCCTCCCTCGGCGACTACGTGGCCGGCCCGAGCCACGTGCTTCCGACCGCCGGCACGGCACGTTTCGCCGGGGCACTCACCGTGGCCGACTTCACCCGCGACATCCACCTGATCACCGCCGACCGTTCGGCGTTGCTGAGGCTGGCACCCCACGTGGTCGCCCTGGCCGGAGCCGAGGGACTGGACGCCCACGCAGAGTCGGTGCGCCTGCGCGTGGCCGAAGCGGACGGGTCCGGCAATGGGTGAGCGACCGACCGCACGGATCCAGGTTGCGCCGGAATCGGGATACCACTCGCCGCAACTGGATGTCGATGTCCGGTTGAACACGAACGAGTCGCCCTTCCCGCCTCCACCGGGCTTCGTGGAGGCGGTGGCCGAGGCTGCCCGGGACGTCGACTGGAATCGCTATCCGGACCGTTCGGCCAAGCGTCTCCGCACTGCGCTGGCCGAACGCTACGGCGTGGCTCCCGGACAGGTCTTCGCCGCCAACGGTTCCAACGAGGTTCTCCAGAGCCTGCTCCTGGCCTACGGCGGCGCAGGTCGGTCCGTGGCCGTCTTCGAGCCCACTTACGCCATGTACTCCCAGATCGCCCGAACCACCGGGACCCGCCTCGTGCAGGGTCGTCGGGCGACGGACTTCACCCTCGATTCGGGAATCGCCCGGCAGTTCGTACTCGGCGAGCGACCCGACGTGGTCATCCTGTGTTCGCCCAACAACCCCACGGGAACGCCGGCGGCTGATGGCCTGGTGGCCGACCTGGAGGAGGCCGTCGGTACCTACGGTGGACTCCTGGTCGTGGACGAGGCCTATGGGGAGTTCGCCGCTGAGGGCGCCGCGGGCCTGGTCTCCGAGGATCGCTCCGTGGTCGTGAGCCGGACCTTCTCCAAGACGTGGGCCATCGCCGGTGCCCGCCTGGGGTACCTCATCGCTCCGACCTGGTGCGTGGCCGAGTTGGAGAGGGTGGCCCTGCCGTACCACCTGGATGCCCTCAAGCTGGAGGTCGGGGTGCTCGCACTGGAATACGTCGACGCGATGGAGGAGCGTGTGGAGCGCCTCGTCGCCGAGCGTGACCGCATGGCTGCGGCGTTGGCCCGACTGCCGGTGACCACCTGGCCGTCAGCGGCGAACTTCATCCTCCTGCGTCCCGAGTCCAGGCCTGGTGGCGAGGTCTGGCAGGACCTCGTGGACCGCTCCGTGCTCGTACGGGACTTCACCACGATGCCGGGCCTGGAGGGGTGCCTGCGCGTCACGATGGGAAGCAGAGTTGAGAACGACATGTTCCTGGA
>CAJWFS010000081.1 GCA_913030665.1 uncultured Acidimicrobiaceae bacterium
CGCCAACCTGGGGGTCTTCGTCCGCAGCGACGCCGCGTGGGCGTGGCTGGACGACCACCTGACCACCGACCGCCTCCGGGAGCTCCTGCCGGAGGCCGCCGGACTCCAGATCGAACGGCACCGCCTGCCGGCCATCCGGTCGCTCAACTTCATGCTGCGGGGCCTCCTGGGCGAGGGCGTGGCCGCTTCCACCCGCCAGGACGGCCAGGCCAAGAGCCTGGGTGAATGGCTCCGCGCCCGGGTCGTGGACGTGCCCGAGTCGCTGCTGGGAATCGACACACCGGTGCCCAGCGCATGACCACCGAGGCGGCGACGCTGGAATCCACCGAGTTGGGTCGCCGGCTCCGGTCGGTTCCCGCTCCCCGACCCGTGCTGGAGCGCGACCGCGAGGCCCGGCTGACCGAACGCCAACGCGAGGTCCTGGACCGGCTCGGCACCCTCTTCGACGACGGCTTCGCAGAGCTCACGATGGCCGACATCGCCGCGAACGTCGGCTGCTCGTTGCGCACCCTCTACGACCTGGCCCCCAGCCGGGACGAACTGGTGTTGACGGTCATCGACCGGAACCTGCGCCGAATCGGCCGACGGGCCATCTCGGCGATCCAACCCGACCTGGATCCGCTGGTGGCCATCCGGTCCTACCTGACGGCCGCCAACCAGGCGGTGGCGGCCACGACGCCGACCTTCGCCCGTGACCAGGCCGCCACGCCGGCCACGCACAGGCTGGCCACCGCCCACTCCGACTACCTGGTGGCGATCACCCGTGCACTCCTGGACCTGGCCGTCGAACGTGGCGACATCGCACCCACCGACACCGCGGCGGTCGCCCGGGTCGTGGCCGGCCTGGGAGCCATGTTCGCCCTGCCCGAGAACCTCGAGACGATCGACTCGACCCCGAAGGAGGCCGCCGACTCCATGGTCGACGTCATCCTGCGTGGCCTCACCACTGGCGCCTGAGCGCCCCGAACGGAGAACCGATGCACGTCCACGAGGTGGCTGCCGACCTGGCGGTCGAAGAGCACGCCCTCGATGACGTCGTCTCCGGCCTGGACGATGCCGGGTGGGCGTCGGCCACGCCCAGCCCCCGGTGGACGGTGGCCGACCAGATCGCCCACCTGACCTACTTCGATGAGGCGGCCGCCACCGCCATCACCGAACCCGAGGCATTCCAGGCATCGATCGGAGACCTCATGGCCGTTGCCCGTGGAGTCGACGACGCTGTGGACGACCTGATCCTGGGTGCCTACCGGGCCCTTGCACCGGAGGAACTGCTGGACGCCTGGCGCTCGGGCCGCTCCCGTCTGGCCGGTGCGGCAGCCACACTTTCCGACGATGACAGGGTGGCCTGGTATGGGCCCTCCATGGGAGCCCGGTCGTTCCTGACCGCCCGCCTCATGGAGACATGGGCGCACGGGCAGGACATCGTGGACACCGTCGGCGGTGACCGCCCCCCCACCGACCGCCTTCGCCACATCGCCCAGCTGGGAGTGATCACCCGCTCCTGGTCGTACGTCAACCGGAGGATGGAGGCACCAGCAGGTGAGGTCCACGTCGCCCTCGAAGCTCCCTCCGGAGAAGTATGGACGTGGGGCCCCGGTGATGTCGCCGACTCCGTCCGCGGCCCGGCCGAGGACTTCTGCCTCGTGGTGACCCAGCGCCGTCACGTGGACGACACCGGGCTGGAGGTGGACGGCGACATGGCCCGCGACTGGCTGGTCCGGGCGCAGGCCTTCGCCGGCCCACCCACCGACGGACCCGGACCGGGGAGCTTCTGATGGCACTCGTGGAAACCCACCTCGACAGCGGCGTCCTCACCGTCACCCTTGCCGATCAGGAGAATCGCAACGCCCTCAGCTCGGCGTTGGTGGGCGAGCTGGTCACAGCACTGGACGCAGCCGATGCAGACCCTGCGGTGCGCGTCGTCGTGCTCACGAACAGTGGCCGCGTGTTCTGCGCAGGCGCCGACCTGGCCGAACGGTCCTCGGATGGAAGGCCGAAAGCGAAGGTTGACGCCGCCGACCTGTTCAGCCGCTTCGGCCGGTCTCCGAAGGTCTACGTGGGACGCATCGCCGGACACTGCGTGGCTGGTGGCATGGGGCTGGCTGCCGCCATGGACCTCTCGGTGGCCATAGACGATGCCAAATTCGGCTTCACGGAGGTGCGACGCGGGCTGGCACCGGCAATGATCTCGGTACTGTGCCTTCCCAGGATGCGGCCCACCGACGCCGCGGAGGCGATGCTGCTGGGTAACCAGATGACCGGTGCCGATGCCGCCCGCATGGGTCTCGTCAACAGGGCCGTTCCGGCCGATGAGTTGGACGACGTGGTCGACGGCTTCGTCACCGACCTGCTGGCCGGAGGTCCCGATGCGCTGGCCGCCACCAAGCAACTGCTGGTACGGGTGCCCGGAATGCCGATCGAAGAGGCCTTCGTCTGGACCGCTGAGCTCTCAGCCGAACTGTTCAGGAGCGACGAGGCCCAGGAGGGCATGCGGGCCTTCCTGGAGAAGCGCTCCCCCGACTGGGCCGGCTGACTCGACCCCTCCGGCCCGTCAGGGCGCGGATCAGGCGTTGAGGAGGGCGGCCACCACGTCCAGCACGGCCTTCTTGCCGTCGCCGAACAGCATCAGGGTGCCGTCCGCTGCGAACAGCGGATTCGGGATACCGGCGAACCCCGCACCCAGGGACCGCTTGATCACCACGACCGTCCTGGACTCGTCCACGTTCAGGACCGGCATGCCGGCTATCGGGGAATTGGGATCGGTCCGGGCCAACGGGTTCACGACGTCGTTTGCGCCGATCACGATCGTCACGTCCGTCTGGGCGAACGTCGGGTTGACCTGGTCCATGTCCAGCAGGCACTCGTAGTCGATCTCGGCCTCGGCCAGCAGGACGTTCATGTGCCCCGGCATGCGCCCGGCCACCGGATGGATACCGAACACGACCTCGGTACCGGCGTCGTTCAGGGTCCGCATCAGGTCCCGAACAGCGTGCTGGGCCTGGGCGACGGCGAGGCCGTAGCCGGGCACGATCACCACCCGCTCGGCGACCTCCAGGATCATCGCCACCTCCTCGGCCGAGGTGGAGGTGACCCGGTCGCCATACACCTCGTCGGCGTCGGCCACCACGCCACCGGTGGCCATGGATCCGAAGACCACGTCGAACAACGACCGGTTCATGGAGGTGCACATGATCTGGGTGAGGATCACACCGCTGGCACCGACCAGGGAACCGGCGATGATGAGCAGTGGGTTGTCGAGCACGAACCCGGCGGTGGATGCGGCCAGTCCGGAGAAGGCGTTCAGCAGGGCGATCACAACCGGCATGTCGGCTCCACCGATGGCCACCGTGCCCAGGATGCCCAGGAGCGCCCCGGCGCCCACCAGGAGCCAGAACCAGCCGGTGTCGGCGGGGCTGACGACCACCATCACCGCGGCTGCCACGGCCACGACGGCCAGGACGGCTCGGAGCACCCCCTGCCCCCGGAAGCCACCCAGTGACAACACCTCCTGGAGCTTGGCGAAGGCGACGAGCGAACCGGTGAGGGTGACGACGCCGATGAGTGCCGTCAGCGCAGCAGCGATCGCCAACTGGTTGTCGACCAGGCCCTCGTCCACCACCGCCAGGAACGACGCCCCGGCGACGAGCACCGACGCCCCGCCACCGAATCCGTTGAACAGGGCGACCAACTGCGGCATGCCGGTCATCTGCACCCGGACAGCCAGGACGGCACCGATGGCGGAGCCCACGACCAGCCCGGCCAGCAGCACACGGAAGTCCACGATCGACCGGTCCAGCAGCGTGGCCAGGATGGCGACGAGCATCCCGGAGGCACCCAGCAGGTTCCCCCGCGGTGCCGTGCGAGGTCGTGCCAGCCCCTTGAGGCCGAGGATGAACAGGACGGCCGCGACCAGATAGGCGACCGAGGTGACGTCGGCGGCGCTCACGACCGCTTCCTGCCGCCGGAGGAGAACATGGAGAGCATCCGGCCGGTCACGAGGAACCCGCCGACCACGTTGATCGTGGCCAGCACGACCGCAACGAAGCCGAGCAGCGTGGTCAACGTGGAGTGGTCGGTCCCGGCCGAGACCAGGGCCCCAATGAGGGTGATGCCAGACACGGCATTGGACCCCGACATCAACGGCGTGTGGAGCGTCGCTGGGACCTTGGAGATCAGCTCCATGCCCAGGAACACGGCCAACACGAACAGCGTGAGGGCTATCAACAGGGTCATGCCCCGGCCTTTCCGTCGCTTACGGAAGCTTCCGCCCGCTGCTCCAGCAGGGACCGGACCACCGGGTGCACGACCTCGCCGCCGGCTGCAACCAGCATCCCTGCCAGCACGTCGTCGTCCGGGTCGACGAACGGGTCGCCGTCATTGTCCAACATCCGAACCAGGTTGGTGATGTTCGTGGCGAACATCCTCGATGCTGTCACCGCCGAACCGGAGGCGAGGTCGGTCGGACCGAGGATGGTTACGCCACCATGGTCGACGTCCGTGTCGGCGATGCTCACCTCACAGTTGCCGCCACGCTGGACCGCCAGGTCCACCAGCACCGATCCAGAACGCATGCCGCCAACCATGGCGGCGGTGACCAGCAGCGGGCTCTGGCGGCCGGGGATCTGGGCCGTCGCTATGACCATGTCGGCCTCGGCCACATGCGGTGTCAGGACCTCGTGGATCAGCACCGCATCGGGCACGCCGCCATCCGGTGCCGGCGGCGGGTCAATCGACTTAGCACCGAGGGACCGGATCTGCTCCAGGGCCTCCTCCCGGATGTCGAACCCCTCCACCACTGCGCCGAGGCGTCGGGCCGTAGCAATCGCCTGGAGGCCCGCAACGCCGGCACCCAGTACCAGCACCCGGGCGGGCGGGACGGTGCCAGCAGCCGTCATGAGCATGGGAAGCATCTTCGGTAGCCGCCCGGCCGCCAGGAGGACCGATTGGAAGCCCTCCACCGTCGCCATCGAGGACAGCACGTCGACGGCCTGGGCACGGGAGCTGCGTGGCACGAGGTCCAGGGCGAGCATCGTCGCACCCGTCGCCGCCACCCGGGCGGCGACATCGGGAAGCCAGAACGGGTCGAACAGTCCGATGACGACGTGGTCGCCCCCGAGGTGATCGAGGGTCGCGCCGTCGGTCGGGCCGTTCACCGACACGACGACCCCAGCATCACCAACGGTCGCTGCCAGGTCCGGGGCCACGGTGGCGCCCGCCGTCAGGTACGCCCCGTCGGGCATGCCGGCTGCAGTTCCGGCGCCCGACTCGACGATCACGGAGTGCCCATCGGCCACCAGCGCCCCGGTGGCCTCAGGGGTCACGGCGACCCGCCGCTCACCCGCCATTCGTTCGCACAGCACCGCAATCCTCATGGGGCACCCCTGACCGGACCAATGGGCCACGGTCGCTCATCGACCAGCGCCAAATCGTAGTGCCAGCGCGGGATCGGATCATCGCCCGGGATCCCGACAGACCTGAGGGGGACGCCATCAGCCGACGGCCTGCTGGGTAGCGTGCCGCGGTGAACGCTGCACCGGACACCCGACCGGCCGCACGTTCGCCTGTCGGTTTCTACGGCTGGCGGATTGTAGGACTGGCCAGCCTCGTCGGCGTTCTCACCGGTCCCGGACAGTCGATCGGGGTCTCGGTGTTTCGCCAGCACCTGTCCGACGGACTGAATCTCTCTGATTCGGCGATCGCCACCGCCTATCTGGTGGGAACCCTGCTGTCCTCGACGTTCCAGCCGAGGATCGGTCGCTGGGTCGACCAAGTAGGGGTACGACGTGCATCCACGGTCTTCGGAATCGCCTTCGCACTCGCCCTCGCACACATGTCGATGGTCCGCGGCGTCGTGTGGCTCGCCGCCGGGTTCTTCGGCATCAGGCTCCTAGGCCAGGGAGCCCTCAGCCTCACCTCGACCGTGGCAGTCATGCACTGGTTCGACCGCCGCCGTGGCTTCGCAATCGGCCTCAAGATGACGCTGACCATGGGCGGCATGTCCATCGTGCCGATACTGCTGGCGGTCGCGATCGACGCATGGGGGTGGCGCATAGCCTGGCTGGCCGCCTCAGCGGTCATAGCCCTGACGGCCGCGCCTGTCAGTTGGTTCGGATACGTGAACCGGCCCGCTGACCTGGGACAACTGCCGGATGGTGAACCTCCGGTCCACATCGACCAGCCCGGCTCGGCTCAACCGTCAGTCACCCGGTCGACGGCACTCAGGTCGACTGCCTTCTGGGCCCTCGCCGCCGTCAC
>CAJWFS010000082.1 GCA_913030665.1 uncultured Acidimicrobiaceae bacterium
TCCGATCGGTCGACCGGGTGCTCCCCACCGGGGGTCCAGAGGCTGCTCATGGCGGGTTCCTTAGCTGGCGTGTGCTCCACGGGGGAGCGTCGGGTCCCGGTCCGGTCGACATCCAGGGAGGACCTGGTGCCGGTCCGTTGCGGGACCGCTAGCCTATGGGCCACAACTGAAGAGAAAGCGGGGTCATCCCCACCCGGCGTGCGTCGAGCGTGTCAGGGTCTTCTTCTCGTCGGATCGACGAGGTCCACGGCATGAGTTGCCGGTGGGCGTCGTGGATCCTCGGCGGGTGTCGGCTTTCCGGCGCCCGCCGTTTCTCCGTTTTCGGGGCATGTCCCCCTACCGGAAGACGACGGCGCCATCACAACCACATAATCACGAGGAGAACCCCACGTGACGCACAGGAGTGACGACCGATAGCAGCGCCAACCAGTCAGGAACCACGGATCAACGACCGCATCCGTGCCCAGCGCGTCCGCCTGGTCGCTCCGGATGGTGAACAGCTCGGCATACGTACCCTGCCGGACGCCCTGACCATTGCCGGCGACATGGGCCTGGACCTGGTGGAGGTGGCCGACCAGGCCGATCCTCCGGTCTGTCGGATCATGGACTACGGGAAGTTCAAGTACGAGCAGTCCCAGCGGGCCAAGGAGTCGCGCAAGAAGGCGACCCACGTGCTGGTCAAGGAGATGAAGTACCGGCCCAAGATCGGTCCCGGCGACTTCGACACCAAGACCCGCAAGGTCGAGGAGTTCCTGGGCAATGGCAGCAAGGTCAAGGTCACGATCATGTTCCGCGGGCGCGAGATGCAGCATCCGGAACTGGGACGTCGGATCCTGGATCGGGTGGCCGAGACGGTTGACCACGTCGGACGTGTCGAGGTCTTCCCGAAGCAGGACGGTCGCAACATGATCATGGTTCTCGTGCCCGGCCAGGGCACGCGCCGGCAGCGGGAGGCAGCCGCGGACCATCGCGACGCCGCTGCGGTGGCCCCTCCGGTCGACGACCCGGTCGACGCTGCTGCGGTGGCCCCTCCGGTCGACGACCCGGTCGACGCTGCTGCGGTGGCCCCTCCGGTCGACGACCCGGTTGACGCCGCTCCGACCCCAACTGAAACGCCGACGGAAACGTCGGAAGACACACAGACCGAGACCCGGGAGTAGACGAAATGCCCAAGATGAAGACCCACCGTGGCGCCGCCAAGCGCATCAAGGTGACCGGCAGCGGCAAGTTGAAGCGCCGGAACGCCAACCTCAGCCACATCCTCGAGAAGAAGTCCCCCAAGCGAAAGCGTCGCCTGGCTCGCCAGAGCAGCGTGAGTCCGGCCAACGCACCGGCCGTTCGCCGGCAGTTGGGGATCTGAACCCACGGCCACCATCCGGTGGCCTGACACGGGGACGACGTCCCCGGATCGACCTTCCAACCGTCGCACGACGACGACAGAGCACACAAGGAGAGCGTGATGGCCAGGGTCAAGAGAGCCGTCCACAGCAAGAAGAAGCACAAGGCCGTTCTGGAGCAGGCCCAGGGGTACTACGGCGACAGGAGCCGTACGTTCCGGTCTGCCAACGAGGCGGTGATGCACGCGGGGAACTACGCCTTCCGTGACCGTCGGGCCCGCAAGGGCCAGTTCCGCCGCCTCTGGATCCAGCGCATCAACGCGGCCTGCCGCCAGCACGGCACCAACTACAGCGTGTTCATCGCCGGCCTCAAGAACGCCGGCGTCGAGGTGGACCGCAAGGTCCTCGCCGACCTGGCGGTCGCGGAGCCGACGGCGTTCGCCGCCCTGGTCCAACTGGCCACCTCGGCCGACGCTGCCTGATCGGCGCTTCCCGGCCGGGCGCCGGGAAGCCCTGTGGATCCGGCGGTCGGCCGATGCGGCGGAGAGCCAGCGAGATGACCGTGGAGCCAGCTAGATGACCGAGGAAGTCTCAGGACGCAACCCGCGCATCCAGCGGATGCGCAGGCTGCTGCGCGACAGGGGCTTTCGGTACGACGAGGCCACGTACGTAGTCGAGGGGCCTGTGCTGGTCGCCGAGGCACTGGACGCCGGTCGCGAGGTCCGCCAGGTGGTGGTGCCGGCGTCGGCGTCCAACCACCATGTGCTGCACCGCGCCGGTTGGTCCGGCGCAGCGACGCTGGTCGTTCCGGACGGTGTGTTCGAGGGCCTCTCAAGCACCCGATCGCCCCAGCCGGCCCTCGCCGAGGTGGCATTCCACGACGTCGAACCGATCGACCTGGCTACCACCATCGGGCCTCTCCTGGTCCTAGCCGAGGTGTCGGATCCGGGCAATGCCGGAACGCTCATGCGTTCGGCCGAGGCCTTCGGCGCCACCGGCGTGATCGTGGCGGGTGGTGTGGACCCGTACAACCCGAAGCTGGTCAGGGCCGCTGCCGGATCCTCGTTCCGCGTCCCGTTCGCCGTGGTGGACGACCCCATGGCTGCACTGCGGATCCTGGACGAAGCCGGGTACGGGTGCTGGGCGACCATCCCGCGCGGTGGGTTGTCTCCGGCTGCGGTCCCGTCCGAAGGACCGGTGGCGCTCATCTTGGGCAACGAGCCGCACGGGCTCTCCGACGAGGTGGTGGCTGCCTGTGTCGGGACTGTCAGCGTTCCCACGGTGGGTGGGGTGGATTCCCTGAACGTCGCCATCGCCGGCTCGATCGCACTCCACGACCTGGCCGGGCGAAAGCCCTAAACGGTCATCGGGGAGCCGGACGGGTTCCTCTAGCCTGCGTTGGACCCCCCAACCTCTCCCGATCAGCGGACTCCACGCATGACCCCCGACCTGGACCAGCACCTCGCCGATGCGGCGACCGCCATCGCTGCGGCCGCCGACCTCGACGCACTACGGATCGTGGACGCCGACCTGCTCGGCAAGCAGTCGGTGGTGACCACGGCCCGGAAGGCCCTGGGGGCCATGGACGTCGAGGAGCGCAAGGTCGTGGGCCAGCGCCTGAACGATGTCCGCGCCGGGATCCAGGAACGGTTGGAGGACCGGCGGACGGAGTTGGAGGCGGCGGCACGCTCCGAGCAGTTGGAGTCCGAACGCCTCGACCTGACCGAGTTGGACCGCGGACGACGGCTCGGCCACCGCCACGTGGTCACCCAGACCTGGGAGAGGCTCGAGGACCTGTTCGTGGGGATGGGCTACACGGTCTCGGAGGGCCCGGAGATCGAGGACGAGTGGCACAACTTCGGTGCCCTCAACTTCCCGCCCGACCATCCGGCCCGCGACATGTACGACACCCTCTACGTTGACCATGGCGAACCCGGCAGCACGCTGTTGCGGACCCATACCTCGCCGGTCCAGATCCGGGTCATGGAGGCGGGCGGGCCGCCCATCTACTCGATAATGCCGGGCCGGGTGTTCCGCAGCGACACGGCCGACTCCACCCACATGCCGGTGTTCCACCAGCTCGAGGGACTGGTGGTGGACCGCGGCATCACCTTCGGTGACCTGGCTGGCACGCTCGAGGCCTTCACCCGGGCCTACTTCGGCGGCGACTTCACCTCCCGCCTGCGTCCGTCCTACTTCCCGTTCACCGAACCGTCGGCCGAGTTCGACATCCGCCGTCCCGACGGCACCTGGCTGGAGTTGGGCGGATGCGGCATGGTGCATCCCAACGTCCTGGAGGCCTGCGGGCTGGATCCTGAGGAATGGTCGGGCTTCGCCTTCGGCTTCGGCCTGGACCGCCTGGCCCTGATGCGCCACGGCATCGACGACCTTCGGGAGTTGTTCCGCAACGACCAGCGATTCCTGGAGCAGTTCTGATGGCCTGCCCGGTCCAGGGGGCCGACTGATGAAGGTCCTGCTCTCCTGGCTCTCGGAGTTCGCGCCTTTCGTCGGCACTCCCGCCGACATTGGCGACCAGCTCAGCGGGTTGGGCCTTGCCGTCGATGACATGGTCACCGTCGGCGCCGGGCTGGATGGCATCGTCGTGGCCCGGGTCCTGGAACTGCGACCCCACCCCGACGCGGATCGCATCCAACTGGTGGAGGTGGACGCAGGCGACGAGGAGGCCCTCCAGGTCTGCTGTGGGGCGTTCAACATGTCGGTGGGCGACCTGGTGCCGTTCGCCACGCTCGGGACGACCATGCCGAACGGGATGCAGATCGGTCGTCGCAAGATGCGCGGCGAGTGGTCCAACGGAATGCTCTGTTCTCCGGAGGAGATCGGGCTCGGCGTCGACCAGGACGGCATCCTGATCCTGGAGGGTGGCCACACCGTGGGCTCGGCCCTTACGGAGGCCCTCGAGCTGCGCCCCGACGTCCTGTTCGACCTGGAGGTCAACCCGAACCGTCCTGACGCGATGTCCGTGGCCGGCGTGGCCCGTGACCTGGCTGCGCGACAGGGCGTGCCGTTCACCCGTCCCGTCCCGTCGCCGGCCGAGGTCGGTGAGGCTGCTGGCGGGCGGCTGGCCGTGGAGATCCTGGATTCCGACCTCTGCGGCAGGTTCGTGGTCCGCATCCTGGACGGGATCACCGTCGGACCCTCGCCGCAGTGGATGGCGAACCGCCTCACGGCGCTGGGCATGCGCCCCATAAACAACGTGGTGGACGCATCCAACTACGTGATGCTGGAGCTGGGCCAACCCAGCCACACCTATGACCTGGATGCCGTGCAGGGTGGGGCGTTGCGGGTCCGTCGGGCCATCGAAGCCGAGACGGTGGAGACCCTCGACGGGATGGTCCGGACCCTCTCGACCACAGACGGTGTGATCGCCGATGGGCACGACACGGCCATCGGCATCGCCGGGATAATGGGTGGGGCATCCACCGAGATCGGCGGATCAACGACCAGCGTGGCCCTCGAGATGGCCTGGTGGGACCCGATGAGCATCGCATCGTCGTCGCGTCGGCTGGGCCTGCGCAGCGAGGCTTCGGCCCGATTCGAGCGGGGCGCCGACCCGGAGGTGGCCGACCTGGCCATGCGCCGCTTCGCCGAACTGCTGGCGGAGACCGGTGCCACCCTTGCGCCCGGCATGGTCGACGTGCTGGGTAACACCCCGCGGCGAGAGACGATACGGGTGCGGACGGGCCGCGTGAACGCCATGCTCGGAACCGACCTGGAGCGCGATGCCATAGCCGGGTTGTTGAGATCGATCCAGTTCAGTGCAGAGCCGGCGGGCGAGGGAGGGGCGGACCTGGATGTCGTCGTCCCGAGCTTCAGGCCCGACAGTTCCACCGAGATCGATGTGGTCGAGGAGGTTGCGCGGATCCACGGCTACCACCAGATCCGGCGGACGGTGCCGAGGTCTGCCATCACGGGCGGGTTGACGCCATACCAGGTCGATCGCAGGGTGGTGCGTGCGGCGATGGTGGGGCTGGGCCTCGACGAGGTCATGCCGGTTCCCTTCCTTGCGCCCGGCGACCTCGAGAGGGCGGGCCTGGACCCGGACGGCGTGACCGTGACGAACCCGCTGGTGGCAGAGGAGTCGGTGATGCGGGCGTCGCTGAGGCCCGGGATCCTCAAGACGCTGGCCTACAACGCCTCCCACCGCATCCACGGTCTCGGCGTCTTCGAGGTGGGCCACGTGTACCGCCGTCCTGCCGAGGTGCAACCGCTCCCCGATGAGCGGGAGCACCTGGCCGTGGCGCTGTCCGGTCGTGACGCGGGGGCCGCCGTTGAGGTGTTCTCGGCGCTGGCCGATGCCCTGGACGTCCGGGGCCACCGCCTGGTGGCCGGAACGACCCCCGGACTGCATCCGACCCGGACCGCCCGCATCGACTTCGACGGCGTGGTGGTCGGCCACGTAGGAGAGGTGGACCCCGGCGTCCTGGAGGCGTTCGAGGTGGGGGAGCGCGTGGGCTGGTTGGAGCTGGACCTGGAGACACTGCTGGGCCTGCCGCACGGTGGTCGGCCCTACCGGCCGGTGAGCCGCTATCCCTCCTCGGACATCGACCTCGCATTCGAGGTGGATGAAACGACGGCGGCCGCCGACGTCGGCTCCTGCCTCCGGACCGCCGCTGGCGACCTGCTCGTGGACCTTGCACTGTTCGACGTGTTCAGGGGCGCTCCCGTGTCTGACGGACGACGGAGCCTCGCCTTCACGCTGCGCTTCCAGGCCGCTGACCGGACCCTCACCGACGCCGAGGTGGCCGAGGCCCGCCAGCGCTGCATCGACGCCGTCCAGGGATCGCTGCCAGCCACCTTGCGAGGCTGATCCCCGGGAACCCTTCCGAGGCCGACCCACTGCCGGGAGCGGTTGACTACACGGGTACCGTCGGCTCATG
>CAJWFS010000083.1 GCA_913030665.1 uncultured Acidimicrobiaceae bacterium
ACCAGGCGGCCGTCGACGGCGAACCGCTCGACCTGACCTACATGGAGTACGAGCTGCTCAAGTTCCTCGCCGCCCATCCGGGCAAGGTGTTCACGCGAGAAACCCTGCTCAGCCGCGTCTGGGGCTACGACTACTACGGCGGTGCACGGACGGTGGACGTCCACATCCGACGGCTCAGGGCCAAGCTGGGCGAGGAGCACGCAGGCCTGATCCACACGGTGCGATCGGTGGGATACCGGTTCGGCCAGTCCCGGTGGGGCGTCCAGGCATCAGGGCCCGCCCGGTAGCTCAGGCGGGACCAGGCTCAGGCGGGACCGGCATAGGGGTTCGCCTCGCTCACCTCGAGCAACTCAGACCCTTCGTGGCTGGCGTCCACATCGGACTTCAGCAACCCACCGAGCAGCGATGCCACCACGGCGCCTCCCACGAGGATGCCGACAGGCATCACGATGACCAGCAGGATGACCATCAGGACGGCGCCAAGCATGGGCGTAGTCTGCCAGTCCCCGCAGGTCGGCGCGCTCACAGGCCCACTGCGTCGAAACGGTTCAGCCGACGTTGACGATGGCCTCCACTTCGAAGATCGCCCCGATGGGCAGCGCGGCCACGGCCACGCAGGAGCGAGCCGGGCGATGATCGCCGAACGCCTCGCAGTAGATCTCGTTCATGGCCGCGAAATTGCCCATGTCGGTCAGGAACACCGTGGTCTTGACCACCTGGTCGAGCGTCGCCCCGTTGGCCTCCACCTGGGTTCGCAGGTTGGCCAAGGCCTGGGCCGCCTGGGCTCCGAAACCGCCCTCGGCCAGGCTGCCGGCGACAGGACCGTCTACGACAGTACCGTCGACGATGCCGACCTGGCCGCTCACGAAGAGCAGGTCACCGGCGCGCACGACAGGGGTGTAGGGACCGACCGGTCTGGTCATGGTGGGGCTCCGTTGCTCGTGGGTGGGATTTCGGTGAACCCGACGGGAAGCATCCAAAACCCGGGGATCAAGCCGAAGTCTTCCACGCCCTGATCGGTAGGACTAGCCGGTGGGAAGTTCCTCGGGGCAGCCCCGATGGCGCCAGGTAGCTGCGGCGACCGCTGCGAAGACAGCGTCCGACCCATTGACCGACTCACCGCCGTCATCCTCGATGACGACGGAGATCGACGGGGTATCGGTGGCCCGCACCACCCCGAACGACCGGACCGTCAGGTCCTGCACGATGCCGTCCGCGTCGACCGACAGGGCCTCTGAGGTAACCCAACTCCAGGCCATGTGAGCGGCTCCCACGCAGTAGGAGCGCAGCACGGTCTCATCCAGTGGATCGCCGCACCTCACCGAGACGTGGATCCCGTCGTCGTCCACCACCGCCGTGGCGGTCGCACCGTCGGGCGACACCACCGGCCCGTCAAGGGCACCGGCACCTGCCAGGAGTACGACGGCCTCAGCCCATCCGGCGGCCCGGAGCGACGACGAGGTGGGAGGACCCGGCACGTCGACCTCTTCCACCACCAGCCCGGGCGCCACTGCCGCAATCGCCTCGACCACACCCGGGGTCCGAACGACCCTCATGACGCCGGTGCCATCAGCCAGGGCACCACCGGAGACCGGTGGACGCTTGGCCCCCAGCTGGACGGTGTCCTCCCGCGAGAGGACCGCCAGCACCGCCCGCCCGTGCTCGTCGGCCAGTGCCCTGGCTGCGGCCGAAGTCACCGAGTCCAACTTGGCCCCGAAGGCGCCGCCGTTGGCCAATGGGCTGGACGCCTCCCCACCCGGCTCGCACCAGGAAGCGTCGGTTTCCAGGTAGGCCGGCTCAACCCACGAGGTCCGGAGTACGACATCCCATTCGCCGTCCGGAGCCTCCAACGGCGGGACCGCTGCGACGGTTGTCCGACGGCCCTGGACCCTTCCGGCAGCCAGACGCGCCTCATGCAGCGTGGAACCCACGACCCAACCGCCATCGCCATCAGACACCGCCACCAGCGAACCTTCCGGCGCCGTGTCGGCGGCGAACCCGCCTCTTCCTGACACCACCTCGGGGCCGACGACCTGGCGGGTCCGGCCCTCCAGCGCCGCCCGCCTGCCTGTCGCCGGGTCTCCGATGGTCGCAGCAGGCGCCGTCCCGTAGGCGTCCCATGCCTCGAGCACTGTCTGCCAACCGGTGCACCTGCAGAGGTGGGCGTGCAGCGACCGGGCTGCCCGGTCCCGATCAGGCGGTGATACCTCAGGGGCCGATGCCCGGAGTCCGGCGAACCGCACAACGATCCCCGGTGTGCAGAAACCACACTGGCTTCCACCGGTGGCGCAGAAGGCGTCGGTCCACGCCGTGAGCTCTGCAGGCGCCAACCCTTCCAAGGTGGTCACCGTCCGCCCGTCCACCCGCCGGACCGGCGTCACACACGAGACCCGGGGCTGCCCGTCGACCAGCACGGTGCAGCACCCGCACTGACCCTGGGGACTGCAGCCGTCCTTCACTGACAGGTTGCCGAGGTGGCCGCGGAGCACCTCCAGCAGGGTGCCACCGTCGTCGGGCACCTCGACTGCGACACCGTCGACGGTCAGGCGCACCATGTCGGGCCCCTCGTCTGATGCCATGCCCATGAGTGTGCCCGCTGTCGTCCACCGCTCGACAGCGGCAGTCGTGAAAACCATGAAGGCCGACGCCTCGGCGTCGGCCCTGCAGTAGGCCCCCGAAGGGGAGGTCAGGTCAGCTGAACGACTGGCCGCAACCGCAGCTGCTCTGGGCGTTCGGGTTGTTGATCGAGAACCCTGCGTCGTTCAGGCCGTCCTTGTAGTCCAGGGTGGCACCATCAAGGAGCTGTGCGCTGGAGGGATCCACCACGACACGCACGTCGCCGAACTCCTTCTCCAGATCGTCGGCCGCCTTATCGCTGTCGAAGTACATCTCGTAGCTGAAGCCGGAGCAGCCGCCCGGACGCACGGCGACACGCAGGGCGAGGCCATTTTCGGACTCACCGGCTATGAGGGCTCCAACCTTGCTCATCGCTTCATCGGTCAAGGTGATCATCGGATCCTCCAACGGATTCGGGACTCCATGCAACAGATTCAGGGCTCCATGCCCTCACGGCGGAGTCTAGCGACCACAGTCTCCGTATCCCAGCGCCGGACCCGTACGATGAACCCATGGTCGAGCCTGCGCTCCCCACAGTAGAGGACGTATTCGGAATCCTGCGCGCCGTGATCGACCCCGAACTGGGCACGGACATCGTGGAGCTGGGGATGGCGCGTGCCGTACGCGTGGACCCCGACGGCAAGGTCGACGTGACAATCGCGCTGACCACCTCCGGCTGCCCCTTGCGGGCACAGATCCAACGCGACGTCCGCTCCCGGGTAGGCGGCCTCCCCGGCGTGACCGAGGTGCACCTCACCTGGGAAGAGCTGAACCAGGAGGAGAAGGCCGCTGCGATGGCGAAGGCCCGGTTCAACGTCAGCCAGAACGCTCCCGAGACCGAGATCCCGGTGGATACCCGGGTACTCATGGTGGCGTCGGGCAAAGGGGGCGTGGGCAAGTCATCGATCACCGTGAACCTGGCCGCCGCGCTGGCCTACCGCGGTTTCACCGTGGGGGTCATGGACGCCGACATCTGGGGGTTCTCGGTCCCGAGGATGCTCGGCATCGAGGGCCGTCTGGGCGGGTCACCCGAGGTCGGGAAGATCGACCCCATCCAGGTTCCCCTGGGTGACGGGCTCCTGAAGGTCGTGTCCATGGGCTTCCTCGTGGAAAACGAGGAATCGGCCCTCATGTGGCGGGGACTGATACTGAACCGTGCCGTCCAGCACTTCTGCGAGGACGTGGCCTGGGGCCCGATGGACTACCTGATAATTGACATGCCGCCCGGAACCGGCGACGTCCAGATGGGGCTGGCCAAGAGGCTCCCGCGGGCGGAAATGCTGGTCGTGACGACCCCGGCCCTGGCCGCCCAGAAGGTGGCGATCCGGGTGGCCAACATGGGCAGGGCCAACTACCTGCGGATTGTCGGGGTGATAGAGAACATGAGCGCCTACGTCTCCGAGGACGGACAGCGCCACGAGTTGTTCGGAGCCGGTGGTGGCAGCGTCCTGTCCGCCGACATCGGCGCCCCACTGCTGGGCAGCATCCCCCTGGACGGAGCGGTCGCCACGGCAGGCGATACCGGCCGGCCGATCGCCCTCGGCGAGGGTCCGGCAGCGGACGCCTACCGGTCGATCGTCGACCTGCTGGTAACCGAAGCGGCTCCGCCGATCGAAATGGCGGGCTGCACTGCCCGCCTCCTGGTCGCTGCCGAGGAAGCCCTCGACGCGGCTGACGCCTAGGCCCCGGGGTCCGACCGGTCCCGGCCGTCTCCAGAATCGTCCTCCCAGGAATCCGCATCCAGGATTCCGCCTCCGACGGGACCACCCGCCGGACCGTCCTGCCGCCGCCTCTCGTTGGTGCCCCCACCTCCGAACTGCCACCGGATGCCACCTCCCGGAACCGGGCGGGACAGCCGACGTGTGGCGATGCCCCGGATCACCATCCGAGATGGCGGGAACAAAAGCAGCAGACCGATGGCGTCGGTCACGAAACCGGGGGTAAGCATCAGGGCACCGGCGAACAGCACCAGCAGACCGTCCACCAGTTCCCTGCCGGGCATGCGCCCCTCGGCCATCTCGCCCTGGGCCCGGCGCAAGATGCCCAGTCCCTCCCGCCTGACCAGCCAGGCACCCATCATGCTGACCAGGAGGAGGAGCCCGATCGTGTTCAACACCCCGGCCGATCCGGCCACCCGCACGATCACCACCAGTTCCACAATCGGTGTGACCAGGAAGACGAGGAAGAGAACCAGGAGCACGTACGCATGCTACGGGCGGGGAGGGTCCGCCTCGCTGCGCCCGGGTGACACCCGGTGACCCCGCGTATCCTCGCAACCACATGAACCATCCCGTGGATCCAGTGCCGGACACCCCGGCCGACAGACCGCCCAGTGTCGATCGCCTAGCCAGGTCCCTGGCCGACATCGGCCTGCCCCACCCGCTGCTGGTGGACGCCGCACGCTCGGCGGTGGCCGACGGCGATCCCGGCACGGCCAGCGAGAGGGCCCGGGCGATCGCCGCGGCGACACACCGGGCGATGCTGACCGAGGTCGTGAACGCCACCGGGGTGCTGCTCCACACGAACCTGGGACGTGCCCCGTGGGGCACCTCCGTGGGAAGCGACCGCTACGCGGCCCTCGAGTTCGACCTGTCCTCCGGAGAGCGCGGTTCCCGACAGGACCGGGCTCCACGCCTGATCGCCCGGGCGTGTGGGGCCGAGGCCGCCCTGGTGGTCAACAACTGTGCTGCCGCGGTCCTCCTCGTACTGGCCGCCCTCGCCTCCGGTCGTGGGGTGGCGGTGTCGCGTGGCGAGCTGGTGGAGATCGGTGGCGGCTTCCGGATCCCGGACGTGATGGCACAGTCGGGCGCCCGGCTCATCGAGGTCGGCACGACGAACAGGACGAGGCTTGCAGACTTCAGCGCCGCCATCGCATCGCCGGCAGCCGATGTGGCCCTGACCCTCAACGTCCACCGTTCCAACTACAGGATCGAGGGGTTCACCGAGTCCACGTCGGTCGCAGACCTGTCGGGGCTGGACGTACCGGTGGTGGCCGACATCGGATCCGGCCTACTGGACGCCGCCTGCCCGTGGCTGGCCGACGGCCCACCCTCGTGGCTGCGGGGAGAACCGGCTGCCCGCCAGACCCTGGAGGCGGGCGCTGCGCTCGTCACCTTCTCCGGCGACAAGCTCCTTGGTGGACCCCAGGCCGGCATCATCGCCGGCCGGGCGGACATGGTCGCCGCCTGCGCGGAGCACCCCCTGGCCCGGGCACTTCGCCCGGGCAGCCTCGTGCTGCACGCCCTCCAGGACCTGGCGCTCGCATACCTGGCACGCGACGGCGATGCCATCCCGTTCTGGCGCATGGCCAGCATCCCGGTGGACGTGCTCAGGGCCCGGGCACAGGGAATCCGCGCGGACCTCGTCGAGGACACCGTCTCGGTCCCAGGTGGAGGAACCCTGCCCGGTGTGGAGATCCCGTCGGTTGGCCTGTCGCTGCCCGGCGACCGCGTGGGCGAGCTACGGGCCGGGAACCCACCGGTAATCGCCCGGGTGGCCGACGGTTCGACGATCCTGGACCTCAGGACCGTCCACCCGAACGACGACGCTGTCGTGGCTGCCGCGGTTGCCGCCCTCGCAGGCTGACATCGC
>CAJWFS010000084.1 GCA_913030665.1 uncultured Acidimicrobiaceae bacterium
GTCGTCCAGCCACGCCCACGCGGCGTCGCTGCGGACGAAGACCCCCAGGTTGGCGTCCCCGCCCTTGTCGCCGGAACGGGCGCCGGCGATCCGACCCAGTGGCACGGCGACCGTGGGTCCGGCGGGCACCGGTGCGCTGGGCCCGACGGCCGGGGTTACCTCTACAGCGGCTTCGGGGGCCACGGACTCCACGACCGTCCGGTCGCCGCCCAGGACCACCACGTGCTGGGGAACCAGGTGGGCGGGAACCAGGCCCGCCCTGTGTACGCCGAACGGGCGGGCGTTGCCGCTGCTCTTCACGGCGAAGAACCCGGGAATGCTGGCGAGGGCCAGCTCGGTCATGGCGTTGAAGATGCCCCGTCCGACCTTGCGCTCGTCGGAGTCCTTGACGGTCAGGCACCACTGAGCCACCGCCTCCTCGTTGGATGCCGGATCCGCCTTGTCGGTCCGCACCAGCCGTGACTCGACGGCGTCGAAGTCGTCGGGGTTGTTCGGACAGGCGGTCCAGAAGGCTTCCTCCACGAGGGCGGCCTTGGCCTCCACGTCGAGGCCGGTGAGGGCCACCGAGAGGTCCGAGCGGTAGCCACCCAGTTCGTTCATGGAGACCTTCAGCGTCGAGGGGGGTGGTTCACCCTTCGTGGCGTGGATGCGTACCCGGTCGGGTGCCGCCTGTTCGAGCTGGATGGTGTCGAAGCGGGCGGTCACGTCGGGGCCAAGGTAGGCAGGCGAGCCGATCTCGTAGAGCAGTTGGGAGGTGACGGTCCCGACAGAGACCTCGCCGCCGGTTCGGTCGTGCTTGCCGATCACCGACGAGCCGTCCACGGCGATCTCGGCCCACGGGAACCCGGGCCGGGCCAGTCCGGGCACCTCTCTGAAGAACGAGTAGTTGCCCCCGGTGGCCTGTGTGCCGCACTCGATGACGTGGCCGGCGACGACGGCTCCGGCGAGGGCGTCCCAGTCTTCGCGCTCCCATCCGTGGTGCCATGCCGCCGGCCCGCAGACGATGGCGGCATCGGTGGTCCTGCCGGTGACCACGATGTCGGCACCCCGTTCGAGGGCGTCCACGATTCCCCAGCATCCGAGGTAGGCGTTGGCGCTGACGAAGCGGCCCGGGTCGGCCAGCGGCTCGCCGGTGGCCATGTCGGGCAGGTCCACTCCGGCTGCCAGCAGGTCGTCCAGTCTGGGTATCAGGTCGTCGCCGTTGACGTAGGCGATGGTCGGGGACAGGCCGAGCCTGGCGGCGACCTCGGCTACGGCCTCGGCACAGTGGTCGGGGTCCAGCCCGCCGGCGTTCGAGACGACCCTGATGCCCCGGTCCAAACAGGTGCCCATGACCTGTTCCATCTGGGTCACGAAGGTACGGGCGTACCCACCGCCCGGGCGCTTGGCCCGGGTGCGGGCCAGGATCAGCATCGTCAACTCGGCCAGCCAGTCTCCTGTGAGCACGTCGATCGGACCACCGTCGACCATCTCCCGGGCGGCCGACAGGCGGTCGCCGTAGAAGCCGGAGCAGTTGGCGATGCGGATCGGGTCGGCCACGTCAGTCGCCCTGGCCCTCGACCTCGTCCGGTTCGATCACGAGCAGCACGGCACCGTTCTCGACCTGGCCCCCGACCGTCACCCGCACTTCGGTCACAGTGCCGTCGAACGGGGCTGTCATGTGGTGCTCCATCTTCATGGCCTCCAGCAGCAGCATTGTCTGTCCGGCGGTGACAGTGTCTCCGATGGCGGCACGGATCTCGAGGACCCGCCCGGGCATGGGCGCGACCAGCCCGCCGCTGGGCGCTTCGGTCCCGGGCACGGTGAAGCGGGGGACCACCCGGAAGGAGGTGGTGGTGCCTGCTCCGGTGAGGTGGAGGTGGTCGCCAGCCGGATCCCCGGCGAGCGTGATCCGGACCGTTCGACGGACGCCGTCCACCTCCACGTCCAGCTCGTCGGGCGACCAGCGGTGGACGACGGCGAGGTGGCCTCCGTGGATGGTGAACGACCCGTCCCGCTGGGAGCGGTAGCTGACGTCGTGCTCCACATCGCCGACGGCGAGGATGACCTGCTGTGCCGGCATCCGGGCGCTGCGCCAGCCGCTGGGGATGCGGTCCAGGACCCGGGCTGCAGAGCGGTTGTGGCCCTGCAGCCACATGGCGGCGGCGATCGCCAACTGCCGGGTCGTGGTGGTGCTGAGGGTGGACCCGGTGGCGGGAGCGTGGCGCTTGATGAAGTCGGTGGTGGTGTCGCCGGCCAGGAAGGCCTCGTGGCGGAGCGTGGCCACGAGGAAGTCCCGGTTGGTGGTCACGCCGCCAAGGTGCATGCGTTCCAGGGCCAGGGCCAGGCGACCCGCCGCTTCCGAGCGTGTCGGGCCGTGGGCGACCACCTTGGCCAGCATGGGGTCGAAGTCGACGCCCACGTGGTTGCCCTCCTCGACGCCTGTGTCCCACCTGACCGCAGGTTCGTCGGCAGGGCGCCAGGCGACCAGCGTGCCGGTGGCAGGGAGGAACCCGGCCGCCGGGTCCTCGGCGTAGAGGCGGGCCTCGATGGCGTGTCCGTCGAAGCCGATGTCGTCCTGGCCGTAACCCAACGGCTCACCGGCGGCGACGCGCAGCTGTTCGCGCACCAGGTCGATTCCGGTCACCTCTTCGGTGACGGGGTGTTCGACCTGGAGTCGGGTGTTCACCTCCAGGAAGAAGAACTCTCCCGTGGTCTCGTCCACCAGGAACTCGACAGTTCCCGTTGACCTGTAGCCGATGCCGCGGGCCAGCTTCAGGGCGGACTCGCCCATGACGTCGCGCTGTTCGGCGCTGAGGGTGGCGGCCGGCGACTCCTCGATGATCTTCTGGTGGCGACGCTGGATCGAGCACTCCCGCTCGCCCAGGTGGACCAGGCCCCCGTGGGCGTCGCCCAGGATCTGGATCTCGATGTGGCGGGAGCGGGCCACGTAGCGCTCCAGGAACACCCGGTCGTCCCCGAACGAACTGGCTGCCTCCCGCTGGGCGGTGGCCACCGCCTCTGCCAGGTCCTCGGGGCGCTCCACCAGGTGCATGCCCTTGCCGCCGCCGCCTGCCGCCGCCTTGACCAGGATCGGGTAGCCGACCTCGTCGTCGGCCGTCGGGTCGTCCGACGAGGGGAGTGTGGGCACGCCGGCGGCCACTGCGGCCTCCTTGGCGGCCAGCTTGTCGCCCATCGACGAGATGACCTCCGGCGACGGACCCACCCAGATGATGCCGGCGGCCTCCACGGCGGCGGCGAACCCGGCGTTCTCGGCCAGGAAGCCGTAGCCCGGATGGATGGCGTCCGAACCGGTGGACAGCGCTGCGGCGATTATCGCCTCGCCGTCTAGGTAGCCGCCGGCGAGTCGTACGGCCTCGTCGGCCTCGGTCACGAACGGGGCGTCGGCGTCGGCCTCCACGAAGACGGCGACGCAGTGCATGCCCATGGAACGTGCAGTGCGAAAGACCCGTCGGGCGATCTCGCCCCGGTTGGCGACCAGGATCGAGCTGAGTGAGGAGGTGCTGCTCACAACCGGAACACCCCGTACTTCTCAGCACCCTCGATCGGCGCCGTCCTCACCACTGAGAGGCAGAGTCCGAGCACCGTCCGGGTGTCGCGTGGGTCGATGATGCCGTCATCGCTGACGGTGCCGGTGGCCTCCAGGGCGAGCGAACCCTTCTCCTGGGCGGCCTCGACCTGGCGGACGATCTCGGCGTCCTCCTCCTCGTCGAAGTCCAGTCCCTTCCGGGCCGCCTGGCCCCGTCGCACGAGGGACATCACGCCGGCGATCTGCTTGGGGCCCATCACGGCGATCTTGGCCATCGGCCACAGGAAGGTGAACCGGTTCTCGTAGCCCCGTCCCGACATGGCGTACGTGCCCGCTCCGTACGAGGAGCCGATGATGACCGTCAGGTGGGGCACGGTGGAGTTGGTCAGGGCGTTGATCATCTGGGAGCCCTTCTTGATGATCCCGGCCTCCTCGAACTCCTTTCCGACGATGAAGCCGGTGATGTTCTGGAGGAAGACCATCGGGGTGTCCTGGCGGTTGCAGAGCTGGATGAAGTGGGCGGCCTTCTCGGCGGCCTCCGGGTAGATCACGCCGTTGTTTCCGAGGATTCCGACCGGGTAGCCGTGGATGGTGGCGAAGCCGCAGATCAGGGTCGGGCCGTAGCGGGGCTTGAACTCCTCAAACCGCGAGCCGTCCACCACCCGACTGATGATCTCCTTCACGTCGACCGGCTGTCGGAGGTCCCTGCTGACAAGGCCCATGAGGCCCTCGGGATCATGTACGGGCTCGTCTGCCACGTACGACGGTTCGGGACCGGCCTTGCGCCAGTCGAGGTGGGAGACCACCTCGCGGCACATGCGCAGGGCGTCCATCTCGTCCTCGGCCAGGTAGTCGGCCAGCCCCGACTTGTCGGCGTGGAGTTCGCCGCCGCCGAGGGACTCGTCGTCGGAGTCCTCGCCGGTGGCCATCTTCACCAGCGGCGGTCCGGCCAGGAACACCTTGGACTGCTCCTTGATGAAGATGTTGTAGTCGGACATTCCCGGTTGGTAGGCGCCGCCGGCCGTGGACGAGCCGAAGACCACGCAGACGGTGGGGATGCCCAGCTTGGAGAGCTCGATCATCTCGTAGAAGAAGCGGCCGGTCTCGGCGAAGTGCTCCGTCCTGGCCCGGCGTCGGGTTCCCCCCCCGTCCCCGGTCTGGACCCGCAGGTCGGCACCGGCGGACTCCACGAAGCTCACGTAGGGCATCCGGTTGTGGCGGGCGATCTCAAGGGCCCGCATCCACTTCTTGGCCATGTACGGGGTCATGGCGCCGCCCAGCACGGTGGGGTCGTTACCGACGATCACGCACTCCACGCCGGCGATCACGCCGATGCCGACCACGAAGCCGCCGCCCACCGTGTAGGAGGAGTCGTATCCGGCCAGGGGGCTGATCTCCAGGAACGGGCTGTCGGGGTCCAGGACGTGGCCGATGCGTTCACGGATCGGCATCTTGTCCCGGGAGCGCATGCGGTCCATGGCCTCGGGGCCGCCGCCGGCCTCGGCCTCGTCCAGTAGCTCGTCGATGACCTCCAGGTGCTCGAGCATGTCGGCCCGGTTCCGGGCGAACGCCTCGGAGCCGGTGTCGAGGTTGGAAGGCAGGGGAGGGGCGAGGAGCTGCTGGAGCACGGGCTCCACCCTAGAGGAGTAAGAAATAACATGCAAAATTACCGATCAAGTTACCGCCGGGTCCGTGTGAGAGGCTCTACCCATGGACCCTGCGGGAATCGGACCGGTCCTCGACGCCGGAGTGTTGGCCGACCTCTCGACCGGCCGTGGCGACACGGTCGTCTGTGACGTGCGGTGGTACCTGGACGGGCGGTCCGGGCTGGAGGCCTACGAGGCTGGCCACCTGCCCGGCGCTGTGTTCGTGGACCTCGACGAGCACCTCACGGCCGAACCCGGTCCAGATGTGGGTCGCCATCCGCTTCCCAGCGCCGAGGCGTTCGCCAGGTCCATGGGGGAGTTGGGGATCGCCCCCGACGAAACGGTGGTCGCCTACGACGACGCCGGCGGCATGAGCGCCGGTCGCCTGGTGTGGATGCTCCGTGTGCTGGGCCAGCATGCAGCGCTCCTGGATGGCGGAATCGGTGCCTGGGCCGGCCCACTGGAGTCCCGGACGCCGCGACGGGCACCCGTCGACGTCCCGGTCCGCCCGTGGCCGGAGCGGGCGTTCGTGGACATCGGCGAGGTCGCTGTCGGAGCCGCTGACAGCGTGCTTCTGGACGCCCGGGCACCGGAGCGGTACCGGGGCGAGGTGGAGCCCGTAGACCCCCGGGCCGGGCACGTGCCTGGTGCCCTCAACGCCCCGTTTGCCGCGAACCTTGTGGACGGTCGGTTCGGGCCAGCCGACGAACTGGCGGAGCGGTACCGGGCGCTCGGCGTGGAGGACGCAGCCGACGTGGTGGCCTACTGCGGTTCGGGCGTGAGCGCCTGCCATGACCTGCTGGCCATGGAGCACGCCGGGCTGGGCCGTGGACGCCTCTTCGTGGGGTCGTGGTCGCAGTGGAGCGCATCCGACCGACCGATCGCCACCGGCGGCCGGCCCGGCTGAACGGAGCCGTCAGGCGGCCATCTCCTACACTTCGCGCTCGTGACAGATCGCCAGTGGGGATTCCGGACCCGTGCACTCCACGCCGGTGGGCAGCCGGATCCGACCACCGGTGCCCG
>CAJWFS010000085.1 GCA_913030665.1 uncultured Acidimicrobiaceae bacterium
TCCACGCCTGCCGGTGAGCCCATCCAGGCCTGGGGCTACGACGACTCGCTCATGGTCGACGACCGCCACCTCACCCGCCACGACCTGAACGCGGCCAGCACCGAACATCCGATCTTTCTTCGGCACATCTCCGGGCACCTCTCGTATGCCAACGACCGCATGCTGGAACTGGCCGGCATCACCGACGACGTCGAGGACCCGGTCGGCGGGCTGTTTCAGCGCGAGGTGTCGGGCCGCCCGAACGGCTGCATGGAGGAGACGGCCAACTTCGCCGTCGGCGGCTCCCTGCCGTTCGCCGAATCCCACGTCATGGCCGCCGGCGCCCATGCCATCTCCGACCACTGCCTGAGCGTGGGCGTAACGTCGATGACCGATGCGGCCGTCATGGCCTCCGAGATGTACGCCACCTACCAGGAGGGGATCAATAACCGGTCCATCCGGGTACGCACCCGTCTGTTCCCCGGCTGGAGGTTCGTCGGCGAGCTGCCGTTTCGCACCGGCATGGGCGACGAACGGCTCTCGATCGGCGCCCTCAAGTTCATCTCCGACGGCTCGATCCAGGGATACACGGCGTGCCTCTGCAAGGGGTACCACGACCGTCCCGACGTCAACGGCACCGAGGTGATCCCTGCCGCCGACCTGATCGAGCTGGTCACCGAGGCACACCGGAAAGGCTGGCAGGTTGCCGTACACGCCAACGGCGACCAGGCCATCGACAACACCCTTGACGCCTTCGAGGCCGCGCTGGCGGCCCACCCCAGGAACGACCATCGGCACCGCATAGAGCACTGCCAGATGGCCCGCGAGGACCAGTTGGAGCGCATGGCCCGTCTCGACGTGATGGCGTCGGTGTTCGCCAACCACGTCTGGTACTGGGGCGACCGGCACCGTGACCGGTTCCTGGGACCGGAGCGTGGCTCGCGCATCGACCCGCTAGCCAGTTTCACGGACCACGGCATCGTCCATGCCCTGCACTGCGACATGCCGGTCACGCCGCTCGACCCGCTATTCACCATCTGGACGGCCGTGAACCGCATCACCCGCGACGGCAAACTGCTGGGCCCCGAGCAGCGGGCCCGCGTCGCCGACGCTGTGGCCGGATACACCTCGGCCGCCGCCATCCTCAACATGGAGGAGCATGACAAGGGCACGCTCACGGTCGGCAAGTTGACCGACCTGGTGGCGCTCGACGCTGACCCGTTCGCCGTGGACCCCATGGCCATCCGTGACATAGGCGTGCGGGCCACCATCGTGGGTGGCATCACCGAGTACGAGGCGTAGTCCCCGTGGACTGTGGTGGCCGACCTGTCATACCGGGCTGAACCAACCGGGCAGAAGCCAGGCGTCCGTCTCAGCAGCCGTCGAGGATCTGTCGATACAGCGACTCGTGGGAAGCGTCGGTGTAGACGTTGCCGGTCACCGGGTGGGAACCGAACTTGGCGACGACCAGGTCCTTCTCCGGATGACAGAACAGCCGTTGTCCGTGCACCCCCATCGGCATGAACGCCCCAATGACCTGCTGCATATTCCAGCAGTGCCGGTGGAAGGTCCAACCCTCCCGGGTGGCATAACCACCGCCGCTGCCCGGGTACGGCTCGCCCCCTGCCGCCAGGTCGTCGGCCGCCGTCGCCGGAAGGGCCTGCCGCTCGTCGGCCCCATCGCCAACCCGCCCGGAACGCGACAGCATCCGTCCGAAGCGTGCCAGGTCGCGCACCGTGCACGACATGCCGCCAGACGACACTGCTATACCGCGGTTGTCGAGGATCACCGCAGCGTCGTCGGCAGCGCCCATGGGGCCCCAGATGCGTTCGGACACGCCGTCGACCCACCGCTGACCGGTGGCCCGGGCGGTGGCCCACGCCAGGACGTCGGTAGTGACCGACTTGTACAGGAACGGCCCGCCAGGTTCTGTCTCCCTCTCGGTGAAGCCGAGGATGGCGTCGTGGATACCGTCGGGACCGTCCCAGTTCGCCGGCACCGGCGTGAACGCCATGGCCACCCCGTACCGCATGATGTCGGACCGGTTGTCGCTGTAGTCCTCGACGAAGCGGATTCCGTCGGTCATGTCCAATGCGTGGGCGACCGTCACCGGAGCGAAGGCGGTCTGCGCCAACTCTGGAACGTGGTCGGCTAGCAGGTCGTCGAGTGCAATCGCCCCGTCCTCGACGGCCAGCAGAGCCAGGACCCCGGTGACCGTCTTGGTCATGGAGAACATGGCGTGCCGCGTCGACGGTTCCATGCCGTTGAAATACCGCTCCAACACCACCTGACCCCGGTGCAGGATCAGAAATGCATCGGTGTAGGTGCCGCTCAGCATCTCGTCGAGCGTCCAGGTACCCCCATCTCCATCGTCGATGGTCAGGTCGTCGAGATCGATCCCCGTCTCGGCAGGGGCGGCCACGGGGAGCGGCTCGGCCGGGCCGGGCCCCCGGCTGATTCGTCCCGATGCACGCAGTTCGTCCATGTGGGTGAACGACCACCGGATGTTGGGCCACGCGGTCCAATTCCCGTGGTGGACCAACTTGTCGTCCGGCGGCGGGTTGCCGACCATCAGGCCGTGCTCGGCCGCCGTGAGGGGTTCGGGCAGCACGTCCAGTTCGATCGGACGGGGCCGTCCGGTCTCTGGGCTGATCATGGTCACGACAAGCTTCGGGGTCAGCATGGTTACGGTGCCTCCCGGCTGCCGACACGGTCGTGGTCGACGACACACACATCGAGGGCCGCAATTAGGTCCCCGGGGTCGATGGTTCCCGGGGCGGCAATGGCTACCAGCCTTCCGGAGGCCGGACCATCGACCGACTCGACCGTGACCCGGCCTCCGGCAAGGTGAACGGCAGCGTGCCTGCCGTGCCCATCGGTGACGACGGCCTTGGCCCGGAGCAGAAGGTGGGCGTTGTCGGCCAACACGGAGATCAGTAGCCCCACGTCGACCGGGCCTGCGGCCTGCCACGTGGTGGAGACAACCGCCACGTCCAGAGCGTCGGTGGGCGTGGGTTCAGCGGCGTCCAGGCCGCCCAACACCAGTAGCACCCACCGGTCGTCGTCGGACGCCTCCACCACGGGGGTGTCCGGGGCGACGTCGGCGCACCAGGCACGGGCCGCGGCACCGCCGTCGGTAGCGACTTCCGCCTTGGTCACCACCAGCAGTTCGGCGGCGGCGGCCTGCCGTCGCACCAGCGGCCCATAGGTGACATGACCGGCCCTGTCCACCACGTCAACGGCGTCGACGGCCACCACCACGCCGTCCAGCCGCAGGCGTCGCCGATCGCCGTAGGCGGCAACCCGGTCCGGTTCGGCCACGCCGCTGGCCTCGATCACCAGCCGGTCCGGCGGTCGGTCCGAGAGCACCAGGTCACGCAGGGTCACACCGAGCGAATCACCGATGGAACAACAGACGCAGCCGTTGGTGAGCTCCACGGTGTCGCCGTCCCGGGCCGCCACCAACTCGGCATCCAGGCCGACCTCACCGACGTCGTTGACGACCACGGCTATGCGCTCGCCGTCGTCCGCCGCCCTGAGCAGCCGGTTCAGCAGGGTGGTCTTGCCGGCACCCAGCCAGCCGCCCAGCACCACCATCGGGATGAGCTTGGACCCGGCCTCGGGTCCGGCGTCTCCATGGATGGGAGAACCCCCGGTCATGGACCGATCACGATCTGCCAATGGCTTATCTGCCAGTCAAGAATCTTCGAGCGGATACACCCGGCCGCCCAGCACGGTGGCCAGGATGCCGATGTCGGGCCAGGCCGCCGCGTCGACCTCGAATGGATCGGCGTCCAGCACGGTTAGGTCGGCCAACTTCCCTGACGCCAGGGAACCGATCTCGTGGTCCAGCTTCAGCTGCCACGCTGCCTCGATGGTCACCGCCGCCAGGGCGTCGTACGAGCTCAGGCGTTCCTCTGGGCCCAGCACCACGCCCGTGCCCGACATTCGTGTGGCCAGGATCGACGCACCGAGCATCGGCTGCAGCGGCCCCATAGGCAGGTCCGAGTGCAGCGCCACGCTCATACCGTTGCGCCGGGCCGACCCCACCCTGGTCATCAACGAGGCCCGTTCGGTACCCAGGCCTTCGGCCACGAACTGGTCGCCGAAGTAGCGGAGGTAGTACCCGTTCACCTGCACAGCGCAGCCGAGGGCGGCGGCCCGACGGGACTGGGCCTGGGTCGAGATGCCGAAGTGGTGCAGCACCGTCCGGTGGTCGAACCGGGGCTTCTCGTCCAGCAGTTCGGCGACTGCGTCCAGCACGGCGTCCACGCCGAGGTCACCGGTGACGTGGACGTTCACCTGCTTACCTGCATGCCAGAAGGGCCGAATGTGGTGGGCGATACGGTCCGGGTCAGCCATCCATGCACCCTCGTGGCCGTCGATGAAGCCGGGTTCCCGAAGTTGCATTATCTGACCCATAAAGGCCCCGTCGGCGAAGAACTTGCCGGCATGGAGGAACCTGATGCGTTCCGAGGCGTGCTCATCCAGGGCCGCCATACGGTCCTCGGCCTCGGACCCGAATGCCCGCTTGAATGCCGCCACCTGCGGAATCAGGTATTGGCGGAAGGGCACGTGGTCGCCTTCGTGGACTTGGGCCAGCACCTCCAACTCCCGATCGGGTAGGGCCATGCCTCCGAAGCCGGCATCAGCAATGGTCGTCACACCGCCGCGATGCACCAACGCGGCAACGTCCTCCATCAGCACCTCGAACCGTCCGTCGGCGAACAGGTCATCTCGCAGGGTGTTCAGGCCCCAGACGAGCCCGGACTCCCACAGCCGACCCGTCTCGAGGTCGATGTGCGGGTCCCAGGCCGCCCCCTCTGCGGCATCCAGCCACTCGAGGGCCGCTCCGTTGCACCAGAGCTCGTGGAAGCACCTGGCCCACACGACAATCGGCCGGGTGGTCGAGATGGCATCGAGGTCAGACCGGCTGATCAAGCCGTGGTACTGCTGGTGCCAGCCGTACGTCACGAACGGCTGGCCGGAAGGGTGGGTGGCCTCCAACCCGGTCAGCCGGGCCCGGTAGGCCTCGTGGCCGACGGTGGCCTCAACGCCGCCTCCCGGCAGATCCCACGACTCGGGCGTGATCCACTCGGTCGCCAAGAGGATCGCCATGAGCGCCGGGTGCACGTGTGGGTCGATGAGTCCGGGCAGAAAGAAGGCATCGGCGAACCGGTCGTCGACCCGGTGCTCGTGGGCGTCCAGCCAGGGCCGGAGCGTCTCAAGCGTGCCGACCTCGATGATCCGGTCCCCCCGCACGGCCACCGCTGTCGCCTCGGGCAGCGACGGGTCCATGGTGTGTACCCGTCGCGCCGTGTAGACGGTGATCATCGGTGGATCCCACCGTCGTAGCCGACGGCGGCCAGGGCCAGTCGGCGGAAGGCCGCGATCGTGTCGTCGTCGAGCTCCTGTCCGTCGAGAACGGCCCGGTAGTAGATAGGGCCAAGGAAGAACTGCTCGAGGTGGTCTATCCCAGCGTCGGCATTGATCTCGCCCCGCTGGATCGCCCTGAAGAGGATCTCACGCATGGTCGTCCACGTGGCGTGGCGATCTGCGGTCATGGCCTCTCCCACGTCGAGGTCATGTGCCGTGACCTGCAGGAGGCTCGCTGCGACCTGGCGAAAGCCCGCCTGGTTGTACTTGGCCTGCCTGTCGGCATACCAGTCGTCCAATTCGGCGGAAAAGTCACCCTGGTCCTCGACGTGGGCGCGCCCACCCCAATGTTCCATCACCGCCCGGAAGATGGCCTTCTTGTCCGCCCATCGACGGTAGATGGAGGTCTTGGAGACCCGGGCCTCGGCGGCCAGTCGATCGGTTGTGAATGCGGTCAGACCACCGTCTGCAATCAGTCGGAGTGCGGCATCGAGGATCGCGTCGCCTGCCGGGTCAGCCCGCACGGGTGCCATGTCGATTACCCCATTGCCGTCTTCCACCCTTGCGTCCTCCCTGTCATCTGAAATACCGTGCCCCGATAGATGTCGGTGTTTCTCCCGCTCTCCGACAGGTGGGGTCGACCAGTTACCGACGGCTCACGTCGAGCATGGCTGAGCGTTGCCGGAATCAAGAGAATACAGTACCGTATCGTATTATCAAATAAGTGACCGGCGTCACACACGCTTCGGCGGGCGTTTTGCCGTATTCGATTCATCAACACCCTGGAGGGGA
>CAJWFS010000086.1 GCA_913030665.1 uncultured Acidimicrobiaceae bacterium
ACGACCGTCGACGCCTGGGTGTCGATGCAGCGCAGCCTGGACTCCGCCCGGGGCCTCGACGACGGGGAGCCCGACGAGCGCCTGCTCGGGTGCCGGGACCTGGTGGCGGAGTACATGACCGCAGGTGACACGCAGTTGATGACCCCGCTTCCCGGCACGGTCTACGGCCCGTCGGACTGGGAGGACGCCGACCTTGACGACTGGCTGGAGACAGAAGCTCCCCAGGGGTGAGGTCAGCAGGGTGACGCCGACCCCCTGACTGACTGCGCGAGGCTTGGGCGTCGACCGACGGGAGGTCTCGTGGAGTTCGTTCTGCTGGTGGGTCTGGTGTTCGGCATCATCGTCTACCGCAGGCGGGCTGAAGGCAGGCGGGTGGATGTCGGCCTGATGGCTCGGCGCTTGTTCGAGTTCGGATTCCTCTTCGGCCTCATTTCCGCCACGGCCGTCGGCGCAACCGGTGTCCTGGCGGTCCTGTTCGACGCCTTGTCGGATGGTCGGGGTGGAGGACCCGAGGAATCGGCCATGTGGCTGAGCCTCGTGATCGTGGCCGGGGCGGCGCTGCTGGGAATGGCCCTCTGGTTGCGGCGCCGGTTCCGGTCCTCGGATGCCGAGGCGGAGTCCGGCGGATGGTCGTTCTACCTCTCGGCCGTGGACCTCGTCTCGTCCGGAGTGCTCGTCGGCTCCGCGATCCAGGTCATCGGCTGGCTGATCGACGGCTGGTCGTTCAACTCGGGGGCACAGGCGGCGCTACCGGTCTGGTTCGTCGTCTCGGTGGTGCACTGGAGGCTGCCGGGAACGCGGCGCCCCATCCACCTCCTGTTCGCCTCGGGAGCGGCGCTGGTCGGAATGGCGATCAGCACGGCGGTGATCGTCGAACACCTCCTCCGGTGGACCTACGAAGGCGTGATGCCCGATCCGCTGACGTTCGGGTACAGGTACATGGGGGACACCTCGTGGGCCAACAGCTGGGACGGGCTGCGCGGCTCGATCGGGCCGCTGGTGGCCTTCGGCATTGCCTGGTGGTGGTTCTGGTGGCGCAACGCACGCAGGTCCGATCGGAGCCCTGAGCGCGACGCCTACGTCCTCGTGGTCGGTGTACTGGGCGGGCTGGCGGCCACGGTGGTCGCTGCCGCCGGGTCCCTCTACACGGTGCTGTCGTGGGTGATCCTCGAGTCGGCCCGGGAGGGCTCGGCTGTGGAGCACTTCGACGTCCTGTCGATCTTCGCCACGCTGCTGGTGATCGGACTGGCCCTGTGGGCCTACCACCGGACCGAGGTGCCACACGCCGTTGCCCGCCAGGCCGGCGGCCGCGACGAGGTCGCACGCCTCTACGACCACCTGGAGGCAGGCGTCGGCCTCGTGGCTTCAACCGTCGGTCTGGCCGTCCTGATTGGCATCGTGTTGCACAAGGTGATGCCGGCCCCGGACGACTGGGACCGGGCGGTGGGGGAGCTCCTGGTCCTCGCACTGACCATGCTGGCCGTGGGAGTGCCGATCTGGAACAGGGCATGGCATCGCATCCAGGCCCACGCCGGCAGCGTGCCCGAGGAGTCCTCGGCCGTTCGCCGCGTGTACCTGTTCGCAGTGTTCGGTGTGACCGGCCTGGTGGTCCTGGGTTCGATCCTGGCCATGGTCTACATGGTGTTGTTCGGCCTGTTGGACGGCAGCCTGGACGTCGAATCCGTCGCCACCTTCCGGATTCCGTTGGCCCTCATCGGCGCCACTGCCGGAATCTCCGTGTACCACGGACGCGTCCTCCGATCCGGGCTTACCTCCGTGCCGGCCTCCAGTCGGCCCTCGCTGCGAACTGTCACGGTCGTGGGTCCTGCGGCCTCAGCACTCTTGTCGGCGATCGGCGAGGTGCCAGGCGTGAGGGTCGTACACCATCTGCGCCTCGACGTCACCGAACCTGTCGAGGCCGACCCGGTGGACGTCCTTGACGTGGTCCGGGCCGGGGCCGACGACATGGTCGTCGTGGTGGCAGGAGACGGCTCGATCCAGGTCATTCCCGTGGCGGGCTGACCGGCCACGTCGTCGCCCGGGCCGGCCATGGGCCAGCATCGGTGCATCTGACGTACCGGGGTCGAACATGAGTGCAGTGGTGAGCGTTGAACGGGAGATGGTGGCGGAGCCGGAGGCCGTCTGGGCACTGGTCTCCGACCTGGCGAACATGGGTGACTGGTCGCCGGAGAACGACGGCGGGAGCTGGACCGGAGATGCCACCGAGGCAGAGGTCGGGGCGGTGTTCCGGGGTCGCAACCACAACGGCCGGCACCGTTGGCGAACCAACGTGGAGGTGGTCGAGTGCGACCCGCCGCACCGGCTGGTCTTCCGATTGCGCATAGGGCTGTTGGGCGGGTGTGACTGGATCTACGAGATCCAGCCGACCGAGGCCGGCTGCCTGGTCACCGAGTCCTGGGTGGACAACCGGACATGGCTGCTCGTCAAGATCGGTTGGCTGGCCAGTGGGGTGGCAGACCGGGCGAGCTACAACCGCGTCGGCATGGAAGCGACGCTGGAGAACCTGGCCAGCGCTGTCGAGGCGGCCTGAGCACCGTAGGCCGACCAGATCGTCTGGGTCCGGTCAGTCCCAACCGTTCCATGAGGTGACGGCAGCGGCACCACCCTCACGTCCGGCAGGCTTGAAGTCGGTTCCGATCGTGTGGCCGATCGTGATTAGAGCAACCTGGCTGACGGATTCGTAGGGAATTCCCAGCAACTCGGACGCCTCTTCCTCGAACATGAGGTGGATGGTCGTCCAGCAGGTACCCAGGCCCCGTTCCCTGGCTGCCAGCATGAAGCTCCAGGTGCTCGGGATGATCGAGGCCAGGCTTGACGCTGCGCCCATGGTCGAGCCGTCGATGCGGCCCGGCAGGCAGGGGATGAGCATCGCCGGCACGCGGTGCATGTTCTGGGCCAGGTAGGAGGCCGAGCCCATGACCCGGAGTTGCTGGGCTGCCCTCTCGTCCGCTTCGCCTTCTGCCAGGGCGCCGGCGCTCACCGACATCGAGGTGTAGAGGTCCCAGCCCCGACGGTAGAGGTCTGCCAGGCCTGCCTTCTTCTCCTCGTCGGTTACCACGATGAAGCGCCACCCCTGGCTGTTGGAGCCGGAGGGGGCCTGGACTGCGTATTCCAGGCACTCCCTGATCAGGTCGTCGTCGACTGGGCGGTCGAAGTCCAGCCGCTTGCGTACGGAGCGGGTGGTGGTGAGTAGGTCGTGGGCGGAGAGTCCGAGTGTGGTCATGAAGGTCTTTCTGTCTGGTGAATTGAAGAACGGTCAAATGGTCCAGCGGTCCGGCTGGGTGTGGGCAGCACGGCCCGCCGGAGATAATCGATGGGCGGGTGAGTTTGGTTCAGATACGTCCTTCGACGAGGTCGCGGATTCCCTCAACGCACCGTCGCATGTTGGCCGCCTGTTCCTTCTGCCGGTTGGCGATGATCTTCGCCTCCATGTCGGGCATCTGCCCGATGATCATGGTCAGGCCCGACGGTCCCGGGCCGAGCACCATGGCGAACCGCAGGCGGGTGGCCCCGGCCAGCGAGACCAGCTCAAGGCTCCACTGGGCGGCAGCGTTGTCGGCGTCGACCGAGTTCCAGGCGAACAGGTGGTCGGGCTCGTAGCCGACTACGTGGCAGGTCACCTCCCACTCAGGCATGTCGTCGCGCCGGTTCCTTCCGAGGAACGTGGCCCCAACGCCGGGCTCTTCGGAGATCCATTCGGCGCCCTGGAACTCGTCGCTGAACCTGGCCGGCAGGTTGATGTCGGCGATGTAGGGCCAGACCTCGTCGGGTGGTGCCTTTACCTCGACCTCCACGGTCACACCGGGTCCATCGGCAAGGACGAGCGGTCCCTCGGCCGGCCGCTGGGTGGTATGTCCCCAGCGGTCGAACCAGGTGATCTCCCGGGCCGGACGTCGCGGTGCCGGTCGGAAGTCGTCGCCTACCGTCCAGGCCACGGGGAGCAGCACGATCTGGGTGACACCGGCGGGCAGGTCCAGCAGGTCGGCGACGCGATCGGCGGCGCCCAGGTGCAGGGTCGTCCAGGCACTGCCCAGGCCGCGGGAGCGCAACGCAAGGCAGAACGACCACGCCGCCTGTATCACCGAGTCGAACAGGCCGGGTCGTCCGCTGCCGTCGTGCTCGCCGTAGATGGTCACCAGGACGATCGCCGGCACGTGCTGGAGGTTGCGGGCCAGGTGTGCACCGGAGTCCAGGGTGCGTTCGTTGCGGTGGCCGGTGCCCGCAATCCGTTCGGCGTTCTCGACTATCCAGTCGCCGCCGGCCTCGCGGTAGAGGTCGGCCAGGGCAGCCTTGGTGTCGGGGTCGCGGATGATCAGCCAGCGACGACTGGTCTGGTTGCCTCCGGTCGGAGCCTGCTCGGCGAGGTCGATGCAGTCCAGGAGCAACTCCTCGGGGACCTCCCGCTCGAGATCCAGGCGGCGGCGGACGGACCTGGTGGTGGACAGCAGACGGTCGGTCTCGTCGGTTGGGAAGGCCATGTGTCGGAGTCCACCACAGCGCCGCCGACGAGGCGTTGTCGGCCCCCGATGGGTGTCCGGGTCAGGCCTCCTCGCCCAGCCAGGCTGGTGCCCGGCCAAGCAGGTACTCGCTGATCGCCCGGGACCGCTCGAGGGCGTCGCACATCCAGTTGGTGTCGTCACCCCTGAACAGGGCCGCCAGCGGGGTCTCCAGGCGTGCGGTCACGCCGAGGGAACGCTGCGGGGCGTCGGTGACCGACTCGAAGGAGTCGATGGCGGAGACCTGGGTCGGAAGGTCGGGACCACCCAGCCCGGCCAGCTCGGTGGCGAGCACCAGGAGATCGGGGCCGTTCTCCAAAGGGGGGAGGGCCCAGGTGAACACGATCTGCACGACCAGGTCGTCGCTGGGGTCCTCGTCCTCGGAGAGCGATATGACCTCGTCCTCGAATGCCATGAGCGTCCGGGGTTCCAGGTCCAGGGAGAGGTGGAGGTCCAGGGGACCACCGCATGCGGCCTCCGGGTGCAGGTCCACCTCGAAGGCCTGTCGCATCGAGTAGGTCTCGACGAAGTGGCGCTCGTCATGGACGTGGAAGCCGTGCTCGGCGGCGTGGTCCTTGAGATCGGCGATGAATCCAGCGATGTCGACGACTGCCACTGGCGGTCCTCCATGTCAACTGCGGCCTGCGGTTCCCGACAGGTTAGGGCCATACCGATACCGATAGCGGTGGCGTAGTGGTCTGGCACACTGGTCGGGTGCCTGACCCCCACGACATGAAAACTGATCCCGTCGCCGTGCTGAGCGACCTCCATGATGCGGCCGACGCGGTGCTCGCCGTGTTCGACGACCTGGTGGCGTGGGGGCCGTCCGGCGGTCGTGACGACCAGTACGCCAGCGACGTGGTCGCCGACCGGGCGATCCACGGTTTGCTGGACCCGTTGGGCTACGGCGTACTGAGTGAGGAGTCGGGCCTCGCCCCGCCGACGGTGGACGGTGCGCCGGTCGTCGTCGTGGATCCACTGGACGGTTCCACAAACGCATCGCGGTCCCTTCCGTGGTTCGCCACCAGCCTCTGTGCCGTGGACGATGACGGGCCGTGGGTGGCCGTCGTCGTGGACCTGGTCGGCGGGAGCCGATACGACGCCGTGCGCGGCTGGGGGGCCCGCCTGGATGGCGAGACAATCCATCGCGACACGGCGCCGCCGTTGGACGAGGCGATAATCGGCCTGTCGGGCCTGCCACCCCGCCATCTGGGCTGGGGCCAGTTCCGTGCCATGGGAGCTGCGGCGTTGGACCTCTGTGCGGTGGCCGACGGACGGCTGGACGGCTACGTGGACTGTTCTGTCGACGCCCACGGCGTATGGGACTACGTGGGGGCGCTCCTGGTGTGCTCAGAGGCGGGCGTGGAAGTTACCGACGCCCACGGTCGCGACCTCTGCGTGCTGGATCCCGAGGTTCGACGTACGCCGGTGGCCGGCGCCAGCCCGGCCCTGGCCGATGCCCTCCTGGAGGCTCGCCGCACCTTCTGAACCGCTGGGTGGCCCGATCCGTGGTCCGGGCATACCGATAGGGTCACCGGTCCCGGGCGCGTAGCTCAGCTGGCTAGAGCACCTCCCTTACAAGGAGGGGGTCGGGGGTTCAAGTCCCTCCGCGCCCACC
>CAJWFS010000087.1 GCA_913030665.1 uncultured Acidimicrobiaceae bacterium
GCGACCCTCACCTTGGCAAGGTGATGCTCTACCAGCTGAGCTACGTCCGCGTCAGACCGGAACGATAGCGGAAGGCCGCCCGTTTGGCGCTGCCGAGGGTCAGCCCCCGGAGGTGCCGCCCAGGTCGATCCGAAGCGTCAGGACGCCATCATCCAGGCTGGCCTCGGCGTCCCCGACGATGGCGAAGTCCTGGAAGTCGTTCTGGGCCTGGTCAATGAAGCGCTGGCGCTCCTCGCCGCCCACCGGAGGCAGGGTGCGAGTACGCACCGCCGCTGCACGCTCCCGGAACCGCTCCAACATGGCCTCGAGGTCGAGAGCTGTTTCAGACATGTCCAGACCCTAGACAGGTTGCCCGGGCGCTGGGCCGTCAGGCGGTTCGTGAACCGGTTCCGAAGCAGAGAGCAGCGTGACGGCTTCGACCTCGTCCGGTGGTCGGATCGTCGGCATACGGGCCTCGAGGGCACCCTCGACGACCACACGGTCCAACCGGTCGGTGGAACCGGGATCGGCGACACCGGCGGCCACGCTGTTGGCCGGCCGGCTCTGCCACCAGTAGGCACCGGTCCCCACGAGGAGCACCGCAGCCAGCACCCGCAGCGTCACGACTATCCGGTCGATGCGGTCCCCCGCCGTCCGCCCGTCCTCGTCCACCTCGGGCGGCACAGTCTCCACCGTGGTCACCTGGGCGAAGGCTGGACTGGAGACGCCGAGCAGGAGCCCGCCGGCCAGCACCACGACGGCCATGCCGGCACGCGCCGACTTCCTGGTTGTGGAACATATGCGCGTCACGGGCAGCCCCTTCTCCGTGGCCCGATGGTAGTTGCGTGCCTCAGCCCGCGGCGTCCAGCCCACGCCCGAAGTCGGCGATCAGGTCGCCGACGTTCTCGAGCCCGCATGACACCCGGACCGTCCCCTCCCCGATCCCGGAGGCCTCGAGTTCCTCGGGCGTGAGGCTGACGTGCGTGGTCGTGGCCGAATGACAGAGCAGCGTCTCCGGCCCGCCCAGGGAGGTGGCCTGACGTGCGATAAACGTCGCCTCCACGAACCGCCGGCCAGCGTCCAGGCCACCGGCCAGGTCGAATGTGAGCAGGCCGCCCATGGACCGCATCTGACGTTCAGCCAACTCATGCTGCGGATGGGAGGCCAGGCCCGGATACCGCACGTCGGACACCGCATCGTGGGCTTCCAGGAAGTCAGCCAGCAGCCGTGCCGACTCGGTCTGCTGGCGTAGGCGGACGTCCAGGGTCCGCACCCCCCTGTGGGCGTTGTAGGCGTCATAGGGCGAGGCGTTGGCGCCCTGCAGAACAGCGAATCCCCACAACCAGGACATGAGGTCCTCGGATCCGGCCACCACACCGATCGTGGCATCGTTGTGGCCTGCGATCCCCTTCGTCGCCGAGTGGAGCACCAAGTCCACCCCGTGGGCGAGAGGCGTCTGTCCCATCGGCGTGGCGAACGTCGAGTCCACGACGGTCAGTGCGTTGACGATGGCTCCCAGGGCATCTAGGTCGATGATGTCGAGGCGCGGGTTGGCCGGCGTCTCGGCCAGCACCAGCATCGTCTTGCCGGGCACGACCGCCTCGGCGAAGGCTCCGGGCTGCGTGCCGTCCACGAAGGTGACGTCGATTCCAAAGCGCGGGCAGGCTGTCTGCAGGAACAGTTGCGTCCCGGCGTACAACTGGCGCTGGGCCACGATGTGGTCGCCAGACGAACAGATGCCCAGCACCACGGAACTGATCGCCCCCATGCCCGAGGCAAAAGCCCGCGCAGCCTCGGCACCCTCCAACTCCGCGATCGTGGCCTCGAAGGCGTTGATTGTCGGGTTGCCATAGCGGCTGTAGAACCGGTCGGGGGCGATGGATGTGGCCTGGTGCCTGCCCTCCTCGACCGTGAAGAACTCGAACGTCGACGACGGGTACAGCACCGGCGCCAACGACCGCTCGCCCTCGGTTCGCCCGGCCAGGATGGCAGCCGTCTCAGGGCCGATGTTCGGCGGACCTCCGCCTCCGGCACGGTTCCGTGGTTCGACCATCAAACATCCACCTCTCTCAGGAAGCCGGCCAGCAGCGACCCAACCTGTCGGGTTGCCAGCAGGAAGCCATCGTGCCCGTCAGGGCTCTGGATCACATGGTGGTCGCACCGACCACCTGCCGCACGAATGGCGTCCCGAATGGCCGCCTGCTGGGCGGTCGGATACAACACGTCGGAACTGATGCTCATGGTTATGGCGGGAAGGTCCGCCAGGCGCCGGATTGCGGACTCCATGGATCCTCTGTCACGGGACAGGTCGTGCAGGTCCATGGTCCGATTCAGGGTCAGGTAGGTGTTGGCGTCGAACCGGCGGACCAGCTTCTCGCCGTGGTAGTCGAGGTAGGACTCCACCTGGAAGCGGTCCCAGTGGCCGAAGACCGACCGGGGGTCCACCAGTTCACGGGCGAACCGGTCATCGAACACCTCGGCACTGCGGTAGGTGATCTGGGCCACAGACCGGGCGATCGCCAAGCCGGCGAATGGGCCGTCGCCGGGCCTGGCGTCGTAGTAGTCGCCGCCCCGGAACCGCGGATCCAGGGCAAGGGCCGTGCGACCCACGGCGCTCCAGGCCACCTGCTGGGCACTGGCAGCCAGCGTCGTGGTAATCGGGGCGATGGAGCGCACGCGCTCGGGGAACATGACGCCCCACTCCAGGACCTGCATCCCACCCATGGAGCCGCCGACTACAGCCATCCATGAGTCGACGCCGAGGTGGTCGGCCACGGCTGCCTGGCAGCGGACGATGTCCCGGGTCGTGACCGTCGGGAACCTGGACCCGTAGGGCGTGCCGGTCTCCGGATCCACCGATGAGGGGCCGGTGGAGCCCTGACAGCCGCCCAACGAGTTGACGCAGACCACGAAGTACCGGTCGGTGTCGATGCCGCATCCCGGCCCGATGACGCCGTTCCACCAGCCGGGGGTGGCATGGGCGGCTCCGGCCTGGCCATGGGCGTGGCTGTCACCGGTGAGGGCATGGCAGACGAGGATCGCATTGTCAGCCGCCGGAGAGAGCTCCCCCCACGTCTCGAAGGCCATTGCCACCTCGGTGAGGACGCCGCCGCCCTCGAGCACGAAGGGACGGCCACCACCGACCGGGGCGAACAGCCGATCGCCGACCGGGTCGCCCGGACGCCATGCACCGGTGACCGGTAGGTCGGCCGTGTAGGCGCGCGGATGGACGGGCTGGTCGACGGAGTGTCCGTCGTCGCTCGTCGGTTCGTGCGTCATGCAACCGGTCTCCTACCCGGGTGACACCAGCGCTCTGCGCCGACAGCGTGACCCGTGGGCCAGCCGGCGGACACTTCGTTGCCCTCTCGGGCCACATCCCCACCGTCTCCGGTGGGTGAGCACCTTGGGTGTCCGTCCCAGGTTGCCGGACCCGGCGAACCGGGCCACTCGTGATGTTGTGACGACATTCTAGGCGGAAGAAGCACCTGTAACGCGAGCCGGATTGGTACCGGGTCGGGACAAGTCGGCGCCAGGTGGCCGATCAGGCCCTGGAACGGGCCGGATGGCGAGCCCACCACCACTCAAGGAGGCCCTCATCCGACGCCCCGTAGGCACGTTCCATGACCTCACCGAACTCCATCCAAGCATCCCGGGTGGCGGCCCGTCCGACCCCGTGGAGCGCCCTGGCCAGGTCGGCACCCTCATCCCATGCCGTCGAGTCAGCGGGCAGGGGTAGGTCCGCCACCTGGCGGGCCGACAACTTTATGCGTCCGGCCGAACGGGCTGCGCCGACCGCCCGCCTGGCCGCCAGAGCTGTCACCGTCGGGGCGCTGAGTGCTGCAGCCAGGTGCCAGAGGTCGCCGGGGTCCGGCTCAACGACGACCAGTGGGGTGAGGGGAACCATGTCCCCGACCGGATCCACGACGACCTCGACGACCGTGGTCTGGGTGGCCAACAGGAGCTTCGGGCGACGGCGTGCCTCAAACCAGGAGCCGACCGTCGGGTCGGTGTCCCCGACCACCGCCAGGTCCACCACCGGCGCCGTCCAACGGCGCCCGTCGAAGCGGCACGGCACCGTCGACCAACGGGAGTGCAGCGGATCCACAGACGACGTGGTCAGCAGCGGCGCACGACGGTCCGCCGGACCGGACCGCTCGTGCACGGCTCCGACGAGGGCGTAGTAGTGCTGCCGGAAGCCAGCCGTCACCCCTGCCCTGTCGCCGATCCGCCTGTCGCCAGCCGACCGGCCACCAACCCACTCGACCTCCGGAATTCCCAGGAGGCCGGCCACCAGCTCGCCCCAGGCCTCGCCCGGTACCGGTGGCGGCACATGTCCCGCCGGCTGGACCGAACCATCGACCAGGAGGCGCACAGGACCATCGGGTTGCGACCCGGTGGTCCTGGTCTCCACGATCGGAGCACACACCTCGACGTGGCCGGCGAAGACGCCCGAACGGTCAAGCCACAGGCCAGTCAGCCGACCAGACCTCACCAGTCGGTCCCGGACGGGGCCGGCATCCCTCGCCGCCAGCAGCGACTGCGGCTGTATGAGGACCATCCGACCTCCTGGTGCCAGCACCTCCAGGCCGAGGGCCAGGAACAGCCACGCTGCGTCCGTGTAGGCCCCCACTAGGTCGCCGAATCGCTCCCTCAGCAGCTTGCGGTCGGCACCAGTCCTCGAGGTGGAGGCCAAGAGCTGGCCCAGGAACGGTGGATTTCCGACCACGGCGTCGAACCCGTCGGCCGGCCGGTCCGGCCATGGATCGGCTACTTCGTGCAGCGGATCAGCCACGACCACGCCGGACACCTCGTCGGGGCGGACATCAGCCCAGGCCCCCAGCACACGACGCGTGGCGTCCACAGATGCAGGATCCACGTCAGCACCGAATAGGTGCCTGCGCACGATGGAACCACGATCGGCCGAACCCACCTCCAAGAGGCGTCGGGCGGCGGCCAGCAGGAACACCCCGCCGCCACAGGCAGGATCCAGGACCGTTCCCCGCTCCACGACCTCGGCTACGAGGCCGGAGGCCACGTCCGGCGGGGTGAAGAACGCACCGCGTCGTCGACGATCGTCTACCGACTGCAGTCGCACAGCCGCCTCCTCGGCGAGCCGGTCGGCCGTCAGGTCCAGGTGCCGGTCGGTCACCAAGAGCCGGTCCCGATCTGCGGCGTCAGGTCAGGCGGCCTCGTTGCCCGGGTCCCACGCCATCAGGTCGTCCAGCCGCACATCGTTGGAGTAGACCTCCACGATCGGCTGCCTCATCCCCAGGCGGCGCAACAACTTGCGCACCTCGAGTTCCTCGTTCCAGAGCACCAGGCTGACCACCACGCCGGACTCCCCGGCACGGGCGGTACGGCCCGAACGATGCACGTAGGCCTTGGCATCGGACGGCGGGTCGTAGTGGATGACCACGTCCACGTCGTCCACGTGGATCCCCCGTGCGGCCACGTCCGTGGCCACCAGGCACTTGACCCTGCCGGACTGGAAGTCGGAGAGTGCCTTCTCGCGCTGGGCCTGCCTCAGGTCACCGTGGATGGCGGCCGCCTTCACGTCCTCACCGAGCAGCTTCCCGGTCAGCTTGTCGGCACCCCACTTGGTGCGGGAGAAGATGATCGTCCTGTTGGAGGCCTCCACGATCCGGGCAGCGACCCGCACCCTGTCCATCTCGTGGACGGCCAGGAAGCGGTGCTCCATCTCGGCCACCGTCACCTCACGCGATGCCACCTCATGGGTCACCGGATCGGTCTGGTAGCGGCTGATCAGGGCGCCGACCATGCCGTCGAGGGTGGCTGAGAAGAGCAGCGTCTGGTGCTTCTTCTCGGTCCGCCTCAGAATCCACTCGACCTGGGGCATGAAGCCCATGTCGGCCATGCGGTCGGCCTCGTCGATCACCACACCCTCCAGGTCGGCGACCGAGAGCTCCTCCTGCTGGATGAGGTCGATCATCCGTC